>NZ_CP113528.1 GCF_028877475.1 Lysinibacillus irui | reverse complement strand
TATCAACAAACTAATTGTTGCCCCCATTTTATATAAGATTTCCCTTCGGAATCCTTTTCTTTAGAAAGCAGCATTTTAATTAAATCAAAATCAATACCGAATTTATCTAAGATTTCTTGCTCATCGATCGTTTCATTTTTCATGAAATTATTTAGTTTTTCCTTAGCAATAATTAACTGCAGCATATTCGACTCAATACTATTCTCAACAGTCACAAAATGAACTTCCTTTTGTTCCTTTGATGTATACCGAATAAACCTTGCAAAGAACTGGTGCATCGACGGGTAATTCCACAACATCTCAATTAGTACAATGTTGTTTACAAAATCAATGTTCATACTACTTGATAAAGATTGCTGTGTACAAATTAAAATTCCATTTTTGGACTCTTTCAGTTCTTTAATTATCGATTTCCGTCGATTCAAAGATACTTTATCTCCAGTTATCACAAAAATAGGTCTGTCAGGAAAAGCATTTTTTATGAATGAATGATAATGTTCTACCGTCTTAATATGTGTACAACCAATCACCACATATTCATCATCCCATTGATTAATCATTTCCAGCGTTCTCACGGCTTTTGAAGGTAACTGTGAAGATTTATACTCCTTGAACTCTTGAGGGTTCACACAGGCCATTAATAAGCTATTTAATTGCTGAATAATTCTTAGCATAGAGTCTTTTCTGGAATTCCCAGTTGAGTTGAATAAGTATGTTAATTTGTAAAACTCTTCAACCACAATTCTGTATAATTCCTGCTCCATTGTATTAAATTTCACTGTATTTTGAATGAGTTTATATATGTCCTTGCCTGATACCTCTTCAAAAGTACGAGTGATCATAGACTTATTAATTAAGTCATTCAAAAAAGATGCATTGTAAATGTCTTGATTTAGCTTGCCAACCCCGAAAACGGTTGCCCGCTCTGGAGAAAACGTTCGTTTGAAATGCATATGGCCCTTCTTGTAGGGTGGAAAAGCCATTCCTTTATAAGGATTCACCTTCTCATTTAAATCTCCTGTCTTACGATCTTCTATTGTAATCGTAGGACTTTGGGACAGCATATGCCTAGAATTATTATAAAGCAATTCAAAGGCCGTAAAACTCTCAGGAATGCTATTTCTCGTACTTGTAGCACTCATGAGCTGTTTAATTTTTACCCTTCTAAACACATTTAATGTAGCTTTTGCACGCTTAGATGATGGATTACTAATGGCATCCGCTTCGTCTAATAGAAGCATGACCTTTTGAGATTTCAGCTTCATAAAACGCTTAAGTTGTTTTTCATATTTTGTTAGCATACCGAATGTAAGGATTACAATTTGGCCTCTCTCTATTTTTTGAATATCACTCATCTTATGAATTCGGATATAATCGAATCCATAATTCCCTAAGATGTCATCCCAGTTGTTATTAATTGCAATAGCTGGAGCAACGATAAATACGTTATGCACCTGCTTATGCTCTAAGCGATATTTCATTTGAGCTACAGCAGAAATACTCTTACCGGCACCCGTACCCCATTGAAGATAACCATACCGCTTCATAAGCATTTTGGCAGTATCCCCTTTCTGTACCTCATTCAAGCGTATTTTCTCGCCATTAGAATAGTCATAAATAACAAGCTCATCTAACCACTCGACAATTTCTTTATGAGGCGTTACGTTGCTAAAAGGTGTCTCCTGTAGTTCATGGTTTTTTCTTTTTTTATCGAACAATTTACGGTAGGTTTGTTCAGGGAATGGATACTTCAATGTACCGAATAAAACTGGTGGAAGATTTCTAGCCTTCAGTTGTTTACGATCCTTAGCAGTGTATGCCTTATATTTTAATCCCACTTTAGTTTTAACTAGTGTTATTGGACGTGTATCATCACTTTTATGCTGTTTCTTTAATGTTTGACGTAGGTAACTTAAAACCTTATTTTCCGTCACCTTCTTTTGCTGCCATTCTATTTCATCCATACCTTTTGGCTTTTCTTGTGTGATCAATCGTTCAGCATATGCTACACAATTTGCATAATGCTTTTGAAGCTTAGGATGTCTTTTTATATCAAAGAGAAGTTTGCTCTTCTTAAATTCGTAAACAGAACTTACTTTCTGACGATTTTCCAATCCAATTTTCACTCGAACTTCTTTCAGCTGCTCTTTAACGGGTTTCATTACCTTTTCAAAGATGTCATTTGCTTCGGAATAAGGCAGAAACAAATCATGTTGATATGGACGCGCTGGCAGATGATCGCTTTTCTTTTGGAATAACATAATCTTCGTCGGATAGTTAGCAACTCCTAAGGACGAAAAAGCATCTTCTGAAACACTAACTTGGCCAATAAAATCAAACATACTATTGATCTCATTTATCATGCCTGAATCTGTAAAGTCATCAGCAAGAAAACTCATGGGTACTATTAGCCCCATAATCCCTCCAGCTTTTAATACTTCATGAGACTTCATGCAGTAATACAATTGAGATAAATACTTGTTCTCTCCAACCTTCCATTTAAGATTAAATGGTGGATTTCCTAATACAACATCAAACAGTACTTCACTCTTATATGAACGAATATCCTGGTTAGTTAATGTTGCCTTTTCATAAAGGAAACGCGCAACTTTGAATGCTTTTAAATCAATTTCATTACCATATACATTTAGCTCATTTGGCAAAAAATTAAAGAAGCTACCCATGCCAGAAGTTAAGTCAACTATAAGGTCATATTCAGACGGTCTTATGCACTCAACTAAAAATTTCGCAAGTTCAGCTGGTGTGAAAAATTGGCCATTTTCTATCTCTTTTTTAGCTTCAGAATAAGCATGATAAGAACTATAATTATTAAATTCTAAGTCATGAAGCCCACCGTCACCGGTATAAGCGTTATAAATATCTTCAGGAGTAATATTAAATTTGCTTGTTTCATTGTTATCGATTAAGTATAAGATCTTATCATTTATTGATTTTCTTTGCTCTTGCGGAATTATTTGCATATTATTTTTATATTTCATACATAAACCTCCAAAAATAAAAACGAAGAAGTATAAAGACTCCTTCGTTTTACCAATTAATATAAATATTCATTTTTAAATGCCTCAGCATTTTCATGTTCTCTAAAGACTATTTCAATTTTCCCATTCTTAAACATTTTTAAAGACTCGACATTATATATGCCAATTTCATATTTTGAGAAAATATCATAGTCCCTTGATCCTCTATTTAGCTGTTGATATATTTCTCCCAAACGGTAGATCATTTCAACAGAGCCATTCATAAAATGAGACAGGGCTAAAAATAAAGGTTTAACACGCCTGTCATCATATCGGATCGATTTACTATCATCTATAAAACCAGAATCCCAGTATACACAGTCAATGATAGAGAGTTTGTTCTTTGCTATGTGTAAATTGCTTTTATTATAGATAATGCTTCTACTGGCAGCCTTGATCTCTTCAACGGCCTTTTCTTTAAAAGATAGACCACCCAACTGTTCAAAAATCTCATCTAATATGATTGTATAGGAAATTGAATTTTCATCGTATTTTCCAACTATTTCGTTAGAAGAAAGTGAAACCTTGTGCCTTCTAGCAAAATAATGAGTAATACGACTAATAAATCCCTTGTATATCGAATCGATTCGGTTTTTTACATATTTCAAATCATCATAAGTTGATAGAAAGCTTTCCTCACGTCCACTAAAACTATCTTTCTCTCCGTATTTTTCATATAGATTGTTTAATTCTGAAAGATTCCTCTTCAAAATATCTCTTGTTTCATAAAAAATTACTTCTTGCCTTTTACAATACTCTGCTTCAATTTCACTAATTCTTTGGTCCACTTTAATATCAATGGCACTGAATTTATCGAGAAGATTAAACTGTGACATACCATTATCGATAACTTCAACAGTTTCTTCAAAATCGAAAAGGAGTAATTGTCCTGTGTTTTCTGACATTTTTATCTCTCCTATTATTGAACTTTTTTAAAATAAAAAGAGATTGTCTATTAAATAGGCAATCTCTTAAGACGAATATTAAACTCGTGATTTAAAGCGTTGATAAAAATCAGTTGGAATATATCTGTGTCCAAACGCTAAAATAATTGTGTTTTTATAGGCTGGGTATACCACTCTCATATCCTCATCACCCTTTATTTCAGGGTAAGGACTCGAAAAATGGTATGATTTAAAACCTTTTAGTCTATATTTTAAATCTTCACCGATGTTCCCATCTTTAAAAACATCTTTTATAGCCAAAACTACAGACACTATTACGTCTTTGAATTCTTTTTCATCACTAAACACTTGTGCTAAGGCGTATACATCCAAAGCTAAATGTGAAGGATCCATTTCTAATCCTTCAATTGCTGCAATTTGATTAATTGCTGCCTTCATCACGTCGCGACTAACCATCTATATCTGAGCCCCTCATTTCTTCTATGAGCTCATCTAATACATCCGTAGCCTTTGCTGCAAGTTCAGTTCCACTCGTTGGTTCCATTTCTTTTACACGCTGGCCGTAAAGATGATCCATTTTTAATTTTTCATTTTCACGTAATAAATCTTCATACTTTTCTTGTAAGGAGTTGTATTTTTCAACTAATGAAGGTATTATCTCCGGTCGATTTAATTGTGCTACAGTATCTTCTCCGGAAATAACTTCAACTGTGTAATATTGTTCAATCAAAGGTAGCCATTTCTTTGTATTTCGTAAATTAGAAATCGCAATTCTATTTCCTTTTGGAAGTTCTTCTTTCAATTCCGTTATATCAATACTAGTTTTTTTCTCCAATAGCTCTAACAATTTTTTCACCTTCTTTTCTTCTGCCATTGTGTATTCCTCCTTATCATACTACAGTGGATATTTTTGTACAAATAAATGGCTAAAAATATCCCTTTACGTATAATATGCACTCTGACAGAAAATTTAAACCATTTTCCCAATTTTCAGAAAAGAAAATTCTTCTCTAGTGTTTAGTTAAATAAAAATCAGCTATTGGCCGAATGATTGCCCTCGCTAAAAGAGGAGGTACAGCATTCCCAATTTGTTTAAATTGGCGTTCCAATAGCGTATTAACAGAACAATTCTTTTCTCCTTGAGAAAACTCATACCAGTCTGGGAATGATTGAATACGGGCTGCCTCTCTAACCGATAAACGTCGATTAGACTTACCTTCAAAGATCCACTTTGCACCATTCTCTCGTTTCATAGGGAGTCCACTCGGATGCATTGGAGCCTGCCTAGCAGAAGCTTGAATTGTAAATGATTGCTCATTCCATTTCTTCTTCCTATTTCGTGACATGTACTGACTTGAGTAGGTCCCTTCATAAAACATTCCAGGATTAGATTCTAAGTCTCCTATAGCGTCTCTTAATGTTACATAAGGTAATCCATTTTCACCATGTGTATCGCACGGAAAAACATATTCAAAAGATATGTCCATTCTGACACCAATAATTATGACTCGCTCTCTAACTTGAGCAACTCCAAAATTTCGAGCATTAACCACCTTTGTATATATTCGATAACCACAATCTTTAAAATCCTTTTCAATTTGGGCAAAAACTTCTCCCTTTTGAAGAGTAAGCATACCAGGAACATTTTCAGCTATAAAAAAGCTTGGCTGCGCCTCCTTTAATGCCCTACAACAATGTACATACAGATAATTTCTCTCATCTTTTAAATTCCTAGGACCAGCAGCACTAAACCCCGGACAAGGAAAACCAAAAGAGTATATATCCGCTTCAGGAAAAGATTGTAGATGACGAATATTAGCATTTTGAATAGTCGTTTCTGGAAAGTAGTTTGTATATGTCTCTATGGCTTCTTTAAAAAAATCTAAAGCATATACCGTCTTAAATAAACTTTTACTTCTTAAAGAAGTAAATTGTTCTTTTTCCCGAATGTCTATATTTCTTCCTAGAGCCGCTTCAATACCTGCCCATTCAAAGCCTAGTTCAAAACCTCCGCATCCGCTGAACAGAGAAACAATACTAATTTTCTTTGAATCATATGTTGGTGCTAAAGTTACTACGTCTTTCTTAGTTTGTAATTCATTCTCTACAAGTAATGAAAATACTTCTTTTACTGTTAGTTCTTCAGTCATTGCCCTAACCCTTTTCGATTGTTTTCACAAACGAAAAAGGATAAGAATAAATCGTGTGTTGAAAGTGACGAAATTTCTCAACTGGCTCTAAGTGGTCAGTTTACTCCTCACTTATTCCTTTTACATCAACAAAGCATTTCCGTGCCCCGTTGTCTCTTGCGTCAATAAGAGAAAGTAATCAACGACTACTTATAACCTGCTCTAGCAGGACTTTAAAGACAAGACTTCAGTAAGAAAATACATATAGTTCCTCCTTTAATTTTTCTCTTGAACGAAACCTCTAAAAATTGCTTGATGATTAATATCGATAAATCAAGAAGCGGTTGCTATTAGTAGAACGTTCAAGGATTGGATAGTGCAACCATCCTTTTAGTTAAATATTTGAGAACGACAAAAAACACTTTCTCAAATAAAAGTTCAGACGAGTCCCTATAAGGATCGTTAGAACACTCATTAAGAAAGTGTTTAAAAATTGCTCTACCGTTTGGCTGAGCATCATAAAAGTCGTAAATCAAATATGAAATTAATGTATCATATATGAAATTTAGCGTCAATCGCTCATTCTAAACGTCATCTACCAATTTTCATTCTAATAAACAATACATAAAGTATGTTGCTCAACAATCGCGCCCTATAATTGAATAACATTCTTTTATAAAGGAAATTTTTTTCAAGTCAATCTAAATCTTTATCATTAGGAACGATATCTACATAGTGTATAATACATAATAAAAAATCGAATAGACCTAATATCCATTCGATTTTAAACTATACTATCAAGTTTAATAAAAGCATTAGAAATTCTTTAGAGTTACTTCAGCAGGTATTCTTTCATCAAACTCAGTTAAAAACAACTTAAAAACCTCGGAATTTTTCTGTTTAAGCTCTATATGTGCAATCTGATAAAACTTTCTTACTTCACTTCTTTTCAAAATATTCCCAAAGACAACCAGCTCGCAAAAATCAAGTAATCGATGATGCTTTATATAGACTGGATCACTTTCCTCGTTTCCGTTAATAAAAATATGTAATGGTACTTCCACAATTACATCTTCTAAAGAGTAATCATTACTACAAATAATCTCCGCATTCAACATATATGCAGCTGCAAGTGATGCAATTTCCCCTGTACCCACACTGCCTTCTTTTCCTCTACGCTTGTCCACCTCAATAAGCTTTTCTTGTATTTTAGTAAGCATTAGTTGATAGTCTGAATAAGTAGTTTTAAACTCCTGCAATGGATTTAGAAGTATCCATTTTTGATCCTGACATTTATTATCTACAAACTTTTGACTAGAACTGCTTAATTCCTTATAAACTTCTTCATGGATATAAACAGATTCATATACTTTCTCCAAAACATTGATAAAATCAGCTTTATCTTTAAGCTTATCTATATAGAAAATAATATTGGCATCAACAAAACAAGAAGAGGAGATTGGTAGTGTTACTTCCTTCATCAAATCCCCTCCATCTAATCCTCTAATTCATCCCAAAGTGCGTTAATATCCTGATTTTCTATTGATTTTTCGTAATATTCTTCAGCTAAATCTGGATTTATATTGGCTAATATCTTCGCTACTTCTTGGCTCGATAATGTACCTTCTGCCTCACGAGTAATTAATTTTTCTTGAAATTGCTCAAATTCCTTACGTTTAGGTGGCATATCCAATATAGAATCATCCATTACACTTACACGTAAATTCATTAATTGTTCCTCAGTCATTTCTTCATAAGCTGAAATATCCCAAAGTCCTAATTCTTTAATGCGTCGAACAACACTCAAATAAGGTACTTTAAAAATATCTGCTAATTTAAAGATTTTCTTTTCAATTACTTGACTTTTAATAATTTCAAAATAAAGATTGAATGCATCCTTATTCATTAAAATGGTTGCAGCAAAATAATCACCGGCTCGTTCTAATACTTCATTTGATTCAATTCGAATCTCATATTTCTTTAAATCTTCGGATTCTAAAATATAATGGAACCATTCATGAGCCAAAGTGAAGTTTTGAGTTCTTGCATTATCTAGCTGATTAATAACAATTTTAGGTTGAACCTTTGGATTGATATGTTTTAAAAACATGCCATTTAACGAACGACTTTCTTCATCAAGTTTAGGTAATTTTAGGTAGATTACTTCTATCCCTTGTTGTATTACAATATCTTCCAATATATCAGCAATAATTAATGATGTTTCTTCAGAAATATACTTTAAATAATAGTCTTTAGCTAATCGTTCAACTTCTTGTAATAATTGTTCCATTAAATAACCTCCACTTACTTGAAGGTTTCGTATGCATTTAAAAGCATTGCTACCTGTTGAATTTGATGTTTGTTAGTTACAGAAAGATCTGTCCCACCACGTGGAATGACGCTATATCCAGCGAATAATTCACTATCTGATAAACCTAAAAGTGTAGCACGTGGAATATTCATTACTTCTGCAAATTTTGTTAATCGTTCTGATGTAATACGGCGATCACCTTTTAAAATTGCACGTAATAATCCTTCACTAACACCAACTAATTCAGCCATTTTTGTCTTAGATACGTTGTTTTCTTGCATCCATTGATTAATGGTCATTGCTGTATGTTTGTAATCCATATCCTTCACCTCAGTACTATTATAACATAAAACGCACAAAATGTTCATCAAAATTGAATTATTGTACGAAATTAAATTCTACACTTAGTTTGATTAAATTTATAAATCATATTCTTTTAATGAACCAATGCATTAATTTTATTTTTTATTCCTTATATTCGCTTAATAACCTAAAAGAATGTATTCAATAATAGGGCCCTATAATGAGATTGAGCGCTGATTCTTATTACAGAATCGCGCCCGTTTGTGGAATCCTTTTGGATTGACGTTCCTACTATATTGTCTAAACTAATTTATCATCTATATCTGAGGTATCTATATCATCGCCAAACCAATCTTTGAGTTTTTCTTTGGCTTGATTTTTAACATCAGTATCAATATATATTGATACTTGCCATAAAGCTGCAAGAAGTACTCCTATATCATCAGTATACCCTACTCCCAGTGCTACATCTGGAATCAAGTCGATAGGTAAAATAAAGTAGCCTAATGCACCATATATAATCGCTTTATTTTTTATAGGTACCTCTTCCTTTTGTAAGACAAAATAAAGAAGTAGTATGGCATATACTGCAGATGAACCGACTTTTTTAGAGTATTTCTTTATCTTCTTCCAAAGTCCATCTTCTGAATAATGCTTACTAAAGTTTTGAATTTTTTCTTCATCCATAGCTTTAGCTTTGCTTTTTAAGTCTTCAATTTCTTCATCACTAAGCTTTATTTCATCTACTACTTCTATTACTTCTGGTAGCTCATCTTCTTCTTTTTTCTTTCTGAATTTCTCAAACAATTTATATCCTCCTAGCCCTAAACAGATGTAGTTTTTATGAAAAAAAATAACTTGGGGTTTATGATTAATTTCATTTAGAAAAGGGGTTTTATTGGGTAAAAATATAGTTTAAATATATTACTTAACATTCTAACATAAATATTCCAAATTATTTCAAGATGTTATTCAATTTTATGGCCCGATTGTTGAACAAAAAATCATATTAATTTTAAACGGTTATTCTTTTTTATAGAACTTCAATTAATAAAAAAGCACCAATCCATGTCTAAAAGACAGTGAATCGGTGCTTCCTTCGGTTTTCATCAGTATTTACACTTTACTTTAATAAACAGAAAAAATCAAACTACCTTGTACTATACTCCAAAAAGCTATCGATTTATGTTTGAAGTAGATCCTACTCTTCCTATAGTTGTAATAGGTCCTACACTCCCTACACATTTTCCAGTTATAGGTATAGATTTAGTTGATCCGATTGTCTGTCCCTTCTTAAACGTCGTACTATTACAACTACTTGAATTACTTATATTTTCAAATTTTCCTTTGCGGAGCAAAATAAAAAGACTTCCAACAACAGTAATTAACACCATAAATTTTTTGACCATTTACATTCATCTCCTAAACAGATTCTTGATACCTCATTTTTGGACATAACTTATTTGTATAAGTATATTTAATACATCCCCCTTAGTAAGGAAGTACACCGATTATTCGAGGTACTTCCTTTTTTCTAAAGGAAGAATTGTTCTACTATTTAAGGATTGCTTAAAATAATCCTGCAAGTTCTAAGGTAATTTGTAGAACTTTGGCCATTTCCGCACGTGTTAAATTAGCATGTGGGTCAAATTTATTACCTTCTTTACCACTAAAAATCCCAAGTGTTTGCATCGTAGCAACAGCTGGTTTTGCCTCTTCTGAAATTTTATTTGCATCTTTAAAATCAAGCGTTGTGGAATCACTTTTCTCAACCTTTAAATAGTCCAGAGCTCGGTCTAGCATAAGTGCTGCTTGTTGACGTGTTAGCGGGCTATTAGGATTAAACTTCGTAGCAGTTACACCTCTGATAATGCCCGTTTCGTATAAGGCTTGTACATCTTTAGCAAACCAATCTTTCGCCTTTACATCTTTAAAGACTCCGTTTACAACATCAGATGTATCAATTCCTAAACTTCTTACTAACATTGCACTGAATTGTGCTCTAGTTAGTGACTCGTAAGGGCTGTAGTAGTCAGGAGATGTACCCTTAACAATATGTCTGCTTGCTAACTCCTCAATTGCACGTTGACTAAAGACCCCATCAATGTCCTTAAATGTAATACGTTTTGTAGAGAATTGGAATTCCCCTGTTTTAGTCACCTTAAATTGAATTTGGTTTGGTACTGCAAAAGTAAATGGAATAGCTGTATATTGTCCATTTTCGAATCGGAAGACATACGCTTTTTTCGATGTTTTTGTGATTTCAATTGGCTTCTTAAATACAGTGATTTCCTTACCATCAGCCCAAATGCGAAGTTGATAATGTTGATTAGATTTCAAGATCCATTCAACTTCCCAAAGTTTTGCATTGGTTTCTAGCGGAACTTTGATTTTAATATCTTTGTGTTTTAGTTCTATTACATCCGTTGCAGGATTTTTAATTGTCCACTTTCCATCTTTGAAATCAATAGTTTCTGCTACTGTAGTACCTCCTGGTATTTCTGGTAAAACAGTAGGAGGTTCCGGTTTAGGAATAACTACAGGCGGTTCAACGACTGGTGGTTCAATGACAGGCGGTTCAACTGGTGGGTTAGGATCAATTGGTGTTGGTGGTTCTGGGTTTACTGGCGGTTTAGAAGGATGAATAATCGTAATATCCTCACCATCAGTAGGAATCTCCTCACCTGGTAATGCTAACAATTTCAGCAATGTTGTTTTAAACTCACCTGCATATAAGTTCCCTAAGATGAAATTTTTAGCTTCTAACCTTGTCTCATCGGTTGGATTTGCTAAGAATGCCTTAACTAATACCGTTGATTGAGATACATCATATAAATATTGACTGTGATCTACACCTGTATTTTGAGCAGTCGATGTAAAATACGCATTATCTAAAGAAGCAACCAAGAAGGAACGTACAAGTGCCGTCTCTTCCCCTATTGTAGGTGCCGTAACTGTTTCAACAGAAGGTTCTTCAGTTGTTTCTTCAGGTGTAGGCACCGAAGGTTGTTCTGCAGAAGGTAATTCTTCTTCAGTTGAAGGTGTCTCTTCTACTTCACTAGGTTCTACAATTGGTTCGTCAGTAGTTGTTTCTTCTGCTTCTGGTTGTTCTAAACTTTCTTCACCCTCAACAGTCGGTGGTGTTTCTATATCTGCTTCTTTTTGTTTTACTACAAAACGTAGTAATTCAAAAGGAATATCTTTTGATAGTTCTATTGTTTGTGAAGGTTCTTCCGTTTCGAGTAATTCATAACCTTCAGGAGCTTGAGCTACAACATCGATTTTACCAAAGTCAACCTCTTCGATTGTCTCTGTATGGACAACTTCATTTTCAAGTGTTACATATTCGATTGTGTAACTTCCTTGCGTTATCTCTGTTACCTCTTTCACAGGTTTTACTATAAAAGTAATAACTGTGCCTTTTGTATCTTCCGTTAATTCAAATGTTTGTGTACCTTCAGAAACTAACTCGTACCCCTCAATAGCTTGGGCTTTGACAGTTACTGTACCAGTTGGTGCTTCTTTCGGTTGCTCTAAGATAACCTCTCCATCTTCTGTTACATACTGGACGGAATAAGATAACGTTATAACTTCATCTGAACCTAACAGTGATTCTAGTTCAGCTAATACATCATTTAAAGGTCTGTTTAAAAGTTCTGCGATTTCTTTTGCCAGACTTGGTAAATCTAAAATGTCGTTTAAGTATCCTGGGATGGCTCTTAATACAGAGGCATTAGGGAACTTAGATTTTACAGAGACTGTTGCACTTAAGTACTCCGCTTCGTATTTTGTGATGTCTCCCTCGGCCATAGATCGCTTTGATCTCTCTAAGAACGTGATTAAACGTACAATTTGTACAACATCATCCTTTGTAATGTTACCGTTTTCGGCTTCTTCAAGGATGTTTTCAATATAGTCTTTCAGCTTTTCATCTACTACATCATTGTCTGTGTAGTCGGCTAATTCTTGCGATGTAACATGGTCAGGGTCATTTAAAATTTTGTCAATTAAGTCACCCTCTTTTTGGTCAATCACATCTTGGAGCTTATCTAAACGCTCTTGTAAGTGATCTTTACCCTTCCAAGGTTTTAATTGGTCGACTAATTCTTGTGCTTTATCTTTGTAGGACTGTACTGCTAATTCTTCAGCTTTTGATACAGACTTTTCGGCTTCTCTGTAAGCTAGTAAATCATCTAAACGATCTTGCAAAGAACCCTTGATTACACTATCAGGTAAAGAGGTAATCTGGTCTTGAACGCTCCCCAGGTGATCTGTATTTAAAGTATCTTCAGCTTCTTTTAAGGTTTTTTCAATCTCATCAATTAAGCCGATGAACTCTTTAACTTTGTCTAGACGATCCTGCAGCTCATTTTTCTTACTACCGTCCTCTAAGGCATTTACTAAATCTTGAGCAATAATAAACTCGCCTTTGTCTAGAGTGGACTCCGTTTTCTCCACAGCTTTTTCAGCCTGTTCTTCAGCAGAGAGATTGTCGATGATCTTCTGTACTTCATCCAAACGGTTTTGAAGTTCGTCCTTCAATTCACCTTCAGGAAGTTTATCTACCTTAGATTGAGCATCATTTTTATCCTGCTGCGTTAATGTTTTTTCAGAGTTATCTACGGCTTCAATAGCATCGATTTTCTCTAGGACACTTTCTAATCGCTCTTGGAGCTCACCTTTTTTTACCTCATCTACAAGTCTATCAACTAAGTCTTTTGCCTGATCATAGTCTGCTCTTTTTAAAGAATCCTCTACTTTTTCAACAGCCTTTTCAGCATCAGTTTCGGAAGTTTGTTTGTCCAGCTCTTTTTGTAATTCCTCTAAACGCTCCAGCAACTCATTTTTGAATTCACTATCAGGTAGTTGGTTTACAATATCCTTTGCATTGTCTACGTCAGGTTGCAACTTAGACTCCTCAGCTTTTCCAACTGACTCAAGTGCTTCAATCTTTTCTAGAACATCATCTAGACGGCCTTGGAGTTCATCTTTCTTCGGTCCATCATCTAGTTTGTCCACTAAATCCTTAGCAGCATTGTAGTCGTCTCTATCAAGAGTTTCTTCAACCGTTTCTACCGCTTTCTCAGCACCGTTATTTTCCTTAATTTCATCTAGCTTGTTTTGAAGTTCGTCCTTCTTGTCACTTTCAGGAAGTTCCTTTATTTTATTCTGAATGTCGTCTAAATCAGTAGAATTAGTGTTTTCGGCATTTTTCAGGTCTTCTTCAATCTCGTCGATTTTATCTAGGATTTTACCTATTTCATCTAACCGATCTTGGAGCTCTTCTTTCTTAGAACCATCCTCAAGGTTGTTTACTAGATCCTTAGCTTTGTCATAATCATTTCTGTCAAGACTAATTCCAGCGTTATCTACTGCATTTTCCGCTTCCTCTTCGGCAGTCAATTTGTCTATTTTATCCTTAATAGCTTCTAAACGGTCTAAAAGTTCAACTTTCTTTGGATGATCTTTTAGAGCATCTACTTGAGCTTTTACTCCATCATAGTTGTCTTTTGATAGAGATTGTTCTAAGTTAGATACTGCTTTTTCAGCATCGATTAAACGCTGTACCTCATCAAGTCGTTCAATAAATACTTCCTTAACATCCGACTCATCTAAAGCATCTACAAGGCCCCTTGCAGTATTTACATCTTCCTGTTCTAGTGAAGTTTCAGATTTTGATACTGCGTCCTCGACAGCCTTTAAGTTTGTTACCGTATCTAAGATCGATTGCAACTCATCTTTCTTAGGGTTAGAATCATTGATTTTATTGATTGCTTCTTGTGCTGTTTGAATGTGTTCCACTGTAGGAAAATCTTTAGCATTGTCTACGGCCACTGTTGCATCAATTACTGCTTGTACTTGCTCTAGTCGGTCAAGTAAATCCTTCTTATGTGGGTTATCAGGTGATAAAACATCTACCAACTGTTGCGCTGCCTCTTTGTCAGATATAGAATAAGAGACTTCTGCAGTAGCCACCCCATCCTTAGCAGAAATTGTTTTCGATACTTCATCTAAACGTTTTTGCAGTTCATCTTTCTTATTCTCGTTTACGATAGCATCTACTAACGGTTGAGCATCTTCTATTCCCGTTTTATCAAGAGAACTTTCCACATCCTCTACAGCCTTAGTCGCATAGATGATGTTTTGTACGTCGTCTAGTCGAGAAATTAGGTTATCCTTAACCGCCCCGTTAGGTAAAGCTTCAACTAATTGTTTGGCTTTATCGTGATCAACCTGTGTTAAATTCGTTTCTGCAGTTACTACAGCTTTTGAAGCATCACCAAGGTTTTTCACCGCGTCTAAACGGTTTTGTAACTCCGATTTCTTTTCACCTGCAGGTAATAAATCAATAGCATCTTGGGCTGTAGCAATATCCTCATCAGACGATGTTAATTCTGCTTGATTCACTGCGTTTGATGCATTGATGATATCCTGAACTAAATCAAGTCGAGATTGTAATGAATCCTTCTTATCACCGTTAGGAAGTGTATCTACAAGATTTTGTGCTTTGTCCTTATCTTCTTGTACTAATGTTTCTTCAGACTTGGATACTGCCTGTTCCACCCCGATTAGGTGGATAAGAGCATCTAAACGTTTTTGTAATTGAGTCTTAACTGTATGGTCAGGTAAAGCTGCTACTTTTGTTTGCGCTTTTAGGATATCTTCTTCATTGCGTGATGACTCTGCATTTTCAACAAAAGTTGTTGCATCAATGAATTCTTGAACTATTTCTAATCTGCCAGATAATTGTTTCTCTATATGGGCGTCACCGATTACATCTACAAGCGACTGAGCTGAATCTTTATCCGCTTGTTTTAATGAAATTTCTACATCGATAACAGCCTCTAGTGCTGTCGCATAACGCTCAAGTAATGATACCCCTTCGTTAAAGGATGTTTTTCCTGTTACCCAGTCAGGTAATGCGTTGATTGCATCGTTTATATCTTGAATTGCTTTAGTTAATTCAGATGGAATAGCGATACTCTTAGCATTTTCAATACTAGTTTGGATACTTGTTAAAGCACTGATATATGTTAACCAAGTTTCATAGTCAGCAACTGTTGGAACTGTTACCTCTCCACCATTAAATGTAGAGATGTAATCCGTTACGATAGACCTTAATCGGTCAATGTTTTCAGATGATACGCCTGTTACCCCTGCCCAAGCAAAATCGTCTGTAGTAGCAGTTGTGTAGTTATCTAATAACCACTTCAACTTGATTGCTTGTACGTCTACTTCTAACGGACTTGAGATAGTTTCGTTACCCGCTGTGTCAATTGCACGTGCCTCGATTGTACTATTTTCAGTTAGAGTAATTGGAGCGGTGTACTCAGTCCAAGCGCCACCGTCAATACGATATTCCTTCTTATTCGCATCCGTTGGGAAGTCTACTGATACCGCTATTGCTTTATTGTTAGACTCATCAACTGTTACAGAAAGAGTTGGTTCTACAGGTGGTACGTTATCCAATTCAAGTGGGTTACTTGTTGTATAAAGTGTGTCAGTACCCCATACTACTTTTGTATGAAGATAGTACGTTCCATCTTCGAAAGATTCGTCTAATAACGCTGTTGCTCCCTCACTTGGAACTGCAACCCAGTCAGCACTTTGTACGTCCTTTGCATTTGCTTCTTTACTGAAAGCGTAGTAAATACCATCGCTAGGGTTACCCGCTGTAGGTGTAATTGTTAAAGAGTGAGTCTTTTTCACTTGGTCTGAGTAACCTGCTAGTGTGTAGAAGTTGTTGTAGCTGTACCCTTTATCTGTAATATACGATTCAAATATAGTGCCTTGTAACCCGTAATACTTGGCCGAAGGAGTGTTAAATGCTTCTTCGCTAATTGTTGTTGATACGTCAGCCCCTTTGAACTCTACATATGTTAGAGGGTTTACGTTAAACGCTCTAGTATCAATCTTAGTTACAGTTGATGGGATAACTAAGTTTGTGATGCTGTTTAAAGAAAATGCATCTGAACCAATAGATATTAAGCCGTCATTCAATGCAACCGTTGATAAAAGATTAGACTGAAGCGCTCTTGCTCCAATTTTTGTAACTGTGTCAGGTACAACAAAAGAAGTCAACTTATTACCATTTAAAGCATCTGCTCCGATTTGAGTGATGACTCCTTGGATATCAATAGAAGTTAATCTGTTTCCTAGGAATACCCCATCTGCGATAGAAGTGATACCCACAGGTAATACTACATTCGATAGTTTGTTGCCAGTGAATGCGTACCCTTCTAACGAAGTAAGGTTTTGTGGTAGAGTAATAGACTGCAAGTTGTTCTTATAAAACGCACTGTTACCAATATGCGTTACTGTTTCAGGAATTACAACACTGTTTAGCTTTACAGTTGATTGACCTTGTGCCAATTGTGTACTCTCACTCACAGGTTGGAATGCATTTGGTGCAATTCGTGTTACCTGTAACCCCTCGATAGTATGAGGAATTACAACGTCTACTTCAGAACCCCAATACCCCTGAATGCTGATATTGTTGTCCATTGTTGTGTAAACGAATGAAGGATCAAATGTTTGTACTGTTTTATTACCATACTCATCCTCTACATAAAGAGTATAGGCTGTACCCTCTGATACGTTGAATTCATAGTTTGCTTTTGAAGAAACATCTGTTATTGAACTAGCATTTGAAGGGTTAGTAAAGAAGTCCGTTGTTAAATTTTTACCCTTTGCATATTTTACTTTGTACTTTAAACCTTCTAGGCTATCCGCAATCAAAGGTTTGATTAATGCTGATGTCTTTTCCTCATTTACTTCATATTTTACCTTTAACCCAGGCGCAACAAGTGGAAGTGTTTTTTCTGTAACCTTTGTATAAGCACTGTCAGGTATATAAGAGAATACTGATGAAGTGTATTTTTCCTCAACTTTAAGGTGTAGGTATTTTCCTTCATCAGAAGGGTTGTAATCTAAAGTATGACTACTACCATTCAGTGTGTTATCGTAACTACTAGGCTTAGTTGGGCTTGTAGTTACACTGTATTTCACAGTAAATTCAGGTGCTATTTCTGAAGGTGCATTTTCACGTTCCACTGTTAGGTTCTTTTTATCTAGAATTATTTTTAAATCAGGATTGTACTTGTAACCTCTAGGGAAATCATAACCCTCTAAATGTTTTTTAAAATTACCATCGTTTCCTAGGTAAGTACCCCCAACAGCGAATGCTTCGTTACCAAGTTGCTCTGTACCATCGTTATCATAAACAAAGAATACTTTTTCACCTGAAAAACCTGTCTGTCCTGAAAAAGCATACATACCAATGTGTTTAACACTTCTAGGAATAAATACATAGCTAACTCCATTTAAACCAGTATCTCTTCCAGTAGCCTCAAATGCAAAGTCCCCTATACTTTCAACACCGTTAGGAATTTCTATGTGTGTTAAGGGATTCCAAGAAAATGCAGAATTTCCTATGTGAGTCACACTGCTTGGAATGTTTATGCTTGTTAGGCTGTTATTATGGAAAGCATAGCCTCCAATCTTTTTCACACTATTTGGTATTTCTACACTTATGATGTTAGAATCAGCAAAAGCACCCTTAGTAGAATTAGTTGTGTCAATACCAATCTGTACTACAGGTTTCCCATCAATTGTTGAAGGAATAACCACATCTTTTTTAGTTCCCCAATATCCCTCAAGTATCATGTTTCCACTTACTGAATCAAGTGCATAGGCAAATGAAGGGTCAAAAGTCTGTACTAGCTTGTTCCCTAAGTTGTCCTCAACGTAAAGGGTATAAGGTGTACCCTCTGATACAGTAAACTCGTAGTTCAAATTCGCTGTGATATCAACAACTTTGTTTTTATTCGCTATATTAGTAAAGAAGTCGGCTGTCAGATTTTCGCCCTTTGCAAACATAACTTTAGCTACGTCACCATTAATACTAGGTAGTATTACTGCTGAAGTTTTATTAGTGTTTACTGACCAACTAACACCTTCTATTTCTGCAGGAATCCAGTTAACTAGTGACTCGAATATAAATCCTTGACTTTTTACTGCTGTTTCAAAAGTTGTTCCGTTATACCCCTTGAAGATGACAGAAGTGTTAAGACCATATATCCCTTTCCAGTCTCCAAATGTCGCAGTAGTGCTCTTGCCTCTGTAAACAACTTCTTTTAACCCATTATTCGCTCCAAACGCCCCATCTCCTAGAGATATGATGTTTTCAGGAATCTCAACGTTTACAAGTCGGTTATTCGAGAAGGCATGGTCTTCAATAGTTGTTACACTTTTTGGGATGCTTACGCTTGTTAGTAAGTTACCCATGAAAGCCCATCGTCCAATAGAAGTTAGACCGTCTTCGAAAGTAACACTTGTTAGATTGCCACGTGAAAAGGCTTCAGTCCCCATGCTTTTTACACCTTTAGGTACAGTTAGAGTCCCTTCTAACCCACATTGAGAAAATGCGGATACCCCTACTGATTCTAAAGTAGAAGGTAATGTTAGAGTTTTACTTTCGTAGTTATTCATAAATGCATAGTCATCAATTATCTTTAGACCTTCAGTAAGATTTATTGTTTTTAAACCCGTCTCGTAGAAAGCCATTTTTCCAATCTTCTCTACGCTACTGGGTATAGTTAGGTTTGATATTTCGTTTCCTCTGAATGCTCTGATTCCAATTTCTTTTACTGTGTTTGGAATGACAATACTTGTTATACCTTTGCGTTGAAATGAGCCGTTTTCTAAATCACCCACATCTTCTCCAAGCTTAACTACAGGCATACCATTGATAGTTGATGGGAATACGACACTTTTACTTGCTCCAACGTATCCAGTGATCGTTACCTCTCCGTTATTTACTGTGTATGTGAAATCAGATACAGGGTTAGGAGTAGCCGCTTTCGCTTCCTGTACGTCTTCCGCTGTTGAGACTCCTGCTACTAAAGCTCCTGCTGCTACAGCTGAAATAAATAGTTTTTCCTTTTTACTCGTTTTCACTTTCTTCTTACTTCCTTTTTCTTTTGACAAAAATATTCAGCTCCCTCTCTTTTTCTCTTTATTGGACATTATTCAAAGGTTGAAGATAAAAAAAAGAAGCACCAAAATAAATGCACATAAGTGCACTTATTCGGTACTTCCGAATTTTGTTAATTCTGTTATGTTTTTTTGTATATTTTCCTCTACATCCAATACAAAAGAATCAAATATATTAATTAGTATAATTTAATTCACTTTTTTTATCAAACTGTTTTTCCCTTAATTGGTATTATTTAATACCAATTACTTAAGCGTAATGATCGCATTAAGATTTTTGCCATTTGAGCACGAGTTAAATTATCCATTGGATTGAATTTTGTATCTTGGCCACTTACTAAGACATCTTGGCTTGCTAGGTACTGAACTGCGTCTTTCGCATAATCACTTACTTTGTTCATATCTGCTAATGATATATTTTCAGTTGTCTCGGTATCAACATCCATGTAATTTAACATACGACCAATCATGGCAGCTGCTTCCTGGCGAGTTAATGTCTTACTTTCACCAAATGAACCATCTGGGAACCCAGTAATAATACCCGCTTCATATAATGCTTGGACTTCTTTCTTGTACACATTTACATCCTTGAAATGATATTTCTTGCTTTCTGGACTTAGCTCAAGTGCACGTGCGAGCATTGCACTGAATTCACCACGTTTTAAGTCCTTATTAGGGCTAAATGTGGAAGCGGTTGTTCCATTAACAATCAGGTAGTTATATAGATCCTCTACTTCATCAAAACTGAACAAGCCTTTAACATCTTTAAATGGAACGGCCACGCGGTCTGTAATTACCAGTCCATACGGATTTTTTGTAGTGATTTTAAGCTTATTGTCATCCGTATTATAGTGAGGAACTGTGGAGTAAACCCCTTTTCCTTCTTCACGAATAACTCGTTTTTTATCATAACTAGAAAGGCCGTTACTAATTGCGGAATCATATTGCTTTCCATCAATCGTCAGTTGAATGGAATCTTCATCTACTACAATATCTACAGTATCTTTGATGGAAGGATTACCTGGTTGAATATCTAAAACTAGGTCTCCATTTTCATTTTCTTCTAACTTACCGCCCGGTGTTGTTGAAGAATCTTTGTCCGCTTCATTATTTCCCTCACCAGTGTTACCATTGTCAGAACCGCCGTTGTGTCCTTCGCTTGTGCTGCCACCTTCAGAACCACCGTTGTTTCCTCCGCCTGTGTTCCCACCTTCAGAGCCACCGTCGTTTCCTCCGCCTGTGCTGCCACCTTCAGAGCCACCGTTGTTTCCTCCGCCTGTGCTGCCACCTTCAGAGCCACCGTTGTTTCCTCCGCCTGTGCTGCCACCTTCAGAGCCACCGTTGTTTCCTCCGCCTGTGCTGCCACCTTCAGAGCCATCGCTGTTTCCTCCGCCTGTGTTGCCACCTTCAGAACCGCCGTTGTCTCCTCCACCTGTGTTGCCACCTTCAGAACCGCCGTTGTTTCCTCCACCTGTATTATCATACGGTAAAACAGCTAACGAGAAGTTGACCGGAGATGGAATCGTTCCACTTGCTGTTTCTGCTTGAACTGAGATATTGTACATTCCTACTTGTTTTCCTTCGACCACCAGCTTGCCATTCACTAAGCGAATGTTTAAGTTTGCGTCATCATGGAGCGTAGTTGTTGTTACGCCTGCAGGTACTTCGAATACAAATGTATCAGTTGCATCGTTATTTGATACACTTAACGGCATCATATCAAGAGCAGCCATTAAGCCTTTACGATTCGTCGCATTGGTTACAAGTGTTGCCTCGTTGTCTACTTCCGAGTCTGGAGCGGTACCGTTTTCACTTGGTTCTTCTGTAGACGTTCCTTCACTACCTTCGGAAGTTGAAAGTTCAGTTTCAATTTCAATTTCTACCGGCTCTTCCTCAACAGGTGAAATCTCTTCCACTTTGACCTCTTCTGTCAGGCCCTCCCCATCTTTTGTTACGTCAACCTTGTATGTTACGCTTTCGCCATTAGCTGCATCCGCATACACATCATCTAGCTTCACCACATAGGCTTCAGCTCCCAATTTGATTGAACCATTCGCAATATAGTTAGGTGCTGTATTGGACGTTTCTAAGACATCAATCATGAATAAGAGTGCCGCTTTATTACCAATCTCATCTTGAATTTGGAGTTGCACATTACTAAAGCCAGCTTTTAAAGCTTCAAATGTTAAAGTTTTATTTTCGCTATCATAGACGGTTCCAACGGATTTTCCATCGGTTGTCTTAATAGTTGGAATTACTTTATCTAAATCAAATTCGTTGAGTAATCCATCCACAAAAATGACCTTCTTCGTGCCAATACCAACTAAAGGTGTGTTTTCAACCAACTTATAATTTAAAACAGGTGGCAATTTCCCTTCATCTACGGGAACCTTCGGTGGATCTGTGGGCTCAGTAGGCGGGTCAATTGGTGGTTTAACTTGTTCATCTACAACATTCACTGTAAAGGATAATTCTTCACTACGTCCTATACCATCTGTTGCGGATACAGTCACCCTATATTGGTCTTTATAAGCTGATGTAAACTTAAGTTCACCATCTGCTGTAACCCAAGCTTTTGAGGCCACATCATCTGATGTCTTGGCGCTAAAGGATAAATTATCCCCTTCAGGATCTGAAAAGTGTTCATTTAAGTCAATTTTTAAAATGTCGTTTTTAACTACTTCTTGGTTGTCTATTGTTTTCAACACTACAGGAGGATTATTTGACTTAATCTTGAAGGAGTAGGTTTTCGTTTGTTCAAATAAACCATTTATAGCTTTGACAACTAGGATGTTCTCACCACTATTTGTGATTTCACTAACACCATCGTAAGGTTTACCATTTAATGTGTACTCAACCAACTCAGCGTCTTTGATTGTGAAGGTAGGTGTCATGGAGCCCATATATGTTGTACCATTGACTATGTTTGAGCTTATACTCGGCATTTTCAATTCTTCATCTAATAGCGCGAAGCCTTTGCCCATAAATTGTTGTTGCGTGGTACTACCTTCATATCCATAAATATTACCATCAGTACCGAAATTGGCTATTTTGCTATTAGAAACGTATCCTTGATAATTTAGAAACTTATTTAAAACAATAATTTTATCTACCGTCTTAGTTGTTTCCGGTAAAAGAATATCTCTAAATGCATCTAACCCAATACTATTTAAACTTTTAGGTAGAATAATTGTTGATTTACTAAAATCATTTCCAGAAAACGCTCTATTCCCTATATGTTTTACAGCACCAAATGAAACATTCTTTATATTAGAATAATCAAAAGCTCTAGACTCTATATATTCAACAGAAGGTAAATCTAATGTTGAATTTCCAAATTTCGCATGACTAAAGGCACTATCCCCAATAGTTTTTAGTTTATTTCCTATTTGTAAATTACCTATTTGTGCATAAAGAAACGTATTCTTAGGAATATAATTAGCATTCTCTAAATTTAAATTGTCTATAGATGCATAGTCGAATAACCCCATACTATTTGGGTAGCGGAGTTTATAGTCTGTCATCCCATCTTCAGCTTGGAAAATCAAGTTGCCAATTTTAGCCCTGTAAAAAGCTTCTTCGCTACTGGTTAATGTTTTTGGTAATGTCAATTCTGAGATGATAGCACTTCCAAACGCTGCACTACTTCCAACCACTTCCACTCCTTCTCCCAAGATAAGTTTACCAATTTCTACACCACCAAAACCTTGTAACCCCTTAAAGCCTTCTTCAACTTCTAAAGTACCAAACTTACCAAATTTAAAAGTTGAATCTTTAAAACTTAGGTTTTTAGAAAGGAATAGCTTCTCAAAATGCACCTTGTTAAAAGCATTTACATCTATTTCAATTGCATTTGAATTTCCAGCTAAATTTAACCCTTTAAAAGGTTCTTTATTTACACTTGTAACTTCTTTAAAAGCAGAATCATGGATTTTCTTAATAGTAGAAGGTATCACAATATCAGGAATTGTAGCTCCATTTAGAAAACCAATAGGGATTTCTTTCATACCTTCGGGTAATTCTAATCTGTTTAAATGTACACCCTTAAACGCGTTGCTCTTAAACTGAATATCAGGTTTCTCAATTACTAACTCTTTTAATTGCGAGTTAGCAAAAGCACCGGAACCTACACTTGTAACTTTGTTAAAATCAAAATTAGTTAATCCACTTAACTCAAATGCATAATCACCAATTGCAACATTTTCTGAACTTATCACTAAAGAATTTAAATTACTTGTACCTTTGAATGCTGAGCTTGGTATAGCTGTAATGCCTTTGCCTAAAACAACCGAAGTTACTTTTGAGTTTTCAAAAATAGATCCCCCCATACTTACAACACTATCCGGCACTACAACTTGGCTTATATTTTCATTATCTTTAAATAAATTTGCATACAATGACTTAACTGGAAAACCATCTATTTCTTCAGGAATCACAACAGTTGAATCAGTACCAGTATATTTAGTAATCACTACTTGTCCTTGTACAATGGAATAAGTAAAGTTCTCTTTAGCTGTACTTTCTGCTGCCTTCACCGTATCAATTCCTACAACCATAGATGGTACAATGCCGCTAGTCGCAACCGCAAAAGCTAAACCTACATTAGTTATTATTTTTTTATTGTTCTTTTTTGACATTTAAAACACCTTTCTTGGTCGATTATTTAGTAATTTTATTGATTTTTACGTTGTTAGCTATTCATCCTCCTCAAGAAACAAAAAAAAGTACCAAATAAACGCACAAAAAGTGCATTTATTCGGTACTTCCGAATTTTGTAAGTTATGTTATAGTTATTAATATATTTGTTTCAAAAACCAATACTATGGAATCAAATATACAATTAGTATATAAGATATAATTATTCTATTCAAGAAAATTATTTAAATGTTGAAAATTAATTTAGATATAATCATCTAAATCAGCTGAATCTAATTTGATGTAATGTTCCGATATCGTTTGGACTGATTTATGGCCACTTTGTCTTGCTATGGTAGCTAGATCAGCTTTATTTCGGTGCATACTGGTAATTTGTGTTTTTCTAAGAGTATAAGGCGCCACATTTATCCACTTCTTTATGTTTTGTCGATATGTATTAGGGTTAATTTGAACTGAATTATAATTTCCCCACTTATCAACTTTCCCAACAAAAAAGTCTTCAGGAGTCAATTTAAAACTTGATATATATTTCTGAACAGCAAATAATGCTGCCATAGTTAACCGCTTCCGATGTAATGTTTTTTGCTTAACTAATTTAACCGCTACTTCTCTCCTGGAGAAATCAAAATCCTTTATACGAAGCCGTACCATCTCTGAAGGTCTGTTTGCAGTAATTAAATTAACTAGACAAATTGCATAAATACGAATGTCTTCAGGGTTTTCAGTATCATATTTATCTATAAGGGATAAGGCCTCTTCTTTTTGCATGGCAAATGTAACAGGATTGATTCCTTTTCTCTCCAAGTAAGGTTCAAAATTATATAGGTCACGCATAGCTTTAATGGAGTCGCTGAATTCTTCAGGTTCAATCTGAGCGTGTAACTCACTTAAATAGAAGCGGAGTGCAGCTACTTTTCTATTCATGGTATTAAGTCTAATACCTTTAATTTCAACTTCATTTAATAAGTATTTCTCGGCCCCGTGGAAATCAATAGAATAGTGGTTTGTTGAACACCACTTCTTAAATAAATTGAACTCGCCTTCATAATCTTTCTTCTTTTTTTCTTTAGTAAGCCCTTTTATTTCTTTAATTCTTTTCTCGTCTTGAAAGTGATTTAATCTTATAACTGTTTCTTCATTCATCGGGGGCACCCCATTATTATTGTAAATAGGTAATATAATTTCATCTAACTCTTTGATTCTTTATTAATTTGACTACCCAAATCGATAACATTGCTGCTACACCCGTTACAAGGCCCAATATTACTTTCAATACAATAACATCCCTAATATGAGCTATAACCAATGAAAAAATAACACAGATCGCTAAGAATGTAATCAAATTTAAGATAGTAAATTTCATATTTTCTCCTCTTGTTTATCAAATTAACTTCTTGATAGTTGCCACTCTGTTTCTTTTCCTTTAAAGGTCTTTATGGTCTTTAGAAATACACTAAGAACCTCCTATTAATATCATTTTTTACTATTCTATTTAACCATACTCTATTGCTGCTAACCATTAGCGCTCGAATTGTTTTATAAAATAGTTACCTTATTTTCTTGCCAATTTTTCAATCTCAGCTATTAATATTTTTGCCCCTTCTTCACTTACCACTAATTTCCCTCCTTGTAATAAAAAATTTTCATCGGAAATATCGCCTGTTACAAAGCATTCCATATTCGCTTCGTATTTTTTTAAAATGATTTTATCATCATCAGTAAAAACCTCTAGTGCATCCCCTATATTAATAGCAAAGGTTCTTCTCAACTCCTTTGGAATAACTACTCGTCCTAAATCATCTAATTTTCTTACTATACCTGTTGATTTCATTAGAGCCCTCCTAACTAAAAATTTATTTTTGTTATCGATTATATATTCTATTAGATATATTTCTCTTTTAACTAGAGTTTCTTCCTATTTATATATGTTATTTTCAACAAAGTATCCTTGAAGTAAGATCTTCGTTAAATCCCATTCATCCATATCTTTTAATAAAGGATGCAAGTCATTCTTATGCTCAACAATATATTTTTCATCATAGTTTAGTTTTAGTTCATCAATTACCTGCGATATTTTACTTGTTATTATAGGACTGTTTTTCAGCGGATGACCTTTTCTCTTTCTTGCTAAGTTTAAGTTACCTTCAAATTCATTTGCTCCATCAGATAATATATACTTCATGTGGCCTTTTTCTGTTATTATACAAAAAACAAAAAATAATTTATCAATTTCAATTCCACTTAAGTTTTGTTCTTCAATTATAGTTTGCATCATTTTCTCTTTATCAATATCTTTTGAATGTGAACATATAGGACATTTTTTATGTGTTGTACCTAATTTAACTTCTAATTTAATTGCACAGTTTATACATTCATATATCTTTTTGTCATTGTCCTTTCGAATAACTCTCCAATTACCAGTAATATCCCCAGAAAATTGAAGAGGTTGGATCCAACCTATAAGAGATACTACCTTTTTCTGAGAATTTACTCTTGAACATCCACAGGAGGTAGATAACATTTTCCTTAAACTACTATCTACAACTTCACGTTCTGTTCCACAATCACATCTACAAAGGTAATACCTATCACCAGATTTTTTTGCGCCCTTACTCCCTGGTCCAACAATAGACCAGTTTCCATATCTACAACCCTTCTTAAATCCCTCAGAACCCAGATTACACGAACAAATATTTTTCATAAGTTTATACAATTGGGAATGGAAACCTTCTATCTCAGCACCACAGTTCTTACATTCGCAATAATAGTACATATCATTTTTATTACTATTAAATATAGAATTAACTATTTCCCAACTTCCAAATTTTGTGCCAACATTAAACTCTTTACGTCGTTTCTGTCTTCTACATCCACAAGAGGTTGATAATTTATTAATTAGTGATTCCGCTCTCACATCTTTCTCATTACCACAAGTACAACGACATCTATAATACTTAAATTCGTCAGGAAGTGGATTATCTTCAGATTCCCCCAAAACTTTCCAGTATCCGAATATCTGATTTTTCTTAATTAGATCATTCATATAGCAACTCTCCAATTGTAATGTTTAAATATTGTTTATTTTGATTATTTTATATTAATAAGTAATATTTACTATTCCAATTATACCATCAATATCAACCACTGAAAAGGAACGTTTTTAGTGGTTGATTAATATGTTTTCATATTTTTTCGAGTATTATTTTTCTTTGTGTAATTCCGAAAAGTAAAAATAAGATGGTTGATTTTCAATTATTCGATTTTTCTGAATTGTGAAACAGGGGAAAAATTCCACTTGCTATACAGAACATTCGTACGTAAAATTATATCAAACAGACGTTCGTTCATTGTGGCATAGGAGTGATTAGATGATTAAAGACAGAGGCAATATTAAATGGGGTTCAATGATGTTACCTGAACATTTAAAGTTTCTTAGGGAATGGAAGCAGGAGGAATGTGCAACACAGAGAGAACTTTCCGAGTGGGAACTAGAAGAATTACAACAAACAATTGATCTAGCTTTTAATCAGCGAAAACAGGTTAAATTAAACGTTTGGACTGAAGGTAAAATCATCCAATGGGTAGGAATTATTAATTCAATAAATAATAATACAAACGAACTTATTCTTGAGGGTCTACTAAAAACAAAAATCATACCATTAAAAGACATTTATTCAGCGCAATTGGATAATGAGTTTTATGATTAAACCCGATGAGAGGCAACTGCTTCATAAATATTTAGGGTATTCGGATTTTATGGTGGAAAAGGGCTTATAAATCACCCTTCTCCAAATTCTTAATAAGTGTGGAAAAATCGACACCAAAGTTGTCT
Organism: Lysinibacillus irui; assembly: GCF_028877475.1. NCBI lineage: Bacteria > Bacillati > Bacillota > Bacilli > Caryophanales > Bacillaceae > Lysinibacillus > Lysinibacillus irui. The sequence continues at coordinate 223,037 of NZ_CP113528.1, read as the reverse complement.
GTAATGTCGTGATCAGTCACTTCAAACCAATTGAAAGTATCGTATAACATAGCTTTGTTAAAAGCACTTGAATTAAATCGTGGTTTACGTTTCTTATGGAGCTTCTCATTGAACAGGATTTTGGCTCGTAAGGCATCAAAAGAGTAACCTCTACCCATTCGCTCTACCTGCCTAATAATGCTATTAATTGACTCCGTATAAGCGTTAGTGAGCCTTTTATCAAAGTAGTTAAATATTTCTTCTTGCCAGTTGTCTACGGCTCTCACAAGGTCTTTATAAGCGTCTTTATAGTTACTGGACATACAACGGTGTCTCCATTGACTATAACGAAGTAGACCTTCATCTGGATCAGGAGTATCCCAAATCCAGTAAAACTCTTCTTTGAGTTCATAGGCTTCTTTCAAAGCAGGAAGATTACCTAACCAAGTCTCTAAGAGGAATAATTCACGTTCATTTAGATCGTGTTTACGCTTTAGAAGGATAAACCTTTCACGCATAAGGGTACGTCTTTCTTTTTGGCTCATTTGGGCTTTCAAAGACTTTCTGACGTTATCTAAGGTTTGATTAGCCATTCTAACTACATGGAACTTATCTACGACAACTTTAGCGTGTGGAAGGACAGTGTTCACTGCGTCTTTGTAAGGCTTCCACATATCCATTGTGACGTACTCAATATAAGTCCTGTCACTGATTTCTGAAAGACGTTGGATGACTGTTTCCTTGTTACGATTAGGCTTTATGTCATAGATAGTTCTGCGTTCAACATTAGTTAATACAAGCCGAGGTTTACGAATAATATGTATCTCGTCTATCCCAAGCCATTTAGGAGTCTCAAACTGGTATTCACGTTCTTTGAGTGCCACATAATCCTTAAAGACGTTCCTAACAGTTTTCTCGTCAACACCAACGCTTTCTGCGACTTCTACAAAGGTCTTAGACATGGATTGCTCTTGAATGGACTTTAAAAGCCTTTTGGTCATACTACGCTTTTCATCAACGGATATTAGGCGTTCCCAGAAGGTAGATCCGCATTCACGACACTTGTATCGTCTGCGGTTCAATTGTAAGCCCACTCGCTTTAAACGAATGGGCAAATCCATAATTAGTTGCTTTCTTGAACTGTGTTTGTATAACTTGTCAAAACCACATTCAGGACAACGTTCAGGTGGCTCGACTGCTTCAACTTTAAACATCATATCGGTGTCATTTTCTTGTGGTGGTTCAATTGCAGTTAGATCTGAAATACATAGTAGGTCTGTCATGTTGTTCATCCTTTAAACAGAAGGTAGGAAATGTCCCTGCTTCGTTACTGTATAGGAACTAATATTTCACACAAATGATTATCAATCATTTGTGAAGTATATCTTTCTATAATTGGTTGTTCTCTTATTGATAGATTATTTCTTTCTATCTCAGAAAAAATATTGACCCAAAATTCACTGACTGCCTCTTTTGTATGGTCAAGCAAGAAAACAGCGTATTTCCCACCAGAAAATTCACCAACATGAGCTGGTTTTTCCACATTAAAATCTTTATTTATAACAACGCAAACATCATAACGACATTCCTCTTTAGGAGTACTCTCTGGGTTATCTTGCGGTATGCCTAAAATTGTAGAATTATCAAATACACCATTCGATTTTGCCCACTTTTTAAAATTCTCCATTAATTCTTTGTTTTGCTTTTCACCATACTCCCCAACATTTCGGAAATAAGCAATCCTTGATTCAGGTAATTCTTCAATAGTTATTTTCATATTTTAATCCTCCTTTCTTAGATAAGGTAATTCGATTTAAAATGTTTTTCAAGTTCTTTTTTAAAAGATTCTGATTATAGTATAGTTTAATTAATCCATTATTCCACTATATAATCCGATTTTTGATGTGATTTTTATCAAGCATTTAAAATAGTAATTCCACTATATAATCCGAAGACCCAATATTTATTGTTAGATTTAGCAGTGAAATCTTTGCAGATTGATTATATGAAAATAGAACAATTTAAGATGAAAAAGGTTTTTCAGCCATTGATGGATACTTTGTTAAAGGATCTAAGACAAGATTTATTTAACCATAAACGGCAACTTGCTCAACTTCGTATACGAGTAGTAGGTTGGCATCCCGTGGATGAATACTTTAGTGATGTTCAAATCGCAACTGCTGGCAATGATGTAATACTTCGTTATGCTAATCAAGCTTTAAAAACACAAGTAGAAAAATTACTGATAAATGAGTTAGATAAATAACTTAGTTCTGAAAGAAATTATACTATTCTTATTCAATTTAAAAAAGTTAGGCCAGCCTACAAATGAACTGCACCCCGTCAAGTAGACAGTGGAAATAATAAAAAATGTATTAAGCGGCTTGAGTCCTGAATTCTAACGGACTCAAGCCGTTTAATCGTTTCTGATAACGATAGTAATTATAAAAATGAATATACTCATCAATCGCTAGTTTTAACTCTTCATATGAATCGTACTTATGTAAATAATACTTCTCACACTTCAATGTGCCCCAAAATGATTCAATTGGTCCGTTATCAATACATCGACCAACACGGGACATACTCTGTGTCATATTGGCTGTATCCACAATTCGCTTAAATTCCTTCGATGTATATTGAAAACCTCGATCACTATGTATTAATGGCTGTTCGCCTGATTGTAATGATTGAATAGCTGATTTGATTGTTTTGAAAACAAGGGAATTATTATTCGAATGACCTAACACATAACTCACAATTGAACCATCATATAAATCGATAATTGCACTTAAATAAGCTTTTTTCCCGTTTCCATACTTAAACTCTGTGACATCTGTACACCATTTTTCATTGGGCTTTTTCGATGTAAATGCTCTATTTAATACGTTCTCCGCCACATGATGTGCTGGGGATTTACGATAAGGCTTGCGCTTTCTACGAATAACAGACTTCAATCCACTAATCTGCATTAAACGATAAATACGCTTTTCGTTAACCATCGTTTGATTATTTTCTTTTCGCTGACGATTGATTGTCAACGTTGTACGACGATAGCCGTAAATACCATCTACTTGTTGGTAAAGGAGATGAATGTCCTTTAAAATGGCTTCATTTTCAACTTCTCTGTTAGAAGGCTTGCGACTTAACCACTTATAGTAAGCTGCACGCGAAACATCAGCTATTTCACATAGTAAAAGAATCGAAAGTTCTTCCTCTCGATGTAAATCTTGAATCGCTAAATAGCGTTGCTGTAGACGTATTTGGCTTAACGATGCCTCCTTTCGATTTCCTCTAACTTTTTTAAAAATAAATTTTCTGCACGTAAACGTTCATTTTCACGTTCAATACGTTGAATCTCTAATTTCAATTTCTCCTCAACGGTTAATTCGACTTCATCTTTTGTGCGACCACGACGATCACGTAATCCCTCTTCACCATTCGTTTCAAATTTCTTCGTCCATTGATATACCTGTTGATACGAAACACCATAGGTATGCGCTGCCAACTGATAATTTTTCTGGTGCTTCAAACAGTACTCGACAATCTCAATACGTTCTTCAAAAGTTGTCTTTCTTCCTTCGGTCATAGCTTGACTCATTCCTTTACCTGAATCTTTTATTTCACTATGACTAGTATACTTTTTTACCCAGCTTTTTAAAACGGAGGTACTGCTAATCTCGTATTTCGCCAACACCTCCATCTGTGAATAATTTCGTTGAATGTAGTCCTCCACAGCCGCTAATTTTAACTCTTTTGAATAGAACTTACATGAAGTAGCTTCTTGTAATCCTTCACGTCCACCTGCCTCAAATTTCATTTTCCATCTATGAAAAGTTTGATGATCTATTGAAAACCTTTCACACAATTCATTGATAGAATAGTGACCTTCTTCGAACAATTGAAGGATATATAGTTTCAACTCGAGTGAATGTTTGCTTCGCCCCATAAAAAATACTCCCCTTAGATAAACAGATTTTATTTTTTCATCTGTCTACCTAATAGGGAGCATATCAAAACTAAACTGGTCTAACTTTTATTTCCTATTTTTTATAATTTCTTTGTATTTCTGATCAGCTGCTTCCTTAATATACTCTTCTTCTGTGAATTAGTCACATCCCCCACCGCCAGTATCTCCAGAAAAACTGCTATCATTAGATGATGAAAAACTACTTCCAAAGCTAGAATTCCCAGTATCAAAAACAGAGCTTTCATCACATCGATTGTTATTATCCATACTCACTGTTGAAGTAAATAGATGACTAGTTGTTGGACTCCATATATCAGTACTTCCGCCTTTTACTCTATCATTCTCTCTCTTATTAAATGCAATAGCAGCACTTCTTAGAGAACTTTGAGAACCTGGGCTTTGAGTGCTTTTGATATTTTTACTCTCATTATCCATTTTACTAAATTCATCTACAGCACTCTTCATAACATTAGTTGATTGTTGATTCGTTATTTCCTCACTACTTTTACTACTATTCATTGAACTAACAATTTTACTAAAAGAGCTATCTTCAACATTTAAATCCTCATTATCTAACGCCTTCAAAATTGAAGCCTCTTCTGAATAATCTTCAAATTGGCGTAATTTATGTCCCCGATATGCTTTATAACCATGAAAAGCACTTAGAATTGTAATTAATCCTAAAACACTTACTCCAATTATTGTAACAATATTCATCTAATCACCCGCTTTTCTAGACTATCTCATTTTCATTAAAGTTAATTTCTAAAGGATTGCTAGAACTTTTTTTGAAGGGGAGATACTCTTGATTTATAGTACAAATTCGGTTACATAAAACAACTAAGTCATCATATGCATAACCGCTTCCATCAATAAATAATAATGAATTCATAGATTCATCTAAGAATTCAATACTTTTGTAATATGAGTGGCTTTTTTGTTCATCTACAACATCCTGATCGATAAATGCAATATCACTAAAGTTCAGTTCAATTTCCTTATACTTTGATTTATAAATTAAACGATCAAAGTAAACATCAATAGTATCTTTATAAGGCATTGGAACAAATTTCAGTAAAAAGAATGTTAAAAATATAATTACTGTAGAAACTAAATAACCTAGTTTTAATAGGGATAAAATGTAAATCTCTATTAAAAATATAGATGCCTTCCCCAGTAATAAACTTCTAAACAACCAGATTTTATTGCGACAAGGAATAGTAAAATACACTTTAGCTTTTTTCATGATCAGTTCCTAGTGAATAGTCCTAACGAGTGATTGTAATTCACTCATAACGTTTAGACTTGTATGCAAATTAGGATTAAAAACTATTTTTCCAGCTGTTTCGCCTTTAGGTTGGAAATCCATTAACCCGATAATCATAAACTTTCTAGTGGATTTGCTTTTACTCTCTTCATATCTTAATTGCTCCTCGAAATCTTTATTTACCGGCCTTACAAGTTTTTCAATTAATTGATTGGATTGTTGTAGATTTTTATCCGCAATTTGTTGCATCATAGGTAATTTACCGACAGTCTTTTTTGGAATTAGTTGAACACCAACCACTTTAAAAGCTCTTTTCTCCAATTAGTTATCCTCCTTAGAATAAAAAAAAAGAACCTCAAACGTTTAGTTTCCTAGACGTTAAAGGTTCTTCCTTTATATCGTTCGTTATCTTTAGTTAATGTAATTATATTACTTATATCATATATTGTCTATAGTCAATTATTTAATTACTTTAGAAAATTTACACTTTATCATTAGATGATTTAGTCACAACAATTTACAAACCATTGTTCAACAAAAAAGGGAAGTCTATTGAATGAATTAATGTTTGAAGATAAATTAGTATTCTTATTAGAAATAGATAAGACAATCTTATTTTTATGCCTAAGTTCAAAATCACCATTAGTTGTGATTAGTGTCCAATCTTCACATTGCTTTGCTACCGTGGGGACACATTCAGAAAATTCATATGCTTTTACAATTAACATAGTTCGATATTCATTATTGTCCATGGCTTATCTTCCATAAACAAGGTATGGTTTTCTTAATTCTTCTTTACCTTGTATACCTCTCTCATTATCTAGCACAAGTAACTTGATTCCAAGACCTTCACATACTTTACCCGCTAAGTTAACGCCTATATCATAGATAAGCTCCCTTTGACCTTGAAAAGTAAACTCCTTTTTCACTCCAAATAAATGATGGCTCACAAGTTCAAGACCAGGGTATGCTGGTACTGCTCGTTCAACCCCTCTCTTTGTAAAGACAAAAAGAGGGATACCATTCTTATCTTTTGGTAACCTTGATAAATCTTCTAGTGGCTCTGAAGAAAAAGTCGGCTGCTCTACGTAGTTATAATAACTGTATTGTACGTTAATATTTCTAACAAATAGACCCTCTGATTTACAGGCCATTGCATCTGTTGAATTTTGAGGATATGTTTCTTTATTAGAGCTCATGCATTTAGATTGATTAGAATCAAAATAATTACATAATGAACATGTATATATAATTTGGCGAATATTCAACACCTTCTTCTTAGATTAATAAAATAAGACCATTCAGATTACATATTTGTAGTTAGTTCAAACACAATCTATTTATATCTCCGTTCGATTCTTTACTAGCTGCTGAGGTACATGTTCCTTGCAATAAGCAAACTTAATCCCGTTTATGCTCAATAGTAGTTCCTCATTTTGAGATAAAGGTTTCTTGCATTTTATACAACTTCTACCCTCTGATGGCATTACACTGTGTACATTAGGATCAAAACCTTCAATTACTATGCTTTCAGTAAACGGAGGTACATCATTCGATTGCATTATTCCAGGATTTGACGACCAATCTCTGTATTGCGCTAAATCATACCATCCCATTTTAAACTTATCACAAGCATCTCTAAAAGCTTCTGACTCAGCAGTCATAAGAGCATTTTTAATCGATGTAGTTTCATTTTTTGTAATTTTAGCTATCCCTATTCCCTGCCTTATTGCATCTACAAGTGTTATTTCACCTTTAACAACTACGAAATATTTTTCAAAATTAAATACAGGGTCACCAATTATTCTCCAATGCCATTGTGATTCAGCAACTTCTTCTAAACGAGACATATAAACTTGGACAGGAATATGACCTCGTTTTCCGTCGTTACTTACTTTAACTGTCCCAGGAGGAAAGGGCATTCTTAATTGTTCTGCAATCTCTGCGTAGGTTTTCATATTTCTAACCCCTCCTTTTTAAAGTTTGTAGAAGTTCAATGATAATTGTATTAGAAATTGGAGATGTACTAATAATTACGTCTCTAGACCAGAGTGAATTTAGATGAGGCATCTTTTCAAGCATCGCTTGATAGCACCTTCTTTTTAAATAAGAGACAATTTGATTAGGGCTTTTAGAAGGATCACCTATGCACTTTAAACTTATATAACACCTTCCAATTTCCTCAATCTCAACTTTCATGATCCCGTTCTCTTGGATATTTCGCAATGACTGTTTTACTAGTTCAGCAGCTTCACGATCCTCAAATATATTCCTTTTATATCTCGTTACAAATACCATGTAATAAATCAGTTGATTGGGTTCATATATTAAGTTCATGAAATAATTGTAGCAGAAATATACATTTACTGCTACAATTATTTCAAAAATAAGGTTATTCCCCATATTTAGGGAATAACCTTATTTTAAGAAGTCAGTACTTTAATTATTGATGGGCCAACCTTCATTAAACACCAGAGAAGCGGAACGCCTAAGAATATCCCATAACCTATACGCTTTCTACCTGGTATACTGCTGGCATGATGTAAAACTGCTACTCCAATTATGAAAACTGCTACTAATAAAGGTTGTGTAACTCGAACAATACCTTCATATAGTTTTGTTCCAGCAATTTCAAGCGATGGAACAAAAAGCATCAAACCAAGTTCTGCATCTGGTGTAGCAGGTTGTTTAAATACATAATACAGGAGTAGAACCGGTCCATGGATTACAGCTAACAATCCGATTGGCATAAATACAGTTAATACATAGGCTAGTCTACGTTTATGAGGATTCTTAAAAGCATATATGAACATAAAGATTCCAAATAAAAATCCGACACCGCATATAAATATAAAAATTAATTGGATGTAGTAAACTCCTATTAGTAAAGGCTCTGTTGCATCAATGCGATCTAGCATAATTCACCTACTTGTCTTCAATCAATTCTATAATATCCCATACTGAAGAGTGGATATAAGGTAAATCATTTTCTTTTTCATTGTCTGAATGATTATGTGACTGTTCTATCTTTTTAACAATTAAATTTATGCGTACTGGTTTTTTTAAGTCTTTATAGTAAATATCAAGGACCACTCGAACTGCTTTTGATTCCATTACCCACAAACTTCTAATTACTTCAATTTTTTCGATTTGTCCATTTCTTGAGATTCTATTCATCGACTCATCTATTTTTCTAAATTTCTCTTGTAAATTCAATTCTGGAAAATCCTTGTTTAACAATTCAGGATTTAGCGTTGAAATGAATAAGTCTGCATTGTTGGTGTTTGCAGTAAAGAAGAAATAATTAATAACACTTTCTATTTTGCTTCCATCTATAGTGGGAACTGTATTTTCAATTTCCTTGACTCCATCCAGTGTCTTTGATTTTTTTTCAAACTCTTCAGTTTGTAATTCAAAGTCTTTCCAAATGGTTTTATTTCCAATTTCACCTTTCGTTATTTCAGGTGTAAAGTAGGCCTTGTAAATAACAAAACCTACTAATAAAACAAGTAAAACTGAAAGTACTTTAAACCATGTCTTCTTAATAATATTCTCTCTTATTGCTAACCAAATTGCCTCTTTTATTTCCCGCATGTTATACACCTTCTATTTTAATGGTGGTGTTGGAATCCATTTTATCGGATTTCGAGGATTTGTTGCTTGCCTAACAAATTTTGGTTCGTGAATTTCGAAGTGCAAATGTACACCAAATGCCCTTCCCGTTTCACCCATAATACCAATCTGTTGTCCTTTTTTAACAGTTTGTCCTACCTTAACTTTGTATGAAGCTAAATGAGCATATAAAGACTCTACATCTTTGCCACCAATTACATGTTTTACCCTTACAATATTTCCATAAGTACTTAGAGGTCCGACATATGACACAACACCATCTGCAATAGTAACAATAGGTACGTTTGTTCTTCCACCTGCACCAATGTCAAGCCCATAGTGGAAGCCATCATCACGTCCTCCATATGGTGATGTAATCCTACCGGTAGTTGGATATGTAGTATCACCAGGAGCAACAGAGATTGGTGCTGAAGCGTTACCTAATTCATATTGTTTTCCGTTATTATATACATCTTGTGCATATTTTTGGGCTTCACTACTTTGCCAAGCTTTATTCCCACCATTATATCTTGCTAAAGCATTTTTAATGGCTGTTTCACTTCCTTTTTGATAACCAATAGTTTTTAAGTAACATGCTGCAGTGGTTGCCGCATCTATTAAATCCCATGGGCTCGCAACTCCATCATTATTACCGTCCATACCTCTTCCACCATACTTTTTGATATTTGCTGGAACAGTTATAAATGTAAGATCATCAACTAGAATATTACCTGCTGATGTCGTAGGGTAGTCTCTTGCGGCTGCCCATCCAAGCCAAGTCAATGGCATAAATTGGAAATGCCCAACAGCACCAACGAGTTTACCTTCTTTATTGCGAGAACCTAAAGATGGATCAGAAGCTACAGGGTTACTACTAAATGTTGATTCTTTCCCATGTACTGCTGCTAGAATAAACCAATCGATCCCACATGCATCTGCAGCCTTTTTATAAATATCTTCAAACTCTGTTGGATACCAACCTTCTAATAAACCTCCATAATCTCCGAGTGTTCCACCCAAAACAAACTCATCAATACAAGGATCTATGGACTTGTGCTTAAAGTAGCATTTTTTAAGCCCTTCATAATCAATATCTGGTTTAGGGAACTTCTCGTCTATCTCTTGTCCTAAATCTATAGAGTACTCTAAGTCCTGCACTTGAACTAATCTTGTATAATCCCCTTCTTTTGCTGTTGAAGTTAAGATACGCACTAGTTCTTCAGGAATTAATTCTACGCTCGGTGGAGATCCATCATCAATAACCCATAATTTCAATTCTGTTGTTATATCACTTACGCAATCACCGCTAGATGAGGTACTGTCAGTAATAGTGTGAAGTTCTTTATATGGTATTTTTGCTTTTAAGTAACCCATTTGAACTTCGTCAATCACTTCATGAGATACATTTTCTTTGGTAGTAGTTGGTCCTGACACAGTTGTCGTTGTATTACCATCTTCATCTGTATGAGTACAAGTAGTGGTAGTAGTAATTTTTACAAACTCATCGATAGGAGAAGAACCTTCCACAAAAATTGGCTTATAGTTAGGGGAGCCTTCAAAATAATAAGCCATTTCCTTATCTATTATTTCGATGAACTTTTTTAGTAATAATTCTTTGCTATCAGCAGAGTAATCTTTATATTTCTCATGCCAAGCTTTATAGTTCTCATTTTCGATGTTTTTGAAATAATGATGAATTGTTGGAATAGCAATACTTTGTTTAAGCATTTCACCTACTAGTATTAACCAAGACTCAGAGACAGGTGGATAAGGATATTCTGATTGAGTACTCCTTAGTCTATCTCTAATTTCAGCTGGTCCAGCTTCTAACCTTAGTTCGAATACCTCTTTTACAGCATTATCAAAAACAACTTCTGTCTCTGAACGGGTAGATGCTTTTTGGAATAAATCAAAACTTGCAACACTTTGTAGAACTAAAAGTAATAAGATGATTAAAATTATTACTATTAGTACATATGGTCCCAGAACTCCAAGGAGCCACTTGATACAGCTCATCAATACTTTTGAAATTATTGATTTTAGAAGTTTTGCAAACATTCCAAGCTTTCGAGCCCCACGTAAAAGACCAAGACCTTTCTTTCCTGCTTTTAAGGGGTTCGTAATCGCGCCTTTACCTACATCTGTACTACTATTGTTATTATCTGATTTACTCAATTTACCTCACCATCCTTTTCAGGTGAAATACTAGAATCAAATGGTGAATTTGTTTCTAATGGTTTAATAGGTGAAGGCATTTGCCCTACATTACAGTGTTGCTCTGGGCGAAACAGACCAGAATCAAAACCACTATCAACAAATGAGTTTCCACTTTTGTCTGCTAACATTGCATCACTTACTTGAGAATACATTTGAGTATTTGGCAAGGAATTACCTACTTCAATTTTGTTTATAGAATCTGTAGGTATATAATCCACAGTACGTGTCATACCATCTTTTAATCTAGTATCAGCTTCACCAATTGGAGAGATTAACTTCATATCTCCATTATCATCTAAGTAAAAACCGCTGCCTTCATTTGTTTGTTGAAATTGAATTTTTGCTTCAGGGTACTTTGTAGCTATATCACTAAGGGTAACGGACCCTAATCCCCCAAGCTCTGTAGAACCTAAAATTCTATCTTTACTTACACCACTTAATCGATATCCTATTTGTCTACCTATTTGCCCTTTTCCTACCATAGTTCCGATAGATTCGCCCATTGATCCAAAGTACTGTCGCTTATCAGAAATATTGTTTAGATTTAAAGAGTTGTTCTTTACTTTACCTCGTGTATCCATGACCCCTTTTACACCTGCTGCAATATTTCTTGGAGCCTGAAGGGTACTACCTACTAAACCAGATCCTAATGAAGCACCTAATGAAGACCCCCCTGGACCAATTACCATTCCAGCTGTACTGCCAAGAACCGCTCCTGAAAGTTGAGCACCTGCCTTAAATTTACTAAAAGAACTAGAGTTTGAACCTTCTGCCAAAGCTGAAATGGCCGTCTTACCGCCGGGTTGTTGCCCAAAACCTGGCTTACCTTTATACATTTTCCTTGCTCTTAAAGCCATAGCTGCTGTGTTAACCATTGATTGAGCAGTACGTGTGGTCATTGTAGCAGTTGACATTCCCATAATACTTAGCAACATTGAACTTAAAGGTAAAAACAAGAATAATAGAATCATTTTAAAAACAATGCTTATTGAGTTTAGATTGATAAACATCATAAATACAGCAAAATAAATTGCATGGATACTTTGCATAAAAACAGCACCAAGGAAATCTATCAACCACATACCAAAGTATTTTCTTGTTTTTTCAAAGATTAATCCAACAATTACTAAACCACCTATTAGTAAAAGAACCGTTATAAGAAATAGCCGGTACATGTATACTAAATTTAGAAACAGTAACATAACCCACTCTGCAAATAAGACTAGAATGTCACTAAAGTGAAATTCATCTTGGGTGGCAAGTATACTTAAACTACCTAGCTTCATCCCTTGTCCTTCAAGAACTTCCACAACTGAAGAGACAATTGCGTGATTAAAAATAAAAATATAATCGACGCTTGTCCAATATGTTATAAGTAATACTGCGGCTAAAAAGTACATAAAAAGTTCTTCACCGATATTAAAGCGTTTAGCAAAGGTAAACGAATACATCATCTTAAGACCGCTTATCAAAATGCTTAAGCACAAAACTAAAGCAAAAAGAAATGTAATGATGTTGAAAACTGGATCAATAACTTTTTCTTTTATCGATGTAGGAAATAAACCAAAAGTTAAGGCAGGCTCTTCTTCTTCACTCTCATACCATATACAATATGGATTGCCAAAAATTAATTGATTAAGGGTGTTCAAGTTAACTGCATTAAATGCTAATTGAGCTAAATCTAAGCTATATTCTTCAGTTAACGTTGCTCGTTCATCTCTAAAATCATCCACTTTATCCGTCGTTTCTTTATCCTTTAATGCTCCTACACAAGCTTTTTTGGAGTCTTCTTCATCGTTATTTGCATAGGCTAATGAAACATTTTGGAATAAAGAAGGGATCAAGATGAGAAAGACAAGTAGCAATCGCACACAAGTTTTCACATTTTGTTCCCCCTTTACTAGACGATTTTCTTAACACGCTGAGATTTAGCTTGATTTTGCGCTTTCGATTTCCATACATTCGAAATTTTACTAACACCATGGACTTTATCAGCTGCTCTATCGGAGCTTGTTCGTGTATCAGCCCCTGAAACATTATGATAAACATAAGCATCTGGATTCACTTTTTTAGCATTGAAACCTGGATCTTGATGTTTAGCCACATTAGTAGAAGCAACTTGTTGAACTGTTTTTGGGTTCATCGCTAAATTAGACTCACCAGTATTTACAATGTACGCCTCTGATTTTCTCATCACAGATGGAGTAGACCCTTGAAGGCCAACCGTTTCCATCCTTTGTTCTTGAGCATTTGTACCTTGAACCGATTGAGGTGGTAACGTATTTAATGATGAATCGGAATGGTTTTGTGTTGTACTTTGAGATTGAACCGTTCCCGGATTACCATTATCTACGTTTCTAGTTACGCTCGGTTGAGAAACATCACTCATAGGTGTATAACTATCAATCCTTGCAACACTATCTGTTGTAGCATTAACATTAGATCCACTTACTGAAGTAACAGAATCAGTGAAACCAGTTGTAGATTGCTGATTAAATACAGCTGATGTATCTGTTACTCCACTTGTAGCTGGTTGATTTATAGATACAGAACCTTGAGTCGAAGAACTACTTGAAACAACACTATCTACTGATGAAACTGAACCATTGAATGAGCTACCTAATGGAGCAGCAACATGGCCACCTGCCATTGCTTCTTCAAATGTTGGAACTGAAGATATATTCGACGCCAATGAACTATCAAAAGTAGTATTTACAGGGCTTGTAATTGCTGCTTCTGATAATGATGATGAATGCGAAGGTGCTTTATAAGTTCCGTTCGATTGATACTCATAATTTAAAGATGGATCAGCTAATTTATAGTCCATTACACGTGCTTGCCCATCTTTTAATGAAGAATCAGCGGCCCCTGTTAACCCAACTTGCTTCCAACCATCATTGGTACTTACATAGAATCCACTACCTTGATTTGTTTGCATCCATTTCATATCCGCATTTGGATACTTTTGAGCTAATGCATTAAATGTGGTTGCCTGTAAGTTTCCTGAAGCATCTCTCATATTGAAAGAAGATGACATTTCAGTAGCTAGTCGTTGACGAGAAACGCCACTTAACGCAAATCCTGCATTTCTTCCTATTGCGGCACCTCTTTGACCAGCAAGCATTACGCCAATAGACTCTCCAAAATTACCCATTGTTTGACGACGAGCATTTAAGGTATCAAAGTTTGCGTTACTTCCAAACAGGGCTTTGAAACCTGTCCCATTCTCATTCGAAAATTTTCTCGCTTGATTGAAATTAGAGTGAATGTTGCTTATACCTACACCCATATTTCTCCCCATCTGAACAAGACCACCACCAACGGCTCCGCCTACTTTCGCCCCTATACCGGCACCCATTGGTCCAGCTACTACTCCAGCACCTGCTCCAACAAAACCACCTAGTTTTGAACTAGTTTCTTTAGCCATATTAAATAGGGATGAGTTTGTTCCAGCAGCGGAAGAAGATATTGATGTACTTGCACTATCGTTAGCTAAACTATTTGCTAAACTTGTTAGCGAATCGCCTCCTGAGCTACTTGTCGAGTTATTATTGTTAAATAACCCACCGTTACTCAAAGAACCTCCATACATTACACTTTTAGCTTGTGAAGCTAACATCATAGTAGAAACCATTCCTCCAAGTCCAACCATTGTTAAAGCTGAGCCAACTTTAGTAGAACTATCGCCTATATTTAATAGTTTCGAAATCATTCCAGAGATAGGAATAAACATAATCATTAAACCAATTTTAAAGAATGGGCTTGCTCCTAATTCTGCAAACATGATCATCCCATAGAAAACTATAGCGTGGATGGATTGTAAGAATACGTTGCCTAATATTTCTCGGAACCAATTCCCAAAGAAAGCTCTTGTTTTCGCAAACATTAAACTATAAATTGCTACCATACCAAGAATGAGTAATAAGAGAATGATTACCTTTCGAGCAAGATAAACAACATTCAATATACCTGCTAATACCCATTCACCTAAAGCAACGATTAAAAATGATCCCATTAAACCTGGGAAAAAATCAGTTACAGAACTCATGGTGGATATATTATCAAGATTATCTGTTTGGGCTTCCAGTAAGCCTTTAATATCAAGAACTATTGCAGCATTGATTTGGAATAGCCAATTGGTCAAATCATTATAGAAAAACGCTAAAAACAAAGCTACAATCCACATTTTCGCATCGGACCAAAATTCATCCATAGCTTGTCCTCGAACGCTATTCCCCATTGTTTTCAACCCTGTAAGTAACATTGCTAGAGTTAATACTAAGAAGAATACAGAGCCAAATAGCTTTAACAATGGGTCTATAATTTTTTTTCGTTCGTCAATAGTAAATATTCCGTCAGCAGACATTTCGGCTTTTTTACCTGCCCATATACAGTACGGATTACCAAAGACTAATGTTGACATTCCGTTGATGTCACCAATATTGAAAACATTTTCAACCTGACTAGTTAAAAACTTTTCGGCCATATTAGCTTCATCTTCTTTATATTTTTCAATCTGATCTTTGACATCTTTAGATATTAGTGGATCACCACAAGGAAATGAGCCAAGAGAATATTTAGTATCTATTCCATTTGTTTCTGTATTTGCATAGGCAGTAATGGGACTTAGTAAAAATGTACTGATTAAAAGTAAAAGAAGCATTTTTACTTTACTCATTTAACCACCTCTTACTAAGGAATCCACAGACACGTTTTGGTTTGTATTAATGTATTTCCATTCACTTGGTGTAGGCGAACTTTGGAATGAAACAATTTCTTTCCCTGCCTTCAAGATGACTTCTCCCGTGTCAGCGGTTCGTATCATACGTCCCACTTCATCAGAGAAGCGGAAAGTTCTTAGTATAGGCTCAACATCCTGATCAGGTTGTTTCATAAATGCACATGAATGTAGCTGAGCTACAACGTCTTGCGCTTCTTTTGTTCTATCAAACATCTCATATCGTTGAGAAACCAACGTTAATGAAACGTTCCATTTTCGTCCACGTGCAGAAAGCGTTTTAAAGAACTTTACCATTGATGGATACTCTAACATCATCCAAGCTTCGTCCTGAATTACTCGTTTCTTTGGCTTAGGATTATTTACAATGAATCTGTTCCAGATCCAAGTCATTAAAACATGTTGTGCAAGTGGCCGCTCACTACTCGATTTACTCAAATTAGAAATATTAAAGTTTACAATTTGAGCTTTATCTAGCATTTCTTCGGGCAGTAAATTGCCTTCCTTATCAACAATTTTTGTTTGGCAGTCAAACATCCCAAAAGCTCGGCCTTTTACAAATAATGCAATAACACTTTGTAGTTCCTCTAGTCCTTTTTCTTTTTCGTCATTTATCAGTTTTGTAACTTCTCGGTCAACATCTGATATCTGTGGCATTCTTTTATATTTTCTGATGTATTCAATTTCACCTTTGTCGTTTACAGAATCCACTGTCTCGTACAAGGACTCTGGGTCCTCAGTAATTTTGCATTCTTCTTTATAAAGCCTTAATAAAATACGATCTAGAGCATTTAATTCGTATGGTGTTAAATGAGGCTTGTCATGAGAGGTAGATTCTTTCATAACTTTAAAGAATTCAATAGCTTCTTTTACTTTTTCATTAACATTTACTCGTTCAACCACATACTCATCAGGTTGATAACGATTAATAACCTCTTTTTCTACGTAAATATCAAGTGGATTAATCTGACTTGCCGATTCTACACCATCAGAACGAAGTTCAACTACAATGCCACCAAGTGCATATGTTAAACCCACATATTCTGGCTCAACATCCATAATAACTACTTTCTCAATACCATCCATAAAACCTCGGCCAATTAGTTGTTTTACAAAAACCCCTTTACCGGCTCCAGATTCTCCAAAAATACCGAGATTATAATTGGTTAGTTTCTTATCAAAATTATTAAAATAGATGTACTCCCGGCCGTAAATTCCAATTGGCATACCACCATCATGATTAAGTTTAGATGACATATGAGGGAATATTGCCGTTAAAGAGTTGCGGTCAAGATTTCGATACGATTTTTTTAAATAACTGGAACCAAGAGGTAAAGTCGATAACCAACCTTCACGTTGACGGTCAAATGCGTTAACTAACTCAATAGATTCGGCAGCAAGTTGACGTTCTATGGCAACACTTTTATCATTAAGTTCACTAAGACTATCAGCATAAACTGTTGCGGATATACTTACATAGAATAAACCATTTGAGTTATTACGGATTTCATCACGTAATGCTTTAGCATCCCAGTAATTTTGTTGTACCGCTTCAATCTTATTTCGATCATTTTGTTTTTCAGCAGAATACATTACAGCTTCATATTCATCCGCTTTATCTTTTAATTTCCTTACCGCATCGGTTCTATCATAAGGTTCAATATGTACTGAAACGTCCATATCATCCCCTGTAAATAGACCTTCTAACCAATTTATCCGAACATTAGCTGGATAACCGCTAGGTTTTACATAAAACGATCTTCCATACTTTTTTGTACCTAAAGCTGTTTGTTGTTCAAAAAAATCAGACTGGAATTTTATACCTTCATTTGAAATGTTATCAACTAGAGTGGGCTCTACAACATTGTTTTCCCCTTTAACAGGTTTAGGAGGTATTGTCTTTTTAAATTCACGCTTATTTGAATCAACATCATTTTTTGCTTTTCTTTTATTAAGCAGTCCCAACAATGTCCATCGCCTCCTCTAGGTTATTTACAAGATTCTCAAAGTCAGGAATAGTTGAGAAGTCCATCGTTACAAAAGCACTTAGCTTTTCTTTTTCTTGAACATCTTCAATTGGGTGTAATACAATTCGATCACGATTTAGAGCTCGTTTTAAAACTTCAGCAGCTTCAACCGAACTTAGAATAGTTGCATCTACTTTCGCTCTACGTAAAGCACGTCTAACTATTTCAGCTCGCAATCCAATGTTATCAATGATATTTTTTTCTCTTTGAGCTTTGTTTAACTTTGCCATTTTTGATGGCTCATAGATGTATTTAACGATGTAATAAATACGAAGGGTAATTCTGAAATTTTTCTCAGTCACAGTTTGGATATGGTCGAGAACATCTCGATTATAGTTAGCTGCGTGGTCATTTACTCTACTTAAGTTCTGTTCAAATCTATGACGATCCTTAGTGAAGTCTTGACGTACTGCCTGAGCCTGTAGTTGAACTGGAAAATTTATAACATTGAAAAGTTGTTGATAACCTTCTAAAATTGCAATTCGCTCTCGATCTTGCAGTAAGTGAAAGTTTACAAAATCTGAACTCAAAACTACTAAATGTTCATTTCGTTCGCGTTCCACAACACCTTGTTCAATTTTCTTCAATTCTAATAAATCAAGAATAGACTCATGTTCTTTATCCTCATGTGTGGTATCTACTTTCCTTTCAGTATTGGATGTTGGTGAGCTACCGTTTTTCTGTTCTTCAAGAAATTGTTTTCGTTTCCATCCGAATACTGGCTCATTTCGATCCATGCGCTTTTTTGCCACCATTAGCAACAAGAATACGGCTACAATAGCTATCACGCAAAAGAGCACAAGTAAATCTAAAACATTCAATTGGTTCACATCCTAGTTTGTATAAGTTTTTTGTGACCTCCAGAATTTATAACGACGTATGACAAATTCTGATAAATAGCAGTCATATTTCTCCAGATAAATAAAAGCTAGAGAAACAGATATACCGTTTGAAATCAGAACGATTAGAATCTTCCATAAAAATTCAAGCCAGCCACCAATAAATGGCCAATTAAATAAAACAAGTTGCATTACAGTAACAACTGCAATCGGACCAACTAACATTAATTGTCTAATCGAAAAATATGCCAATACTGTTTTTTGTTCTTGTGTAAGATCCACAGGTATTTTAATCATTTTTGTACTCCTTTCAAAAATGAGTGACTCATTTGTCACTCATTTTTTGAAATGATTAAATTATTAGCTAAATAAATTGGATAGAACACTTGATAGCATGAACGCACTAAAGAATAGTGCCGCTCCAGCTACACATGAGAAAAGTGCTGTCCACCATCTACCAATATTTTTAGGAGAAATAGAACCAAAAATAATTACCAAAGCAATAATTAACACAGCTAATGTGAAGCAAGCTCCCCCAATACCACCAACTAATTTAATGACATTTTCGATAATCTCCGATAGTTTTGTATCACCTTTGGTATAGATTTCTTTACCAAACTCCGGGTCAGCAGCTATTTCGATAGCTAGTAAGTTTAAAGATGTCATGAGACTCATTTAGACTATCACCTCCTTTTAAGACCAAAAGAACGAAAAAAAAAAGCACCGTGAAAGCAAGGCGCATAAACCTATATAGGTTTTCGCCTTATAACTTTCACGGTACTTCCGTGTCAATTTTAGTCTTATAAATTTAATTAAATTATTACAAATTTAGATATAAAAGTCAACGCGTTTTTTATTCATACTCCTTAATCACTTCACCGTCGCGGAATGGCTTTTCTGCGATAAAGTCCATTTCAAATTTATCCTGCCAATTCCCATCTTCATTCTCCTTAAATTCAAACGCAAAACGTAAGTGACCATGCTCTAATTTAGGAACGTATAGTATTGCTGTTGTTAGCAAATATACAAAACGACGATATACGGTCATTGGTACTCTAAATTCATTTTGAGCTTCCAACTTAAAATCATCATCAAACTTGTCAAAGTTGACACTCATGGAATTAAAATGAAATTTGGGATACAATAATTTGGAAACATTACCTTTCCTAATGAAAACATCCAGATAACCCTGTTCGTGGGCACAAACTGCTTCTAATATGTCGTTATTTTTTAACATCGCTTTTCTAAGTTGTTCTGCGATTTGTTCATTGTATGTTGGTACTAGTGTATTCTCCATTTTTCCTGCCTCCGTGTACGTACTTTTAAAATTAATATGTGTCAAAAAAGGAGCGATGTAAATATCCCCCGGTATAGATCTCCCTTGATAACGTCACTAATACTTGGTAGTTATTGCAAACGGTTCTGAAGACCCACTCATTCTATAGCATATTGTCCAAAAAAACTATATCTTTGCATACTTTTGATGTCGATGTTGAATAAATAGGTATAAAAAAATCCTGTTTTTTTAAATTTTAACATCTATTAATTATATATTAACAAAAAGAGTACGACAATAGACACGGCATGACAATAAGTAAGAATGACTATTAGTGAACCTATACCCCTCCCTTAAATGATTCAAATTTTATAATTTGTGCATTTGAATCATTTAAGGAAGGGGTGTGTAACCACACTCCTCCATGTATATTTATGCTGTTTTATCTAATACAAACGACTCTACTCCATAACCATGCTCAACTGTTTCAGCATCGTCAAAATGAATCACACGAAATTCCCCATTCGGTAGTAAAGTACCCTTTAACAATACAAAATCATCTTCTCCAGAGACTATTGGTTCAGTTAAGGAAAGCTTTAATTTAGAGCTTTCAAAGTGAATTGTATTGTCTTCAGAATTAAATAAACCTATAATAACTGACTGTTTATTCTCTTCTAAATCTGTTAAATTATTTGTAACTAAATTAGCTGTTTTTTCACCAACCAATCCCTTTATTTTGTCTTTAATTTCATTATTTAATTTTGATTCATTACATTCGAATGCATAATCATTCAATTCTAAATTAATGTTTTCTACTAATTGATTAAGATTATTACTTACTTCATTTGTAATTTCTGAATGTGAAAAATTTACTACTTCTCTATTATCAACTAATTGCTTATACAGAGCTGTATTATCCTCTAGTTGAACTTCTGGAATAATATCGTTTACAGGTACAGTAGTACTAAAGCTTGATGCTTCGTCAATTGGCTGTATAGTTCTATTAGCGTTTTGTACAGTACCTGCAGCTGGGAACGCCCATTTCGATTCCCTTTTACGTGAAAAACTTTCGCTGAAAGCACTTAATGCACCTATTACTATTAGTAATAAAAATGTCCCCACTAGTACGATTATTTCTAACATTGAATGTTAGCCTCCTTAAAATATGGGGGCAAAAAATGCGCCCCAAAATTTAAAATAGCAAAGTTTGTCCTTCGACAATTCCTTCTTTTTTACTCGTAAAGGTTGCAATATTTAGATCAATTTCTTTAGTATCTTCAATGATTTCGATGACAGGTTCAGCATGTTGCTGCTCTGTTTCAACAACTATATCTACTTCTACAGGATATTCATCTATTATTTCAATATCTAAATTATCCAAATTAAGTAGTGTTACATCATTAGAAACTCCAATAATTATGTCATTGGATAAATTAACTGATTCATTGCTCAACCCCAAATGATTTTCAATAACATTTTCAGCTTCTTCAATTTCAATTTTTATTTCTTCTGAAGTCACAAGATATCCATCACTATGAGCCCGTTTATCATTGTGTTCATCTTCGAAATTGTTTCCATCTTTACATTCATTATTTACTCTGTACTCTTTCCCACTTTCATTTTCTATTGGTGGTATTTCTCCTGGTAATGTTAACTGCTGAATTAGCGTTAGCCATTCTTCCTGCTTATCTAAAGCCATGTCTTCAAAATCAACATGATAAGGAGGAACCCAATTTTCATAGCATAGTGCACCAGTCTTTTTTTCAAATTCTTCTAAACAAAAATATAATCCTAATTCTTCAAAAAACGATGTTCTATTATATAAATTAAATTCAACAACTTCAGAGTTACTTAGTAATGTATCTTTAAGGTGATTCATCGATTCATTCAGATTATTAAACCATTCATGGATCATCCCTTTAATTAAAGGACTAACAGTTACTTTCTCTGACGTTCTTTCTAAAGTAAGTGAAAACCCTACTTGTTCCCCATTCTGAAATTCATCTATTGTATATGAATGCTTCTGAGCAAAGTGTTTCATCCATTTTGGAGCTTGTTCAGCAAAATGGATTTTAACTATTTTGCTACTGCTATTCTTTGGATGAAGTTGCAATAGACTTGGCTCTGCAACAAAATTTTCTTTCTTTTTTGAGTGACCACTCATAGTATGAAAAGTCACATAAGCATATTTACCGTCGTAAGTAATCAAAACATAGCCCTCCTCTATCCAACATTTTCATATTGGTTCCGACTTGTACCACGACTTAACATTTCTTTAGCAAACTCCTCATAATCTAAGCTTCCTACGCCTGAAATACCTTGTCCTTCAAACTCTTTTGCCACTTGTGCAAAATCAAGTTCCTGGCGGTCTATCGCTAAATCAACACTGCTTTGCTTGGAGAGTATTAAGCTATGCATATTCGCGTCAATTGTATCTACACTTATTAGCCACGTGATTTCTACAACTTCTTTTTGTCCTAAGCGAACAGCACGTGAGTAACATTGCTCAATTTTTTTAGCATTGTAATCTAAGTCATGTAAGATAACGCTTTTTGCTTGAGTTAATGTATATGATTCCGCACCAGTTTTCATAGTCATGATTAAAACACTTAAAGGATCTTCTTCATCCTGGAAGCGGGTTAACAGTTCAAACCTACGAGACATCGGTACCCCTCCATGAATATATCCAACTTCATAACCTGGGATATAAGCATCTAAAAGGGAACCTAACTCTTCACATGTTTTTTTATGAGCCGTGAATATAAGCATCTTTCTCTTTAAACGAGCTTCCTGTTGCATTTTTTCTCGTATAAATGTCAATTTGCTTGGGGGTACGACTGCATTTTTAGCATAATCCTCATGTATCCACGGACAACTTGCTGCTAATCGTAGTTTGTCTAACCAACCACATATTTCAATAGTTGTTGATTTATACGATTCTTCTCGACTAGATGCGAGTTTTCTTTGTCGCAACGTTTCATTGTACCATTGAGAAAAATCCGCCAAAACCTTCTTATACAGCTCTTTCTCGGCATCAGTTTGCTCAAGATGCAAACGTATATGGGTAGGTTTAGGTACACGGATAGTACGTTCAATTTCAGGGTCTTTCTTTAATTTCCTATACATAATAATGTCCTGCATTGCCCATAGTGCTTTTTCATTACTTGTTCGTTTGGAAATACTTGAACTATCCACCAAAGCAACTTTTGATACTCCCCCATAAACGTGATTGAAACAACGTTTACCGAAGTTACCATAAGCTTCAAATTTAGTGAGATCTACTTTATTCCAAAAGTGATGACTATCCCCCATTAACCAAGCTAAAGGCCAAAATAAATCAGAAGCACCATTCTCTGCTGGGGTACCACTAAGTAACACTCTTGTTTTAGTTTTGATAGCCATTATTGACTTACAACGCGCTGTTTCTCCATTCTTAATGAAATGTCCCTCATCAATAGCAGCAGCATCATATGACTTATCTAGGTATTTGTAGAGTGCTTTCTTTCTTTTTTCAATCACTGTTTCTCCGCACTCACAAAAATACTTATCTTCGTTCCATATTCTTGAACAAGCTGGACATCGATAAGGCAAATCCTTTTTTCCATATCTCTTGTTTGATTTGTTATCTTTTTTCCTAAACTTTATGGTTTCATCAGCCCAGGATTCGTATGAAACAAGGTGTATTCTTTTTTTAGATTTCATGTCCATTGGTTTCTTTAAGATGACATACTCATCTGCCAACCCTAATGACTTGAATTCATTTTCCCAATCACAAAAATTTCGGCTCATCGTAACAATTAGAATTTTTTTGTTTCTAGGATCCGATGTTAAACCAACAATTGTTGTTCGTGTTTTACCAAGCCCCATGTCTAGAGCATTTAGTAATCTGCGTCTTCCTACAATTAAAGAGGCGCATTCAACTTGATAGCTAAATAAGTTTGAACCATCAGGTAAAATTCCCCCATATTTAGCTAAAACCTTTTCTTTAGCTTTATTAAAATGCTCGGAGTCGATGTAAGTAGCAAGAGGAATACCCATAAAATCATGGCGTTTCTTTTGAATTTGATAAATGCGTTCAGCCTCATCAAGACCTTCAATTTCAACACCATAATTTTGAAGAGTTTTTATAGCACCTTGCTCTTTAATGGATTCGACATTTTCATGGTGTAATAAGTCGTATGTTAAGTAAGACTTTTTCCTACGTCGATCCCTTGTCGAACCTCTTAGAAGTTCCATATGGTAGTGTTTATGTAAACCCACTGAGCTTAATAGTGATAACTGAATTAAGTTGCTGTTTAAATCTTCTTTATTTTGGAAAGCAAAGCCCTCATTTTTATTCGTTTTTAATTTCATTTTCATTCAAAAAACCTCCAAAGATGAAAAGAAAGAAAAGGCGCATGTGCTCCATTTCTTTCTCTTAAATGATTTATTCATTGTTTTACTTGAGCAATCATGACTTTCAAGTTAGAACGACTGTTTTCACTTTCATCATCATCGCCACTTAATAGAGTAATAGGTGCAGCTTTTTGCGTGAATGCAAGTAAAACCTCTTCTGTTCGTAGCACTGTTAAAGCGGCCTCAAGGTTATTTGGATTCACAACAAAACCCTCTTCTTTTTCAGAATCGATAACTGCTCCAATTTTCTCCGTTAGAATATCTTTTAGGACAGCATAATGTTTAGTATCCTTTTTAAACACCGACATAATTGGCGTTTGACCACCTAACTTTTTAACACGACGAGTTGTTTCCAACAATTCCATTCGATCTGCTCTCCAGACAATTGAGGAATTTTTATCGCAAAATAACTTTTCAGTATTTGGAAAATTACCGTCAAGAAGTCTTGAGATCGCAAAAACTGAGGAACCCTCAATAATAATCTTTGTCTTGGTTTGATCCAAAGACACTGTAATTATTTCATTTGAAGGAACAATTTCAGTTATCGCGAAAAATGTATCACGTGGAATTGTTAATGCAACGTCAAACCAATCCATTTCTTCGATTGACTTAATGGCCTTCACGGAATTTGTTGCCTGCACCACTGTTCCAGCTTCAGATTTACTAAAATTGACACCAGCACAGGTTGGTGATTTATCTGCTGCTTTACTATTCGGTAAAGCGCAAAAAGTAGCAAAATTCAACGTGAAGTAATTCCATTTGCCTTGTGGAAAGGAGATAGATTTTATAGTCTCAGGTGAATTCAGTTCAATTCTCTCTTCATCAACAGTAAGTAAAATAATACCGCTTCCGTTACCCCATTTTAAAAACAATTGACCTTTGGGATTAAGAGCTACGGTAATTTCTACTTCATCTGGTAATGATGAAACTTTTAATTGAAATTCCAATACAGAGGTCGCAAAAGATAAATCTTCAGTAACTTCTGTTTCAATGGTTTTAACTACTGATAATACCTCTCCACTAAAAGAAAAACTCACAGTTCCTTTCTCTTTAGATGCCGACACAAAAATATAACTTTGTTGTAATCGCGATCTTTTAGCAGCTGTAACTATGTTACCTACCTCGTTTTGTAATCTTTCTACATTAATTTTGAACATTGCTGTTCCTCCTAAAAATTTATTTATCTATAAGCACGAAAAAAAGCACTCTTGATAAATGAACAGACCTCCCCTATATAGGAAAAGTTTGAACACTAACAAGAGTGCTTTAAGATGCTATTCACCGTGTGGTTATAGCTGATAATCGTTCTAAATAGATAAGTCCATTATATCTATTTCTTATGGTAATTTCAAGTAAGCAAGGAAATTACGTATAACTTTTTACACATCTCCATCACTAAAACCTGTCTTATATTCCCACGTTTTTACATACTTTCTTTAAAAAACTTTCCATTTGCAAGGTAAAATGTCCATTTGAATAAATACTTCGTGATAACTCATCAATGGCATTACCCCAAGTTAAAAGTTCTGGCCATGTATATTTCGGAACATTCCCCCAAAGGTGATAAGTTCCTTTTGTTTCGGCATAAAGAGCTTTTACATAAGATTGAATTAATCGCAAACAAATATTACGTTGTTCTTTATTTTCAAATTGTTTTTCCCATAACTGTACTTTTTGTATGGCATGAAGTTTTGAAGATTCAAGAACATCTCTTATTGCTTTTATCCAATCATCAGCAACATCTTTATATTGTTCAGCTTGATCAACATTAACATGAATTTCTTCAAAGATTCCTAAACCTTTAAACATTAAACCTCTACTAACCGCTTCATTCATAAAGCCATCACTTTCATCAAGTTTAACCACTTGAACACGACTTCTAATGGTTTCAATTAAACCTTCTTTTGATTGGCCCAGAAGTAGAATTTTAACATCTTGCTTTGGTTCCTCTAAAAACTTCAGAAATGCATTACTCGCTTGAATATTCATCCTATCAGCACTTTGGACGATAAATACTTGTCCATTTCCATCAGCACTTTTATATGCTGCTTTCTCATGGATTTCCCGTATTTGATCAACCTTAATATCAAGACCTTCCGGACGGATATATATTACATCTGGATGATTATGATTGAATATTCTTCGACAAGTTATACACTCTTCATCATGACCGCCACATAGAATTTTGCTAGCTAACCAAAGAGAAAATTTTTCATTGCCACCTTCTAAAAAGTAAGCATGATTAAGTCGATTTGTTCTAATTAAATTTTCAAATAGATCCTTTGACATATTATAAATCCTCCTTTGAAAAAAGATAGGCGTAGCCTATCTTTTAAATAGAGATGATATTATTCATCTTTCTCTTTATCAAACTCATCATATTGAGTATTAGCTTTAATTTCATCATAGAATGGATCAATCAAAGCTAATAAGTCTGAACTTTCAGTATCTGTGTACTCAACAATTTGGTGCCATAATACTTCGTGCTTCTCGTCAAACGGAACACCGTCATTTTTAAGTACACAAAGCATAGCTTTATATATCATTTCTGATTTTGCTATATTTAGTTCCATTTTATACCCCTCTCTATTTACCCTGTTGAGGGTTAGCTTCTTTATATGCTGCAACTACTGTTAGCCATTCTTCTTGAGTGATAGCTATATAATTCATATCCTTATAAACATTTTCAAATGCTTCGGTAATTTTATTTCTATGAACCGCTTTTTCAATTAACTTAACTTGAATTTTATGTTCATGTACTAAAATAACAGTTTTTTCATTTACTGCTTTCGTTGTAAATTCACTGAAAACTCGTTTAGAGGATAAATTTAAAGAATCTAACTCATTAATGATAGATTCCTTAACTTTATTAAAAGCGTCGCGGTACTCAATATTTGCTGTCTGTAGAACCCCTAGCACCTCTTGTTCCTTTTCAGATAAAATAATGTTACTTGTATTCTGAACTACTTCCTCTTCAAAACTTAGAATCATTGATTCATTATCAGTTTCAGGAGGAACTAAATCGTCATTAAGTTGAGGCATTGGCCATTCTGTATTTGGATCTTCTTCTGGTGAAGATGACTCCATAGTGTAATTTTCATTTTCAGGAGGAAGTTCTTTAGCCCAATCTGTGCCATTAGCTTCTGCTTCCCGTGCCATTTCAATAAACTGTAAAGGATCATTTACTTCAACGAACCCTTCATCCATTTGAGGTTCAGGATTGGATTCTTCATTACTTGGTAGAATATCCGTCGAAGGTTGAAGTAGTGTTAAATCAACATTTGATGTTTCGAAAATTGATTGATTATTATTTTCAGCATTTGTAAAATCGTTAGGCTGTTCTTGTAAGTTTGTGACTTCAGTATTTTCAATTCTTACCTCATCATTACCATTAGCTTTTATTGGTGCTGTTTGTTCTGATGCAAGTTTTGGTGAATTAGAAATATTTCCATTTATTATCATTGAACGGAGTTCATCAATTTGTGCCTGTAGAGATGCTTTTTCTCCATGAACCATTCGAATAATAGTCATCTCCATAAGTAGCTGTATATCATGATGAAATTTTGAATTGCTTAGTGTTTCTTGAAGTTCATTCAAGTAAATATAAACTTTATCCTCTTGAACACTCGCCGCAATATTAGGGAAGTTCTCATCAGTATTTGCCTTTTTTAAGGTAGCTTCAGGGCCAAGTCTTTTAAATATCAAAATATCTCTTAGGTAAATCATCATTTCCTCGATGAAAAATTTAGGCTCTTTTCCTGACTCAAAGCATTTATTAAAATGACTTAATGAGGCTTCAATTTGATTATTGGCTATCAATGAGATTAATTGTCCAATTACTCGAACATCTACTGCCCCTGTAAGTTCTAATACATCATTTAACGTAACCGTTTCAGACAGTTCTGTTTTTCTTGATAACGCTTGATCTAGTAGACTTAAAGCATCTCGCATACCGCCGGCTGATACTTGAGCAATTAGGTTTAATGCTGTATCTTCGGCAGCTCTTCCTTCTTCTTTAAGGACATACTTTAATCGGTCAACGATTTCCTTAGTAGAAATTCTACGGAAATCAAAGCGTTGACAACGTGAAAGAATTGTCGCCGGTATTTTATGAACTTCTGTCGTTGCTAAAACAAAACGAGCGTGTGCAGGTGGCTCTTCTAAAATTTTCAAAAGAGCGTTAAATGCTTGCGTCGTATACATGTGTACTTCATCCACAATATAAATCTTGTTTTTCCCATGCATTGGAGTTAGTATAATATTCTCTTTTAATTGACGTACATCATCGACACTATTATTACTTGCTGCGTCTATTTCGATGATGTCAGTTGAATCATTTGAACATGAATAACAAACACCGCAAGGATTACATCCATTAGGATTTTCACAATTTAATGCTTTTGCAAAGAGTTTAGCAGTACTTGTTTTCCCAGTACCTCTCGGACCAGTAAAAAGGTAAGCATGTGACACTGCCCCTTTAGCAATAGCATTTTCAAGAGTCGTTCTAACATGTGCTTGTCCTACTAAACCAGAAAAGTCATTAGGACGATATTTTCTATAAAGTGCCTTATGTTCTACTTGAACTTCAGTTTCTAATAAAGTGTTCATTTTACTACCCCCAATAGAGTTGTTTTATTTTTAACAAGCTGCCGTACTCTTGCTTTGCGCTTGTAATTCTTTAAAATATTTTTCAGTCCTAGCTTCAATGAAGCGGGCATTGGATGAACCATATCGAGCATTGAACAATATTTCATGCTGATAAATTTCACCTGTATGGAACAAGTTATTCATAATGATATTGGCCATCTGTGCGGCCATTTTATTAGTTTCTAATCTTTGAGGATTATTTAAAATTTCAGTGCAATTTTGGGTAGGAAATACAGATTCAGTATCACTAAGTACGTTGGGATAAACATCACAAATAGGTGGTAATATTAATTCACCATTTGTTTTAAAACCAACAACTACTTGTCCTGAAAAGCCACTACCAATAATCATTCGATTCATCTCATCATACGAATAATCTTTTAGCTCTTCTTTTAAAATGACACCCTCTACTCCTACATCAATGTAAAGTAAATCACTTACATAATTGAAATAGTCGTGCATTAATTGTCGTGTCCGGTTATTGTCAACACATCCAATTAGGATTTTAAAGCGGCCATCATTTGCAAATAGACGTTCTAACATATCGCAATCCGTAATGTAATCAGGAACAGCTAATACATCTATTCCATAGTGATCACCATAACGTTCTGCTAGTGCATTAACTTTATACTCCCCAATATCTTCAGGAGTAAAAAGTTGGTTCTTAATGTTCTTTTCTTCTGTCTTATCACCGTCAGCAATAAGCAATCGATTTTTTCTCATATCCCTACCGTATAATGACATGTCTTGTAATAGATTTCGAAGGAAATGAGATCCATTCGCTCCTACACCAATTAGAACAATATCTAAATTTTGACCATAAAGAATTTTCATAGGTAAAACCCTCCCATTGTTGTAACATTAGATTTCCAATGTTTAGGATAGGAGTAGTCCCTTCGATCTTCCTCTAAATCAAATAATTGTTCCGGATGAATCTCAATTACATCGTCTCTCATTTTTGCTCTAAAGACCATTTCGTACTGTTTCCGATTCAGTCTACCAAATACACCAAACACACCAAATGTTGTGTTAAAAGCTTGTTCGTCCGAATCATCTATTTCCGAAAAGAAAGCTCTCATTACATTATGAGAATGGACTTCCATAACAGGAATATAGCGAGTTGCATTTTTCCCAGTAAATTCCTCACTGTGCTGCAATTCAATATTTATTGCCGTTACAACCTGTTTAGGACAATCTACTACATATTTTTCCTTTTTTAAATCCCAATAAATTTTTAAAGCAACTTCATACTCCGCTTCTTCATGTATAAAGGAGCGGAAAAAGCCAATGATCTGTCTCAAAATCTTGTTTTCAATCTTGGGCAATGACCATTCAAAAGTAGCTGGCGTTATTGGGCACTCTGTAATTTCATTTAATCCTAAATCCTTAAGTGCTTTTGCTTTGGTCGCTTCACTAACCCCTTTAGTAGGTGTAATCATAGTCCCACATATAGATTGGTGAACAGAAAGAACCTTATTATCCCCACTAAGGATATAACGATAGAAGTTGTTTGCTTCAAAAGCATCTTCTGCGGAAATAAAAAAAGAAGGCGTAAAACGACCTTCTTTGGAATCTGCACCTTTACTCCCAGCAAATGCATCAGGGAATAGCTGCTTTTTATCCTTATCATAATCCCATTTTGTTCGTGCAGCGCTAAACTGCGGAAAATGTCTCTCGATGCCTTCTCTTAGTACCTCTAATGTAATACCTTCTTCAGGCATTTCATCTACGAAGTCACTCACATAGAAACGATCTGTTGCAAAATGAATTGTCCATTCGGCATTTACTAAAAGAGGTTCTTCTTTCTTCTTAGGGGCAGGTGTACTCTTCACCACACTACTCTTTTTACTACTTTCTTTTTTCTTTTGCTCTTCTGATTGTGTTGTATCCTCAACACCTAGATCAAATAAAGTTAGTTCCTGACTCATAAATAAGTCCTCCTAAAAATTTATTTATCTTGAGAAATGAAAAAACACTTCTCCGATAAATGTGCAGACCAATCCTGATAAGAGATTAGTATGGACACTATCTAAGAAGTGTAGTTAATGCTTTCACCGTATGGTTAAGCTTAGAATTTCATTAAACAAGTTATATAAAAAATTATATATAAAAAATACGGTGGGAGCAACCAAATATAAAAATTTTAACCATCATTTGATAATTTGAACAAAAAGAACAAACGTTCTATCATATGTACAAAGGAGTGAAACCTAATGAAAAATTCAATAATTAAAGTCATGAAGCAAAATCAAATAATTACTATGATTTATATTTCAAAAAGTGGAGCAATTACTCAAAGAAGAGTCAAAATTCTAAAGCTAACTAACAATACATTTACGGCCTATTGTTATATAAGAAGAGCAAAAAGGACATTTTATGTAGATAACGTTTTAGCAATTAATCCTGTTACTTATGAAAAAAAGAAAGTCTACTAGTCTTTCTGCTCACAAAATTTTAAAAGGTTTTATTTAAGGATTTTTGATTTTTCAACCCAACCAGTGTATGTTGATTCACCAACCAATACCATTATTTTCACCCAACTCCCTTTTCTACTGTTCACAATTACAAGCTGGCCAGTCTTTAATTTTTGTGGAAGAACTATAGGAGCGGTTTTTGAATTACCTTGGCGCAAGTATGTTTCGTTACGAATAGTGGCATTATATTCACCAGTTAAATCAATTTGAAATTCATCTTCCCATACCTCAGTTATGGACTCCTGTATATCCTCTGAAACTGCGTTTGAAAAAGGAGAAAAGATACATAGTAATATTGAGAATAATATCTGACCAGGGATACTATTTGAGAGCTTAACAAAAAATTCTTGGTAGGTCGTAGCTGTCGGCTCTTCTTCCTCATTAATAGCACTTAGTTGCGTCTGAATTTCTTGTTGAATATAAGCTTTATATTCTTCTGTAAGTTCCAGTTCCACATCATTTTCAATACTATCCATTTCATCAATATAACCAAAATCGATTGCTGCAAGCTCTTCAAAAGGAATACTATTACGAATTTCATTGGCTAAATATCCAAATGAATTTGCTAATTCCATAGATCTTTTAAGTGTATTAGATGCCTCCAAAGATAATTTTTGTTGAGTCTGTAGTGCTCTAATCATACTTGAATTCATCGAGTTAATAAATTCTTGCCATTTCATTAATGGCTCCGTTAGCATTGTACTAGCCTTTCTTGCTAGGTCATTGTACATTGATCCCGTTCTAACTATATCTGCTTGAAAGGAATTCATCATTGTTTGAATGTTTCTAATAGCTTCTAAATATTCTCTAGATGGGTAGTCCATTATTTAGTTCTCCTTTTCGTGGAATTTAATTCAACATATCCTATTTTATTATTCATTTATATCCCAATACCGTGATCCTAAGCTGTTGTAATCTTCGTTTCTATCTCGCTTTGACTTATTACACGTTTCACATGTTAGTTGAAAATTTACAGGGTCATTTGTTCCACCCTTTTCTAATGGAATTATATGATCATAATTTTCAGCTTTTTCTAAAGAGAATATCTTAGTTAAATCAGTACCGCATATTTGGCATCTTCCTTTATCTCTCATAAAGACACCTTTTTTTAACCATTGAGGTAAATATACTCTTTTAAAAACACCATTTTTCCTTAACAATTCGGGATGCTCTCGTTGATTTAAAGTCCTAACCAACTCCTGTATCTGACTATTAAAATCATATAAAAAATCTTTATTTGCAAATAGCACTGTAAATACATCATCCACAAATATAACTTCTAATTTCTCAAGAAAAAAACTAAATACTTTACGTCCGTAATCTTCAATTTCATCATTAACATCATCGATTTCAAGTTCACTATACTCCACATTTCCTAAATGAGAATAGTCTATACCATATTTCCGCATAATATCAGTAAGACACATAATCACCTCTATGGGCAAGTGCTTATGCAACAAGTACTCATTTTGTTCAATAAATATAAAACTTATGTAATTATGAAGTAATGTTTTTTTAAAAGGCTTTGAGCATTTTCTTATCCAATCAATCTCATCGTATTCCAACCAATTACTCACACTTAATTCATTTATTCCTGCCAACTCATCCACCATATGTGCTGCCATTGCTAACGCTTCATTTCCATTCCAGGAATATTTTGTAGCAAAGTCTTTAATGAGTAACCATTCCCTTCTTTTTATTTTCAATTTCAAAATTTAGGTACAAAAATATAATAGAAAAAGCCCTCTAAACTTTTTGTTAGAAGGCTTTTTAAATAAATAGACTCCTTAACAAAATGTTAAGGAGTCAGCACACAAAAGTGCCAAATCATTTTATTGCAATTTAAGTACTTAAAAGTACGGGACCATTTGCCCCCAAATATTATATATTAATATTACCTTATTATTAAATGGTTGTCTAGAGATAAATAAAAATTATTTTTTTACTCCTTTCATTTCATTTAATTCCTTGATAAGTTGCTTATTTTTTTCCTCAAGAATTTTTATTTTGTCTTCAAATTCTTGTTTTTCAACTTCTTTAATACTTAATTCTTCAGTTAAGGTAGCATTCAATGTATCTAACCTTTGATTTTCATCTTCAAGTATTGTATTCTTCCCTTCCAGGACAGTCTTTTCTTGTTCTAAATCTTGAATTTTTTTATCACGCTGCTTAGTTACAAATTCGGCTAATAAATTACTTAAAGCTTCTTGGATTTCATTTTGCTTTGGCTTATCTGTGACTCTTCCAATTTGTGATAATACACGATATTTAGAAACAAATCTTAATTGCTCTAACTTAATTGTAGAATCTTTAGGTAAGTTTCCGTATGGACGAGCTTTGCGATTAAGACGAACGTGCGTACTAACGTTAACTGCATTTGTATAAACCTTTGAGTTTGATGTAATAGGAGCAATGATCAACCCTTCTATAGAACTATGAAGAACAATAGCTGGATGATCGTAGATTAACTCCTTATCAAACCCTCCAAAAAAATCTAGCATCACAACAGTTCCTACAGGGTAAGTACGATAATGGAAGTTTGAAATTCTAGGCTTTTTCGCCAGAACATTTACATAATTTGCATATCCATAAATCCATCTAATTCCATCTTGTACGGATAAAGTATTAAATACTTTGTTTAATTGATATTGTCTTTCTGATATCTCTAACAGTAGCTTTGGCTCTTCTTCAACATGCTTACCTTCGCACTTTACTTTGTTAGTTATAATATCTTTTTTTAGTTGGTCATTAAAATACGAACGATTTTTCATACACACACCTCTACATTTGATAAAATTGGTTCATTTCCAGTTACGAATAACGCTACGAATTTATTATTTAGCACAAATTTAAGATAGCAAAATTATCCTAAATTAACAATATAAAGAACAAAAGCATAGATAGCTTTTGCTCTTTATATTTAATGTTAACACCAGTTTTCTATGGTTAGCTGCATAGGTTTTAAACTTCTATCATTAAAATTCTTATTTTGATACTTCTGAAATAATGAGAAAGTATCCTTATTTAAATGGCTGTTATTTGATGTACTTAAAAACATTATTGGTATCTGATCAATAGGAAGCTCATCCCATTGGGACCAGCATATTCTTCCGTCTGAAAAAACATTTGAATATGGATAATGGTACAATTCCGTTTCTAAATTTAATTCTGCTTTCCCTTTTAAAGCACATAATTTTACCTGTTGTACTTGATTATTTACACAGGAAATAGCGAATAAAAGTCTAGGATGTCCAACGTTTTCAAAGGCCACATCCTGAAACTTGACACGTATTTTTGATTTAGGGATATCATAAAAATAAGTTGTTCCCACTGAAGTTGTTGCTACAAAAGAAGCGTTTTTAGGTACTTTGCTGAATCCATATACCATTTTACTTCCCTCACTTTTTGCTCTTATTTCATCAAGCAAAATAGAGGTAGGTAAATGTTCAATATGCATTGCAACCCATTTATCTATTTCCTTCTTTTCTTTCAACCCTTTTAGATATTTATATATAGTTTTTAATAGTTCTTTTTGTACGCTTAAATCAGTTTCATTTGGTGAACCTAAAAAATATTGAAGCAGGTCCTTATATAACTCCGCGTATCTTGCATTACACGGTACCCGTTTTATTTTATTAATCCAAGATGATAATACTGTAGTTAATGCTTCTTCTGTTAGAGCATCATCTGCAGCTTTATCAATAACAAGCTTTGCTAATTCTGAGAAATTAGAGTTATCGAGCAACCCATCTTGTATCTGATTAAAAAGAATGACAAGAAACAGGTAGCCATTATCATTTGCTGCATTAACATTTTCAAAATAATCTATTATATCATCTGTTCTATTATTGATTAATTCATCAAATATCAAGTCAACCGATGCATCTTTGATAAAGGATCGTAACAACATTTCCAATGTAATTTTACGATTCCCTACTTTAACATCGTTTTCGTACCTTTCCATTAATGGGAAATTCCCTTCTTCCATTGTGAATACTAATTTTGTTGTCATATATATTCATTCCTTTATTACAAATATTTTTGGCATTCGATATGAGTATCTAATAGAATTTTACATATACTATGCCAGCAAATAGCTCCTTCTCTATCAAACGATAGGAAACCCTCAAATATTTGTTTATTCTCGTTGAAGTGACAATGTACTGAAAAACAAATACCATCCTCAACATTCGTAATTTTCTCACCAACTTCATCAATGAGAGTGTTTAATTCGATTTGCAAATCGGGTTCCAAATTAGTCTTTTTTAAAAACGCCGCACATACAGAATAAAGTGTCAGATTAAATTCTTCCCCGTCATACACTATTTCACCAATTTCCGTATGATATAGAAAAGAATCCAAAGGCCAATAAAAATCATCATATGATACATATTCTAAATTATTGACGTAATTATAAAACTTCTTTTGGTCTGGTAATTTACTATTTGTATACTCTTCTATTAACTTAAAAATTATCAGTGAATCAATCATATAAAGTGATGTAAACATCTGTTCAAATGTAATTTTCATGTCGAAATACATAACATATCTCCTATATAAATAACTTTTTATTATTTTTCAATTTATTCCAATAGTAAGAACAACTTAATCCGTTCCAGTAACTATTTTTAAATACACTAGATGTTACTTTTTCACCTAGTGTCTTACTCTCATAATCGTCATCATCAAATGAAAGTGATTTTTCCTCATTTATGGCCTTGAACAATTTCATGAGTTCTTCTTTTGATGTCGCATCAAATACCTCTCTTATTTGCCCTAAACTATCAAATTGATTAAAATATATTGCTTGTAGTAATTTTGATAGTTTTTCCATCTCATCTGGGAGCTCCATTTGTTCTAAAGTGTCTGCTACGTCAGAAATATTAATCACTATGTTTTCCTCCTAAAAGAAAAGAATTGCTATAGTTATAGCAATTCCTTTAATTTCCCGAGTGGTTTCAGTTTTGAGTCATCAAAATCTTTGCCCTCGTTTTCTTTATATAATTTTAAGCAATCAACACCATGGTTTGAGTTACTTGTAGATAAGAATAAATTTGCCATTTGTGGCAAATCACTCTTTTTAAAGTTCCCATACTCGTACCAGCATACTTTTCCATCAGAAAACACATGTGAGTAAGGATAATGATATACATCCATTAAGTCATGAATTTCTTCATTCTCTTTAACCGCTACAAGCTTCATTGATGAAACTTGTTCCTCGTTTTTTAATTTATATATAGCTAATAATCTAGGA
This sequence comes from Lysinibacillus irui, assembly GCF_028877475.1. Lineage (NCBI taxonomy): Bacteria > Bacillati > Bacillota > Bacilli > Caryophanales > Bacillaceae > Lysinibacillus > Lysinibacillus irui. The sequence goes on along the minus strand of NZ_CP113528.1, from coordinate 186,342 downwards.
TGCCCTACATCTTCAATCGGTGCTCCATGGTATTTAACACGGAACTTTGATTTAGGTACCTCATAAACATAGCTCGTACCCAACGTATTTACACCCATATAAGATAGTCCTGGTGGCAGTGACCCGCTAAAGTAAGTTATTTTCTGTTTTATAGCTGTAGACTTTTCTATCATTTGTTTAAACCATTCATCATCCATATGTGGAGTAAGTTGTGAAATTACATTTTGTAATTCGTCTTTTTGTTCACTTGATAAAGTTGAAATAATAGCCTCAAATATTTGAACTTTTTTCTGTTCAAGTTCCTTGTTACTGTTTTCCCTTAAGAATCGCTTTAAAATTTCGATTACCAATGTGCCCAAGTTATCTCCCAAAGGGATTTCATTCACTTTGTGGGTAACAGCAGTAAGGAAATTAACAATATTCGGATTATCTACACTAATAGTATTTAATTTGGAGATAACTATTGCCAAAACCTCTAATAAAATAGGATTATCTTGATACCAAGAAGCAGATAAGTTTTTTAACAACATAGTTAAAAATTCATTAAAATTTTTAGGTTCATTTAATTCTTTTAAATATTCTTCTAACTCTGATGTTTCTGTACTTAGGTGTTCAAATATGGCTCCTATAGGTAATGGTTTCATCATTCCTCTACAATAATCAACAAGCCTAATATTTCGTTCACCCACACATACATTATTTTCATATCGTTTTACATTAACTGAATTATTTTCAGATATAGTAGTTACTACTTTCATATTAGATTATTCTCCTTTAATAACTCATAATATTTCCTAAAAAACATCAATGGAACACCATCGTATTCCTGTAAATTGAACCTTAAGCCATGTTCAAGGTATTCTACTACTTCTTCTAATTCCAATTCACCATATTCCTCAATGTCATCCCAGCCATAAGTTATTGATTCAGCAAATAGTTCCAGATGCTTTATTTTTGGGTCAAAATTAAGAGTTAATATATAATCATCTTCATCCCATGTATAATCAGCATTAACCGCATCAAAAAACTCTAATATATCATTCATGACAGCTTGAATTGGGTAATAAGAATAATCATTAGCTTCTTGTTTAAAAAAAATGTAATTTTGAATGTCGTGTCCCATCAATTCCAACACTTTTGCCATTGTTAAACGAGTCATTAATCTCTTGATAGTATCTCGATCGCCGACTCCTGTTTGACTTGCTTTCATCTCAATGTTCATGTCAGTTCCTCCTAAAAGAACTTTTGTCTTATTTTTGGTTTACTTACTTTAAACCAAATATACTCTGGTAAAATCGACAAATTGGAACCTTCAAAAAAGTCTATTTTTGAAACAAAATCTGTAATCCCAAACCGCGTCTCATGCCACATTTCACCTTCTAATGGTGGAAGTTGCAGTACCTGGTCATAAACCAATTCAAAATCCTCTAGATCCCAAGAATCAAAATGTACTTGTATATCTTTGATCAGCTCTCCTGGTGGATTAAAGTAGGTCCATGCAAGAATTTCAGCCGATATCGACTTTTCTTCAGCATTTTCAAGCTCTTTCCACATCTTTTCTAACATACAGTTAGCCTCCTTAAAATAAATCTCACAATAAGTAAGATAAAATTTATTAGTAATAGAAAAAGAACTGTCATCAACAGTCCTTTTAGTAATACATAATCATATTAATAATCGACTTCATTGCGTATATCTCACAAATGTTAATAAGCCCTGATTCGTTAATCTCATATTCTTTTATTTGAAGCGGTGTATCTACCTTCAAGGTAGTTAATTTTTTTGCAAACAAAGCATCGCTCATACCGCTGCCTTCAAATTTCTTCTCATACCTTTTTATTTCCTTTGGAAAAGGCATAACAATTTTTTCTACACACCCAAAATGTTTAATAATGTTGATTGCTCCTTTGTTTCCAATACCCATGACACCGGTTATATTATCGGAATCATCTCCAGCAAGTGCTTTAACATCTACTATTTGATGTGGATTTAAACCTTCCCAATCTAATGAAAATTGTTGGGGTGTAACCATTACATCGACCTTATTCTTTCTTACAACAACGGTAACATCTTCTCGAACTAATTGAAGTAAGTCCTTATCGTTTGAAAGAATATATTTATGGCCGCTTAACGAATTACAAGCTGCGCCTATAAGATCATCTGCCTCTAAATCCTCGTTCCAAAAATACGGAATACCAGCTGCAGTTAATACTTCTCTTATAACCGGAAACTGCTGCGTCAATAACTCTGGCGTTTCATTGCGTCCTTCCTTATAAGGAGGATATAATTTTTTGCGAAATCCCTTACCTTTATCAAAGAAAACTACAATATTAGCATTAATTTGTTTTTGGTAATTCAATGACATCTTCAAAAACTGTGTAACACCATTTGTCGGAGTCCCATCAGGTGCCGTCATAGTATTATTTGCAGTTGCGTAGTATGCTCGATTCATTAAATTGTTACCGTCTATTAATAGCCAATTTGTTCTACTGGGAGTACTTATTTTTTCCTCTGCGTAATAATCATCAAATATAGAGATTTGTCTCATTGATATTCCTCCTTAAAATAAAGAAAGTTGTCCATCGTCATCTGTTTCGAAAGTTTTTCTTTCGATTAATTGATGAGATTGATCAACTTCTACTGTTTCTTGTACATTCGTACATGATGCTGCTCGTTTAGCACGTTTAAAAGTGCCACAGGCTTGTTGTTTAGCTGGATTACTAACCTCATAGACACATGTTTCAGTGCCTAATTTACATGTCTGCCAAAAAGCACAGCAACCAAATGCTGTTACTACTTTTACCTCTTGCATAAGTTCCCTCCTTATTTAAAAACAAAAAAACTCATTATGAGGGTAGCAAAAGGACAGACTTATCCTGCTATTACCTCATAATGAGTTTTAAAAATTTTAGCCTTTCACCGTCTGGTTAAGGTTCTAGTTAAAAAAAGAAAAAGTGTATACCGAAATTATAGCATATTTAAATTTAAAATATACCTAAAATAAATTTTTATGGTAAAATGAGTTATCGAATTATTTTTTCTTTTACTACCCTAACCAAACGGTGAAGGGATTATTTAATTAAAGCATTCCTAGAGAATGAAGCTATTATGCTTTTTTCGCTATGGGGTGCTTTTTTTTATTTACCTAAAAATTCCATAGAGAAGGAAGGTTATTAAATGTTTAAACCTGTTTTAATCATCTTAGTGTTGTTTCCTGTTTGCTTGCTAGTTGACTATTTTAATGGTACTAGATGGCTTGCTGGTTACACTCAATTCATTCGTGAATGGTGGAATTTATTACTTGTACTCTTGTTGTGCAAAACCATATTCCCCAAAGCAAAGAATTATAAGTACGACATAATGGAGGATATGAGGGTTAATCAATATCTTGCTGAAATTCAGAGGTATTTTAACACGCCCTATGTTCCCCCTATTATGTTACTCTACTTAAAAAATCCTCCAGGGTCGATACGGCCAACTGATTATGCTTATATCAACGATACATTTTATCGCTTAGTCGTTAATTCGTTTCGAGATAGAGTATATGTTCTACAAGATTTCGATTCCATTGAACCTTGGAGTCGCCCCACTTATTTTGACGTAATCGGAATAAAGAATATTACCAAATGCCTTTTGTATCTCTTGGTACCTTTTATTTGGATATTCTTCGTTCACTTCATATTAGAGCAATCCATGTTAAAGGATTGGCCACTTCTGACGCTTCCTTTTACTCTAGCAACATTCCAACGCGGTTTATTCATGATTGAGGCTTTCATTAAGTTCAATCCCTTACGTTTGGATCGAGAGCTAAAAGAAAACGACTGCATGATACAAGTTACATGGAGAGATGCATTTCCAGATCGAGAAGTTGGTATTACTTTTGTAAGAGCCTATTATTTAGAAATGGAGCGTAGACAACGCTGTGAATTAACCATTCAAGGCCTTACTATTCCAGATCATTTCCCTGAATGGAAGAATCCACATTTTGCTCCATTCCCTTACCCAAGTAAGACTATTCCATCCTGGGGAAGTGAATATGAACCGTATTACGAAAAAAAATCTATGGAATTGAACACTCAATTATCTACTAAAAATAGTAATGTAGTTTCATTTCCAAAAATTAATTAAAGCCAATTATTTAGGCATATCAGTTTGATAAAACTGCGAAAGAGTTTTGTTGGGGAATCCCGCGAAACTCTTTTATTTTTTAAAAACAAATAACAATATTTCAAACAAAAGGAGAAATTATAATGAACACAATTAATGAATTAAAAATTTTTAACGAAAGCTACGACGAACAATACGGTGTTAATGAAATGGATCTAAAAAAAATAGAATCTCTTGTGCTACATATCGAGGGTAGTAGAGATATTACAACACCTCAAGTAGGAGATATAGTGCAGTTTACAAACAGTTACGGTGAATATCATGCTTATGCACATATTGAGAATGTATGTAAGGATCAACTATATATTTGTGAGAAGCCCTATGTTCCATTTATTGAAGCTAATCAACATACTAACAAAATAAAAACGTCCACCAGTGGCGGAGCATGGTTCTTTATCCCAAGTAACATTCGTTATGTTGGAACTGCTAGGAAATCATTTAAAACATGGGGCCATAATGGTCCATGTGCGAACGGAGCTGTTCAATTTACCGCTGAGGTTTCTGTGTGGGAGTATACAAAAGGAGAACACAAATTTACAACAAAGACACACGATAAATTCTTGGTACACAACCGCGAACATGACAAAGAAACAGATTATAATTACCTAATTTCAAAAGGTGGTCAACGTCATACTGCCTTTAAAACAAAAGAAGAATATCAACATTGGTTAAAAACTTTTAATGGTGTTGAAGCTGCAGAAAACAATTTCAATAGTATCGTCGTCTGGACTTACAAACAAGTCAATACTTCTATTCCGTTGGAAGAGTACCTAGCTTTGAGAAACGCTAATATTGATACAGTTCTTTGGAATGGTAAACATTATGAGTGTAAACGAGTAGTCGAAGGTACAACGGTTACAACATATATGCCTTACATGAACGATAGAATCGAAATTAATAAAATTTAGACTTTAAGGTAGTTAGATTATCTTAAATAAAAGGAGACTATTTTATGAAAACAATTACTAACGATAATAATAATAGTAAAGAATATATGGAATTAATCAGTAAATGTGAAATGTTAGATCCATTAGCTAAAGAAATTTTAAGTAAAAATCCTATTGCTTGGGCAAGGATGGCAACAAATGCTTTTGATGCTACAGTAAAAGGAAACAGCATTTCAGTTAACGCTTTTAATCGCTATATTTCTGATTGTTCATTTATAAACTTCTTAGAAATTTTAGAGGAGAATAAGATTATCCTTGCGGTTAATGAAGGTAATCTTGTCTTTTTAGGAACTGGAGATCTTGAAGACATTCTATTGGATGCTTTATTTCCATATTAAAGATAAAAGCACAAACCTTTCGGTTTGTGCTTTTTATTTTTTAATTACAATACAATATTACTCATTTCCTTTGTAAGTCATAGGGGTACTCATTGTCTCATTTACTTTCTCAATTATTTCCATGTTTATACTAAGTCTTTCAGCTACTATTTCTTTCGATAAAACATTCTTTGAGACATATCCATCAAGCAATAATGCAGCAAAGCATTGTGCATCTACAGCTTTTTTCCTTTCTAGTTCAAACGGTATTTTTCCATAGCTATGAGCAGCCGAATTTCTGAGATCAAATAGGTCATAGTAGAAATCTATGTAAGTAGTATCACCTTTTTCGAATTTATCGTCAGGATTAATTCCAACAACATTAAGCCATCTTTTTTTATGTTCTAAGAAACGACTTTTATTATCTTTATTTGTTGGTTTTCCTATTAAAGCTTCAACACATCTACAAGCTTGGACAATGGCCGCTTCATAATCGGATATTACATTTGCTTGCTCCCAAAATTTTGGTTCATGACTTGGATGTTCTTTATAGCTTGTTCTACCTAGCTCACAAATTAAACAACAATAATGTGTTTTCATAGAGGCATAAAAATTACTCATAGACGTATAAGCCTTATCATCGCGTAATAGAAGTTCTATAATAGGAGAAAAATTATACAGTTCAGTGAGCTTTAAAATAACACCATTTAATAAACTAAAGCTATCTAATTCACTACAATCATATATTTCTTGTTCAGATACAGATTTATTCGGATCAAAATAAAAACACCATTTATAATTTGATTCCATAGTATGTTCAAAATCCGTGGAGTAAGAATAGGCTAGTTGAATAATCATCCCTATATTCTTCCAGAAGTTTTTCTCCTTAATATTCATGGAAACACTAGAGACTAATGAAGTATATGAATTTTCTGTATGTGTCCATAAGAATAATTCTTCATCACCACATTTCATAAACGGAACAAAGTCGTACAGCTTAGGTTTAAAACTATTTTCAAATTTGATTCCTTGTATAAATGCATGGTTACACACTTTATTTGGAATATCAGTTGGATAATACTCGTTTAAATAAGCTTGGTGATTTCTATTATTTTCTTCTATTTCTTTTATTATTTCCGAAAAAAGGTTACTAAAACTATTGTTATTATCATTGCTCATAAATTCACCTCAAAAAGTTAAATTTAAATATTTTTCCTTTTCGTTCCCCAAAACCATGCTTTTACTTCTTCTTTTCCTTTTTGGGTTATAAAAAGTTCTAAAATGTTATTTAAATTTGAATCAAAAACATCAAGTGGATTGTATAAATTTTTTGGCGAATACTCTTTTAATAGTTCCATTTGAAGTAAATCTTGTATTTTATTTAGTACTGTCTCTGGATATACAATACTGGATAAAGTAATTCTAGGTATCTCATACATCTTAATACCCTTACCACTAACGGGCTCCTGTGTTTTCATGGTTAAAGTCACCTTATTTTTGGCTAATGTATATAGCAATTGAGGGTTAATGATTTGCTTGTCTTTAGTTATATATTTTGCTTGATCGCATAAGAAACAAGGTAAATTATTTTCAATAAATTCACCTGTTCCATTACAGGCTGGACATAGCTCTTTTTTTTCTACTTTTTCAAAGAATATAGTCTTATTATCAATATCTGTAACTGTAAATACTACCTCATCTCCCGTATCAAGCTCTAAAAAATCTCTAATTTCTTTTGGTATAGTCAATTGCCCCTTACTTGTTAGCGAAGCCTTATACATATACAAATCATCTCCATTCCTTACTTTTCCTTACTTAAACAATATGTCTTTATCCCATAAATGTCAAATAACACTATTAATTTAAATTCATTGATATGGATTAAATTAATTATTACTTTGGGAATAATAAAAAGAGATTACTAATTATGTTGGTATTCTGGTATTCATTCTTTAATTGAATAGCAAAACATAATTAATAATATAAAAATTAAATAGTAATTATCATTTAAAACATTAAAAAGAAAGACAACCTACTTGATCCACACTAACCTCTGCTAAATAAAAAATACAATAGTAAATAATCAATATATATATTTATAGGGGATAACTTACACCCCCTTAAACCCTTCTGGCATCCTACATTCATTCACTTTCCTTAAATCCTTGAAATACCTTATTCCTATCAATTAACAAGCAATAAAACTCTTATTAACTGTTTCAACATTTATGTAATTGACTTTCCACAACCATATTTCAACTACTAACAATATCCACAAACGTGAAATCGAATAGAAATTTTAGGGGGTTGTAAATAAATTACATATTTTGAGCAAAAAAAAGACGAGTTCTTTTGAATTTAAAAAGAGACTCGTTTTTAACAATGACAAATAGCCTTTTTCATTTTTTATTTTTGAAAAAGGCTGTTATGTAAATAATGGTGGTATTTCAGTATTTGTTTTCTGATAAGCAAACCGTATCAATGTTCTCGTATGCTCATCTGACTTAACAAAATCATTTAAGAACCCTTTTAAGCGAACTCGGAAGAGACCTGGAAGGTTTCTTGTTTTCGAATGTTCGATCGCATATATTGTTCTTGGTAATATATCTACTAGTAAATTTTTTGTTATATGTAATGCCATATCGTTTGCTACTACATTAGGCAGCTTGTGTAAATGTGTTAAAACATCTGACTTAAAGATATTAATACAATTTGTTAACTCACTATTTTTGTATTGAATAGAGCTGTTCTTAAAGTGTTTGCGAATTTCTTTTCTTGCAATTGCTGTAATTGCTTCTTCAATCGGATTAACTTCACGTTCATTAAACGCATCTGAATTGAACCTTAATTCAACTATAGAATTTCCGAATGTATCCCGTTGTTCAAAATTAACCTCTTTGATCAAACCATTTCCATTGTTGATAAGACGCTTCAACCAGTCTTTACCGCTTCGTAAGCTCTTCTTCATTTTTAACAGCAATGGTTGGATCTTACGTTTGATAACAGACTGAGATTTATTTGAATAATCGCGATATAACGCATTAATGATGTCCAGTAGCCCAACTATACCTGAAACATCTCTAGCTTTAATGAATGCATTTAAGTATCCATTTTCAAAAATGTAATGAGGGATACGGAAATAGTTGAGTTCTGCTGATTTTCTTGGGTCATCTTTTACTGCAAAACGTGATACTAAAGGTAGTTGTATATAAAGCTTCTGGTTTACGGATACTCTACATACAAAACCAAGATCTTCTAATCGTAATAAGCCTTTATTAATCGAACTATATGGAAGGTCGTATTTGTCAGTTAGGTGTTTAAGGATAAAATCATCTTCACGAATTAATCCTTCTTCATCACAATTGCTGCGGAGGAGTAAATATGTAACTAGGGATGCAGCTGTTAAGCTAGTAGAATATTCGCGGAAATGTAGTTTTAAAAACTCTAACTCAGCTTGATAGAAAATAATTCCATCTAATTTACGCACTTTAGCCATATATTAACTCCTCCTTTCTATGTAAAACACGTTGAATTTTTTTGTAAGACTTGTTATTATGTAAGTAACTAAACAAGGCCGTTTTTTGGCAATATTAAAGTGGCCCTTTTCAATCTAATTTTTTGAAAAAGGTTGCGTTAGTATTTATGTAATTGTATTTAGTAAATAGTTATTCTCAATTTTAAGACCACTTCGTAAAAACTGTGACCAGCAGCTTTTACACCAAGTCAATCGAATCGACCAAATTCGAATGACGACTTCTAAAGCATCCGCTTTGCAGACGACCAAATCTGTGAAGCGGTTTTTTCATTTTTGTCTTATATTTCTTGTTGTTTATTATCATTTAGTACTTCTAGTAGTTGCTTTAGAACGTTCAATGAGTTTAAACTCTCCACGCTCAAATGCGTCAATTGCATACTCTAACAATGCAATTCCTACTCTTTGATCTGTTTGGAGATCGTGTTTTTGACGGATTGCATCAACTTTTTTACTCATATCCTCTTCCAAACGAACTAACATAGATTTTTTTTGTCGCGCAGGTGTTGCTGTACGAGTATAAGTAACCATCCTAATTCCTCCTTCAGAAAAAAATGTGTTACACATTCAAAATTAACACACTAGAAAAGAGATTACAATAAATTCATTGATATATTTGGCAAGAGTTGATATGATTATTCTTAGAAGTCTTAAAAAAGGCAAAACTAAAGACGCCTCAAAAAATCCAGATTTTTTGAAGTGGTCATATATTCATTTATACATCTTAAAACCTAGTTTGTGAAAACTGTTCCCGCAGTTGTTCACGCCCGTCTAGAGAATTTCCCGATTCACTAGACTAAACCTAAAGCACGCCGTTTTACTTTGATTGGTCATTGTAAAGCGGCTTTTTTGTCGTTAATATTCCTTAAAATGAATTAAAGAATAAAAAAAGAGCATACGAAACTAGTCGTATGCTCGGTGCTTCCGCAACATATTACAAAACGGGAATATTTAAGATATTTTCAAAAGCAATTATCTTAAACTTCCGCTAATATGTCAAGGGCACGTTAGTTCGACAAAGTTTCTATTAAGCCAGTTACCCACTAGCTATACTTGCTGCAGCAGATGAAGAGGACCACGAAAAAAAGACCATCTATTAAACTAGAGGCCCTACCTATACGTCGCCAAAGAAACTTTGTTTACTGTTTATAAAAATCAGATAATTAGATAAACGATTAATAGTTTTATAATAAAATTGATTGCAATATTTTTTATTATTGCTTATAATTCTATTTGTATTAATCAATTTAAGAAATTACGATAAACAAACTTTGCTGGTGCGTATATCGTAGACCAAAAACCTCTTGCTGCCAACAAGGGGTTTTTTACTTGTATGAATTAATTACCTTAGTTAGAAAAATTAATTCATATACATATAATAAAACTAGAAACCAAGCTAGATGTCAAGAGAATTCCAAGGAATGACTTATTGATATTATTGAAAAAAGCGAATCTCAAAGATTCGCTTTTTTATTTATACTATCCCTGATGAAAGACATATTTAATATTATTTACAACGGGAACAGTTAATCCTTCTTCATTATTTTCATATTGAAATATTCTGCCAATAACACAATATCTCATTGCTAGTTCCTCAGATACTTCTATATGTTCGGACCCAATAAAATCAAGCCATTCATTATAAAGGCGTAATGCTCCGATATGCCCTATACTATAAAGTGTATCTTCATATGTTTCAAATTCATAAAATCCATTGTCCCAATTATCTTTATCAAAACTAATTAACCACATGTTGTTTACCTCTCTCTTTTTATATTTTTTGGATCGTTTATTTATACAAGCGAAAATGTTCGTCGGTTAATTAATGCATTAAAGGAAACGATAGCTTCTTTCACTTTTTGAACAACTGCACTTACCATCAGTACTGGTGTTGAATTAGCAATTTGCTGCTGCTTTGATTCTAGACTCCCCTTGAATACAAAATCATCTGGAATTGAAAATAGACGCGCACATTCTCGGACAGTTAGGATCCTATTCTCTTCGGGATGAGTAAGTAAGCATTTTCTTGGATTTACAATTGTACATGAAGGCTCGTCCCATTTTAAACGCTTATAGACATTGCTTTGAGTACTTCCTTTAAACATGCTTTTTGTTTTTAAGTGATCGGGCAAATCCTGCCAATTTCCTCCCTGAGGGATACATTTCATTCTCTCAATGGTGCCCTTTTTCGAGATTGTAAAATCTTCTTGGTTTGGTACCATTGTATCCAACCCTTCAAACGCTTCATAAACCGTTCTCGGTTCTTTTATATGAGGTTTTGGCAATGAAATTGGACCAATCTTAGATCCTATAAGAAAAGCCCGTGAGCGGTCTTGTGCATCGCCAAAATCCATGCTGTTAAGAACACCATGGGTAATATGAAAATCTTTAAGCTCATCTTTAATTTCTTGTAAGAACTGCCCTTTCCCAGCGGTTAAAATTTGGGGAACATTCTCTATGACAAAGATTTGAGCATACTTATTAGCTTTCACAGAACTAATAAACTCACGAACAAGTAAGTTATTTGGATTTTCTAAAAAGCTCAAACGTCTATTTGCATTTGAGAATCCCTGGCACGGAGTACCACCAAACATGATAGGAGCATGACATTTCATAAATATAGATTTATCGATTTGTGTTATATCAGCTACATGAATATGATTACCGTGATTGTATCGATAAGTTTCAGCTGCTTCACTATTTTTCTCTACCGCACATACAACTTCAATACCATTTTGAGTGAATGGAATATCCATGGCACCACAGCCACTGAACAGGCTGATAGCTCGCAGAAGAAGCGGTAAATTTTCGGGCAGCTTATAACCTTCTATTCCATTTGTTTGATTAAATGAAACCGTAAAGTCATGGCCACCTACTACTGAAACCAGTTCTTCTTTATCAATGGAAATATTAAATGTATTAGTAGATTTTTTAAAATCAAAAAATTTAAATATAGATGATTTTTTAATCTTACGCTCTTTAATTCCTTTTACAAGGATCTCATTTTCTAAAATGAGCACTTCTAAATAATCAGCGCCTTGAAATGCATTAAGGGCCTTTTTATCACGTATATCAAGTACTGGTTTATAGCCATCTTTTAACTCACGTTTAGAAACGATATTATTGGTTTGTTCTTCGCACGGAACAATTCGTATCTGTTTTTTGTTTAGATCAACTAAATATTTAAAGTTTTGTCCAATTTTAAAATTAGACTGAGTTAATTCCTTATCCTGAATGTAAATCCCGCGGCTAGATAGTTTAGCTTTACGTTTCTTTAACCATTTTGAAATCATTTATTTTCTCCTCTTTTTTTAGTTTTTCTTATAAAAAATAAAAAGAAGAACGATAATTTAGCATTCGTTCCTCTTTTAAAACAAGCTATTTATTTACTAGTTCATTTGGCCAAATGTTCATTAGTCATTTGATTAATTGTAATGGTCAAATTCTCTCCAAAATTCCAATAACAGTTCACGTAGCTCTTCATTGACACCTTCGTTGTCGTGAACTTCGTATGCGATTTTAGCTAATAACCCTGCTAACTTAGTAAACTCTGAATCATTCAATGATTTACTCCCTCTCTTCCTACACATCTAGTACATATGTGTTCAATTATTTAATTAAATATTTGTTATTAGATTAACACTAGGTAAGTACCTCATATTACGTTCTTGTAGATCGTATGCCGTAATGATGTAATCTTTATGCAGCACCTCGAAACCGCCAGTTACTATTACATAATTTTCGAATACTTCCTCAACTGCCAAGTCAAAAACTTGTCCATCCATTTCGAACTGAATAGAAGCTCCAACTTCTGCAATCTCTTTTACACCTACGTATGTGTTCATTTACTGTTCCTCCTGGCTTAATATTTAAATAGAAAAGAGGAACGATAACTTCGTCCCTCTTTTAAAACAAGCGTTTTATTTAGTTAGTAAGCCAGTTTTGACTTCGCCATTTACAAACTCATACATTCGGCTGGAATCCCATTCCTCGAATAGATATTCAATATGCTCTGCATTTTCAATAATATTCGGAAGAACTTCTTCAAAGAATTGTTCAATTTCACCCTGATCATTTATTAAACTACATTGAAATGTCCAATATCCCGTTTCCATATCGATCTTTCTTTCGAATCCATCCGTTGCAACTTCGTTTGGATATTCCCCTGTTTCCCAACTAGAAGGCATATAACATAAGCTACCTCTTGGGATAAATTCAGCTCTATCTTGTTTTGCGAAAGCTGCTATAAAAGAAAACCGTTCTGAAAAATCATTCCAATTAGCTCCTTCATTAATTGCCTTAATCATTTGGCGATACTCTTCTTTGACCGTTACTTTCAATCTTAATCCTGTATACATTCCCATTTTCATTCTCCTTTTTTATGAACATTTTCATTCCATGTTCAATAATATATATTTAAATATTTGTTAATAGATTAACCTTAGGTAATACCTCATACTAAGTTCTTATAATTCGTATGAGGTAATATTGTTCATTCCTTTATTATCAGCTATTGAAAATAACCTCTCTCAAACCCCCCATGTTCTTCGAACAGACTCTAAGGCTTCGATTACAATAATATCTTCAATTTTTGTAATACCTTTTCCCGTAAATTTACAACCGTAAATAGCTTCGGGATAAATTGTGTTTTTATGGTTTGATGATACAAACTCAACTAACCCAGACTTAATGAATATTTCTCCACGACTATACTTAGCTATTGAGTCAAACGTGATCATTTCTTCAGGCGAAAAATCGTCTGAATAACGGTGCGGATAATCAAAGTAAGTAGCAGAAAAATTATGCTTCACATTGTCACCTAATTCTTTGAAAGAATCAGGGAATAGGTTATTTTTGTGTGTCCCAAACATAATAGCGTTGTTATCCTCTTTTTCAGACGGGATATATACAGCTACGATATGGAAATCTTCTCGTACCATGACTGGTTCATTTATTTTGAAATAGCCGCTTTTGATATTGGATTCACACTTAACGCATAAATCTATATCATAATCAATCATATTTACTTCATTCTCATCAAAGGTTCCTCCACACTCTGCACAAGTAGCCTTTGTTTCATCCATTTCATCCGAAAATGAAATATTATCTTTAGTTTTATTCATAGCTAGCTCCTTTTCCTGGCACTTAATATAGGTTCAATTTTCAATCTACTTTTAAGACTTCTAATGAACCGTTTTTCATTTTAACTACAATCGTATAGACTCTAGCTATTAATGGTGAACTTAGAATTTCCTCTAAATAATCTGAAGCAGCTCGCAATGCATAAGTATGTTCTCTGGATGATTCATTGAAATTAATGAAATCCCCTTCTCCTTGTAATGTAGACCAAAAAGAAGACTTGTAAGCTGAGTTGATACGTTTCTCCAGACGTTTAATTAATTCTTGTGGCATAATATTGCCTCCTAAAAAATTATTTACTAAAGAAAACGCAAAAAAGCACTCCATTTAGTAAATGAACAGACTTATCCTATGTGATAAGAATGAACACTCATTAAATGAAGTGCTTTAAAATCCTCTACCGTTTGGTTGAGGGTATGCGTAAATTCAATAGTATGTTGATATTATATAACATTGATTAATAAAAATCCATAAGAAAAAGCCCAATAAATGGGCTTTTTAGTAAGTAGTTAGTATTTTATTGGAAGTACTAGTTGAGTGTTGCTTGTATCTTTACTAATAATATAAACAGGTTTTTGTTTGGACTCAATAACAATAGTCACTTCCTTACTGCTATGTGATTTGATTGCATCAATCATATACTTAGCATTCAAGACAATCTTCTCTGATAAGACTTTTTCACTTGCTTCTATAAGTGAAATTGTAGAAGTCATGGAACCGTCTTCAGCATTAGAGAAAATCTTAACGCTGTTTTCAATCATTTCAAGATGAACCATTGGTCGGCCTTTATCATTTTTAGCAAATGGAATAGCTCGGTCAATAGCGTTTATAAGTTCTTTTGCATTGATCTTAAGATGTGAAGATGTATTTGTATCTCCTATGTTAACTAATTTTGTAGTATCAGGAAAAACACCGTCAAGTAAAAGTATGAATACAATTCTATCTTCTTGTACTAATTTAACGTAGTTTTCTAAAGGTGTTAATTTAACTTTTTCATCTCCATTTAAAGTCTCTAATACACTCGCAAATGGCTTTGATGGGATTGTAATATTGTCAATAATGATTGACTGTTCGGCTTCATATTTACTTAATCTATGACTATCTGTTGCTACAGCTGTAAAAGTTTTTCCGTCTCCCTTAATGTTAATGCCTTTTAAGATTGGACGAGAATCACTTTCACCAGCTGCAAACCCAGTAGTAGAGATGATATTTTCAAAAAATGACTTAGGTGAATTAATCGATTCCCCTTCCTTCCCAGATGGGGGTGCAGGGAAATCATACTCTATAGTCGCTACTTCTGCATTTACACCATCAGAAGTAAGAATTAATTTTTCCCCTGTTACTTTAATATTTACTGTTTCTGAAGGGAATTTACGTAGCACCTCTTCAAATTTATGAGTAAGAGTTGCTTGGCCAGGTACTTTTACAACATGTACTTGTTCAAGATCTTCTTCTCCAACTATTTCTAAAGGCAGTATATTTTGATAGTAAACTTGCTTGTCAGTTGAACGAATTGTTAACCCATTTTCTGAAGCGCTAAGGGCAATATACGGACTACCTTCAGTAATTCCCCCACCTTTTATTTCTTTTCCACGGAATTTGCTAGCAACTGCTAACTCTTTTAGTAAAATTGATTTCGTTACGTTAATCTCCATAGTATTTATTCTCCATTCTCATAAGTAATTTAGAAAACGAACAGTATTTAAACCACTGTTCGTTTTAATTTAGTAGTATTCATTTGGTATTTTTTGTCAAAAAGGTAAATCATCTTCAGACACTTCAATCGGTCCTTTACTATTGGCAAATGGATCTTCATCTACTCGCGTATAGTTTGGTTGATTCATTGGTGGTTGATTTTGCTGATTACTATAACCACTATAAGAGCCCTGTTCACTAGTTCCGCCAAATTGCTGTTGCGGTTGCCCAGGCTGACTGTTTCCTTGGGTTTGTAAATTACTTTGCCCGCTGTTGTTATTACGAGGCTCTAAAAACTGTACACTATCCGCTACAATATCAGTAGTGTATACGCGCTTTCCATCTTGGCCTTCAAAACTACCAGTTTGAATACGACCCTCTACACCAATTAAATTGCCTTTTCTCATAAAGTTGGCAAGATTCTCAGCTTGCTTACGCCATGCTATACAGCTGATGAAATCCGCTTCACGCTCACCTTGTTGATTTGAAAATGTACGATTCACAGCGACTGTAAATCTAGTACATGCAATTCCATTGGGTGTATAACGTAGTTCAGGATCTTTAGTTAGTCTTCCGACTAATACGACACGATTTATCATATGAATTTCTCCTAATCATTTAAGTCTCTTATAATTTATGAACTGTATCGAGTGTTACAGCTCTCTGACTTTTCGTTGTTAAATTAAACTCTATTGGTAATTTGCGATTATGAACAAGGTCATCTAATCCTTTACCGTCTTTTAGGTTCCATGTCCATATAACAGAATGAACACCTAACTTTGCTACTTCAATTGCAAATCGATTAACAATCTCCATAAGAGTGGCTTGCTTTTTCACGCTTTCCTCTGAATCATCGCTACGTTGCAAAGTATCCATATCATAAGCAATTATTAGCTTTTGGATGTTCCATTTACGGATTAGCTTAAGGAGTTCATTAAAATTACCTGCACCTGGTAAGCCAGCTGCAAATACGTTAAAAGTCTTTGCACTAATTTTGGCCTTGTGCTCTCCTTCTGTAACTAATAAAGTTCTTGTTTGGAATAGGTTTGTAACATTGATTCCCCTCTCCCAAACTTTTAAGTAATCCGGTGGTACCTCTATTGTTATAGGGGCTCCACTAGAAACACCATTTCTTCTTGCTTTTGTAATCGTGTTCTCGATTTCAATATTATGAGTAGAGGAAAACCATACATATTTAGGACTTCCACTATCTTTTCGTACACGTAGGCGAACAATATAACCGTCTTCATTGAAAACAGGGATAAAGTATCCATTTGCTGCACTCAATACATAGAACCAGTGGCCATTGTGCTTTTTCCCTTTAGAATCTGTAAATACCCCTGCTTCACCAAGCTCTCTAGGTATTCTAGAATCAAAATAATCAGGTTGGAAGATTTGAGATAATCCCGGAATACGTTCGAAAGGATATTTTAATGATTTCAAATGGGCATAGATATTAATCCACTCTTCTAAAGAAGGGACAGATCTAAACATGTGAAGATTAATTTCTTCGATAGAGTATCTTCGCTTTCCCATTAATTCATCTACATGTTCTTTTCTTAGAGGACACAATTTTAATAATGCACGATAAAAAGCATCAACAACTTGAATAGGTTGAGACTCGAGTTCTTGTGAGATAATCTTTACTGAAGGCATATAAGTATTGCTACCTGACTTCATAATAACCCCACGTTCATCTTTCACTTCAATATCCATGAGTTGAGCAATACCTAATACAGACTCTTTAAATTTACCTTCTCTTTGACCGAATTGGTGCCAAGAGAATAATGCAATTGCATTATTTCCCTTTACATCAGCACAATGGAAACAATTAAAGATGTTCTTGTTTATCTCGATACAACATGTATCAAGCTTTGACTCACTATGAGAAGGGTTAGGACATGGAATAAAAAGTTGTTTTCCTACCCTTTTTGTTGGTAAGCCTAATGCTTGTGCTAGGTCAACGAGTGTTACTGCTTTGACTCTTTCCACACTTTCTTGACTGATTTTTGCCATTATAAATAGCCTCCTTAAAAAGTTTAACTCTTAGACGAAAACACAAAAAACGCCCTTTAAGAAACGAAGGCACGACAAAATCGAGTCGTATTCGTCACTCAAATGAGCGTTTTAAAAAAATACTGCTCTTCCGTTTGGATTGAGCGTAAAAGTTTCGAAGAAAAGTTATACTTTTAGTATATCGAACCAATCAAAATTTGTCATTATAAATATTCTCAGGAGGTTATTGCTTTAAAGTAACCCATTGATAAAATTTTTAATAACCTTTATAATTTCATTTATCCATTTGCAATAGCGATAAGATTTATCTATAGGTTCTATAATATTTCTTCTCACTTTTGTAATTGTCCTAAAAAGGCTCACTCGGTGGCTTCGAGTGGGTTTTTTATTTGTGGTTCAGTTAAGTTAATTCACACCTTCCCATGAATGCTTTTGAATAAATTCCACATCTAGCCCATCTTTTTTTAGAAAATCAAATAAATCCTTAAAACACTTTTTAAGTTTTATATTCATCCAATCTGAATTGCTGTCACAATAACAGTGTTCAACCTCAAAGTAAATTATTGCATGATCAAAATTTACAACTGCAATCCGTTCATTATTGATTCGTAGTATTTTCACAAGAAAACCCCTTCAAAATTTCAATCCTTTCTAACTATTATAAATCCCTCAATAATATTGAATACCTACCAGTTCCAGTTGTTATTAATAGCTAAAGTTTTAAGCGAACTAATAATCATCGGTTCCCCTATTTTCTCTACTAAAAGGAATATTTCATCTGGGCATTTCCAATGATTTAAATAGTTCTCTCTCAAATTAATTAATGTATAGTCATGAGATAAAGGAGCCGTGGTCCTTAGTATTTCAACATGACCAAATAAGTCATTGATTAGGCTTACTGCCTCTATTTCACTTAATCTATGCTTGCTAGAAATATGTGCTTCAGATGTATATTGAATGAATGCGAGTAATTGTTTAAATTCTAAAGGTTCAAAAGCTGTCCGTACATATAAGAAAAAGTCTGAATCAAGATTTTCTTCATCTTTTATCATGTAATCATATTTACTGACCCAACCGTTCTTCTTAGCTAATCTATTTAAGTAAGTAAATAGAGCTTTTACATTTCGCTCATCTATTAAGTTAGTAATTTCATCTTGCTTACGGTGTTGTTCTTTATAATTCTCTAACAATTTTATTTCTATATGTTCTTCCTTAAGAAACATCGTTGTTTTCAAAATAACGGTTCTTGCATGTATAAATACATCATTGATTATCTTTGCTAGTTCTATTTCCGTAAGAGTATGCTTTTTGCTGATTCTTGTAAATGAAAAGAACTGTATAAAGGCAAGTAGTTGTTTGAATTGGGTAGGTTCAATTACTGTTCTGACATAAATAAAGTAATTGGGATCAGCATTATCCTCGGTTCTTAGTGCATAGTCAAAATAAGGTTCAATTCCTTCAGCTGCATAATTTTTATTTATTTGAGTAACTATACTGTTCAAACAATTCCTCCTAACTTAATTTTAATGATATAGTCCTTCATGAAATCAGTTTCGCCTTAACTATCACTTTTCCTGTATAGATTTTAAAATTATTCATTCAAATACTTTTATGCGAACTTTCTTAACTCCCCAATTCCTTGCTTCGGTTTCAGATTGTACAAAAATGTCTATCTTATTCCCTTTAATTGCTCCACCGGTATCCTCAGCAACAGCTAATCCATAGCCTTCAACCCAAACTTTTGAACCCAGCTTAATAACGGATGGATCCACCGCAATTACTTTCAATCCAGGAACAGAGCCTGAGCGTAAATTAATTCCAGTGGCGGTTGTTCCTGAACAGCCCTTACAATATGCGGTATAGGCTGTTGCGGTTACATAAAATTCACTATTGTTATCTGGTTTTATTGATTCACTTGATTCACTTGGTCCACTTGATATTGTGGCTGCTCTTACCTCTTTCTCTTCTGTTTTAGTACCTACTGCAATCAATTGATTTTTAGGTTCTTTTAAAACTTTCTCGGATTGAAGATATGTAGCTACAACATGGCCATTTTCTTTCACAATTTCATAAGTCCGAGAAATAGTACCTTTCTCGCCCTCATTTACTACCTCTTCTCTTCCCTTTTGTAATGTAGCATCTTGCTTTTTTTCAACTGCAAAATCTAATGTGTCTTTCACTACATTAATATCCTTTTCTACGCGAACAACTGTGATAGTACTTCTTGGAGTAAGAATGTCCTCTAAGTCACTTTCAACACGGTCGAATTCGTTTAATTGCACTCCTTGTTGTTCTAAAAAATTAGCGACCGTAGTTGCAGTTGACCAGACGGTACTTTTCTTAAAACCATCGATTAGTGATACTTGGAATGCTTTTTGAATATCAATTCTGTTATCAGTTCCAATTTCTGACTCAAGACTCTGTACTAAAGTATCCCGCTCCGAAACCTCAATATTTGCGTCTTTTAATATGTCTTTGACATATTTTTTTGTTGTCCAAACTTTTGACTGATTTCCATTAACAGAGATAGTTACTTCCTTGGCCTGTTTCCATGAAATTGTTAAACCATTAACAATTTTGGTATTTAGAGAAGGTGCTACTTGGTCATGTTTTGCTACTTCTATATTTTTTTCTAATAATAATTGTTTTACAGTATTGGCATGTGTTACTACTTCAATAGTTTCACCGTTAGCATTGAGCTTAACGATTTTTTTAGTATCTTGATAAAGGACAAATGAAACTATAGATATAAACAGGACAAGTGAACTAATAATTACTACTCTTTGCTTAGTTTTTAATGATCTAATGAATGAGTTTTTCATGAGTTTAAAAGAGCAGTTTTCCCATGCATATTTTGAAATTCAAAGTAATTCATAATATTTCACCTTTCATTTTAGATTTCTTGCCATCTACTACTAAACTGCCTCTCGAAAGTAAATCCTCCTACTATAAAACTAATTATTTGTTTGCGTGGCTATCTTTATTTTTTATTGTATTTTCATATTAATTTGTTAAAGTTTCCTCTAAAATAATATGTTTATGAGCGTTAGGTGACCAAAGAATGCTAATTAAACAAATACCTAGGATTAAAGCCGTAGCAACTCCAAAGGAAGCATGTAAAAACGATGCATCGCCTTTAATGTATGTTGCTGTTGCCAATACAGTAGCTGTTAAGGACAATGCTCCAGCCAGTAATGGGATGATATAGCTTAAAAGAATAATTCCATAAGTAATCAATAAATACTGAGCTTTACTATTTATAACAATAGGTTCATGGTTCTTCGTATTTTTCAAGTGAATTCCTCCTCGATAGCCACGCAAAGAAATAATAGTTTTTGTTTACTTATTACTTATCGACTATTGGATTTCTAGTACAGTCGTTGTGTAATTGTCTATTGCATCTAAAAATTCATCCATATCCTTTTTTACGTCAATTTCTTTACTCTTCAAAACTTTCTCTTTGACACCTTCCAAGCTATACACAATTCGATCAAGTGCTGCACCGTAGTTGGCATACTTTGAATCTGATTTCCCGCGTGACAGCACTTCATATGAATTGCTTTTAATGCCTTTAAAGATTTCAACACGACGTTCTAATAGTTCTACTACATATTCACTTTCAACTTTTTCTTCGTTGAAATCTTGAATAATATGTATGATTTCACCTGTGTTGTTTACCAAAGAAACCTGGTCGGAAAAAAGGATGTATTTTTCTAGAGTCCAACTAAAGAAAAGGCTTGTGATAATACATCCGAGCGCCCCTCCTCCTATAAATAATAGGGACAGTTTAAGATATTTTTTCTTCATAGATTCAACCTCCATCAGACTGTGTTTGCTATCAATACATTTAATTACTTTGGAATTTCAAATAATGCCATGTACTTTGGCTTGAAAATGACTTGTCCAATAATATCCAAATTGCTGTTAGAATGAACTACTTCGTTCCAAATCTCTTGATGCTTTCTGGCTATTAGATAAAAATCAACAATATAATTAGTCAAGTTTTCTCTTTGATTACCAGCTTTTAAATCTGAAAGTGAAAAAGGAGCATTTTCTAATCCATCTGCTAACATGCAAGCAAGACTCCTGTATAAAGGATGGTCGATATCATTTAGGTACAATTGGCGAATAAAAATAATACCAAAGTGTGTTGTTTCAGTACTTAGTCTTAGAATTTCAGAATCAGTTTTTGTCTCAAGGTATTCATAGAACTTCTTAGTGCTAAAACTTGTTGATAAAAATGATAATAACTTTCTTGAAATATCCTCTTCTTCTTTACTTCTTATTCCTACATTAGGGAGTTCTGATCTTGTGTAAGCTTCACAAATAAATTGCTCATTGGAAATTTTATACTTCCTCATAAATTTGCTTTGAGCGTTTGATTTGCTAGATGCCCAAATAACAAAGCGAGCTGGACAATCAAATGTACCTCTCCTTTTAGGAGACAGTAAAATGTAATATCTAAACATTAATCACTACTCCTTATTTCTTTTAATACCGAATTACTTAGGAAACTGATATGTGATTGTATCATCATCATTTACAGTAAAATCGGCATCATTTTCTTCCAACAATTTAATGAATCCTTCTTTTACGGAATTATGACCTTCAACAAAATCAAATGATAATCTACGTATCACTTTACGTTGTTCAGTAGTTTGTTCTTCCTGTGATGCTGCTAAGAACTTATCTATAGTGTTAATTTGTAGTTTGATTGGAACGTTTAATGAATCATATTCAGCAGCTTGGATTGCCAACAGTTCCTTCCATTCTTTTACCTTGTTAAACACTTCATTCGTATCTAATTCTTTCTCATTCGCTAAATCATTCCATGTTGCAACGATTTCATTGGAATAAGTGGCGTAAACAGATTGAATATAGATTTCAGCAGGGTATTCTTCTATCAATTTCACTTCGTGTTTTTCTTGTATATCATTGGTTTGGTCAGCTAAATATGCTCCTCCCCCAATAGCACTTATGATTAATATAAATAACCCGCTTCTCAAGAATAGCTTCTTGTTCACTATGTTTTTCATGGGTTCACTCCTATTTTTGGACATAAAAAAACCACACACGTACCCTTTTGTACGCATGTGGTTCTTCCAACATGGCTAATGTTGTTATATGTGATTAAAGAGTATAATACTATAAAACTACTATTTTGTCATTATAAACTAAAAAAATAAATCTAACATCCTACATCTGAACTTTTTATCTGTAAATTTTAGATAGAAGTCTAAATGTTATTCTACGATTGTATACAAACAAAAAAACCACATACGTATCCCATAAGGGACGTATGTGGTTCTTCCAACATATAGAATGTTTATGAATTTGGTATATTTAATACTACTTTAAAATATTTCCAATGTCATCATAAACATTTAAATTAGCATACCTTACTTCTCTTTCGTATTTCATTTAGTTCTGCAGCAGGCTTACATGCAACATGCTGGACGAATAAAATTAACATTATTTCTTCAATTGTTGGTTCAATTTGTTTGTATGGTAATTCCACACGTTTAACTTCAATACCTGCTTCATAAATGCAAAGGTCTAAGCCAATTGGTTGGAAGCAATAATATGTTGGATACATAGTAAAATGAGCTTTTACCTTTTCCCACTGATCTTTTGAAAGCAGGAGGTCATTATAAGATTGATTTGTTCTTTTATGGATCAATTTACCGAATCCCATATATGTAATTTCAAGAACAATATTATCTCGTTCGATTTTCCCCACTAGCTCTTGTTTGCTGCCTATTTCAATAAACGGCTTACCTGTATATTTTGAAATGAAGCGGTCATTAATTTCCAAATGAAAACCATCAACTTCGTATTTTCGATACATAATGGTCATCACCCCATACATTTAGTTATTAGCAAAGCTGAGGTTATTACTCAACAATGATGACGTTGCTTCCTCAATATTTCTTTGAATCTTCGTAATGTTCTCTTTTACTATTTCAATTAAGCAGGCAAAACGATTAGTTTGTAACGCTGCAATACCTAAGTTCCCGCTTCCTGCACCTTGATCTAGAATAATTTCACCTGGTTTTGTAACCATTTCTATCAACTGTTTATATAGCTCTACTGGCTTCTCTGCTTGATGTATGCGGTCTTTTAGTGGAACAGACTGAACATTAAACATAGTAGGTAGCATTTGTGAAGTCCCTGACATAAAGCAAACTTCGCTTGATTGCTTCATTTTCTTTTTATCTAAACGTAAGCTTCTTGCTTTCGGTCCTTTTACTAGGAAAAGGATGTCCTCACTATTTTTACTTTTTCTTCCAGTGTTCGAAACGAATGTTCCCTTAATCCAAGTTACTTTGGAGTAATATGTTAATCCACATTGTTCGGCCATTTCTTTTATAGAATATATATATTTCCAATTATTGGCGTTTTCTGAGGGTAAAAATTCAATGCAAAAAGATCCATTTTTTAATACCCTTGCCTTTTCTCTAAAGTCCTCTAACTCATAGCAAAAGGTTGGATAGGTATTATCAAATTTTCTAGATCCTCCTGAATTTGATAAGGGGTCATACCATGCATGATCATTGATAATAGCATCGATGGACGCATCGTCAAACATTGATAAATCCCTGCCATCGCCTTCAATAAGCAAAACGCCAGCTTGTTCATCAGTAAGCCAATAAACTCCTCTAGCTACACGTTTAAACATATCCATATTGTCATAAATCCTGCCTCGAACTGTGCTACTAGGTTTATCTATAATTTCATTGCTTATTTCTTGAAGGCTTGCAGGTCTTCCTAATCTTCTTAAAACATCTGCAATCCGGTTTTTTAAAGTTTGAGAGTTAGACATATCGCTTACCTCCAAACGATATAATACTTAATACTTCTAAGAAATCTTCAAGCTCTAACATAATGTTGCCTCCTGGTATTTTATTTACTACTTGAGACAAAAAAAACACCCAAAGTATGTAAATGTACAGACCAGTCCATATGGATTGGTTTTAACACTTACATCTTGAGTGTTTAGATTATGCATTACCGTATGGATATGCATATTAAAGTCAATAGTAGTATTTTTTTATTGTAGAAGAGTGTAAATTAAAAGTCAATGCAATTTGAGCTACTTATCCTTGCTATACTTTGGTTTACCAAATACCTGATCAAACGAATCTTCATACATATCACGAACATTTTGGTTACTTTTTGGTGCAGCAATATAAACAACGTACCATTCAAATTCTTTAAACGGCTTTAAGGAAATATTAACTTTTGCGCCATTAATTGATAGCGTATTTCTATAGAAATTAGAATCTTTATTTAATTCCAACCCCGATTTCTTAAAATCTTCAGCATAAAGATCATTAAATAAATGGCTCTTTAAACGCAACCGAACATTATATCCTTCTCCCCTATAGATGGCCTTGATTGTTTTTTCTGGCAGATCGCTGAATATTGCAGTACAATCATTATTTTCATGATTAATATCAGAAAAGATTATATAAAAGCCTGGTTGTGAAGGAACTTTATCTAGACTTTTTATATCAGTTATTTTAAATGTGCGAATATTTCTACTATAGTCAGTAAGAGTTGAGTTAAAAGCTAAGGTTTGAAAAAAAGGTAAGACTTCTTCTTCTCTAATATTTTTTAGATATTTATCAATCTCTTCTCGAATGTACTCTATTTTGATCTTTGTCATACTAAATCACCTTATTAAGAGTTATTATGTATTAATAAAATTGCTTATGATTTTTTGTTTAAAATAAGCAAAAATGTTATAATTAAGTATACAAAATAAAGGTTTCAAGGGTGGTCGGCACATCTTCTTACTTTGCTTTTGCAAAGGAGAAAGGAGGTGATGTCGATGACAACATTCGAAACATTGACCCTAATGATCTCGTTTTCTTCATTAGTTGTGTTAATTCTTTCATTGTCATTTACTTTTACTAAAAAAAAGTAAATCACCCCACATATACCTTGGCCGGTTAGGGATGATTTACTCTCTCAGTGCCAATCGCCTTTGAAGCGATTTATTTTGTTAAAGGACTGTACAAGCGTTGCACCGCTGTACGGTCCTTTTAATTATTTGTTTATTTACGTCAAGTATACCATATTATTTACAAATTTCAAATGTTGTATATTACAATATGTTCACTCATTAAAATTAATACCAAACATTTATTCCGTAGAAAGTTTAGTCAATAATAATACTTAAAATACAGAACAGTCCTTTATTACACTCAAAATGGTTACCATGGCGGCCAGTGTAAATCAGGCAAAAGATCACCAACTCTTTCAATCACTTCTCCTGCTGTATTCCAGACTGTTCTTCCCCATTTACCTGCTCCATCCCAAGCTTCTTTTTCTATCGTTCCATCTGATCTTTCAGTTAAGCGCTCAATCATATCTTTAGCAGCTCCTTCTACGTTAGACCATACACCTTTCCAATATTTCTCCCCTTCTCGGTTCCAATATTCATGAATCAGAGTCCCGTCTATAGGATGAATCAAACGCTCAATCATATTTTCAGCAGCTCCGTCAACATTAGACCATACACCTTTCCAATATTTCTCTCCTTCTCGGTTCCAATATTCATGAATCAGAGTCCCGTCAATTGGAAAAATAATGCGTTCAATCTCACCATTTTGTTTCCAATATTCTTCAATAATACTCCCGTCAATATGATTAGTAATCCGCTCAAGCAAGTCCCCAGTTTCGGACCAAAACTCTTCAATAACTTTCCCATCGATTTTTGCCCATTTGTGTATTAGAATTCCAACTGGATTCCAAGTACTCTTTTCAATTAGATTACCCTGAAAAAATTTTTCGTTTGTGTATTCTAAGGTATTGGACCAAGTTTCTCTAATTAGTTCACCAACTTCATTTATTTTTTCTTGAATATAGTAACCTGCCTGGCTAAACTGCCTCTGAATCTCTGCAGTAAGATTATTTATAAACTGATTTGCTGCATCCCCTGCCAATTTCATAAAATCCCCCCACCAATCAGAAAGGGTATCGGTTAAACCCACAGGAGCCCCTTTCTCTGCTAAACCACTTAGAACTAAATAATCAAGGCGGGGACTATTATTACATTCATTTTGATTAATTATTTCATTTGATTGATCTTCTGGTTTCTTAAGCCAATCGTTAAATTTATCTTCTTGATAAGCGAATCTCCACCAATAATTCCAGTCTTTTGATTCGAATAATTGCAAATGTTCACTCACTCTACCTGAGTCTTCAGCAATCCATGCCCATAAACTATTTGGATTTTCATTACCTCGTAAATAGCTAAAGAATTCTTCAGTTTTTAATAAGTCCTTCATTTCAGGTCTCGCTTCACACTCAACAGCATATATCCATAGGGTATAACTGATAGAAGAAATACTCTGTGTCTTTAGTAGTTGTAAACTACCGATAAAAGTGAGTGCTTCTAACCACCCTGATTTAGTAATCCATGGTAGTACCTGTTGTATAGATTTTGTTAAAATAGTACGCCAGCTATCTCGTCCCAAAACATCTGGGAAAAGATCGAGAACACGATTAATTAAAATACCTAATAATTCATCACCCTGATAATCGTTATAATTATCAAGTCTCACGATTTCACGTAATAAATCTTTAATAGCTTCTTTAAAAGAAGTAACTATTTGATCACGAATACTTGAAGGAATTTCAAATGTAAATACACCATTTATTTTTCCTAAGGACCAATCTGGTGGACCTAATGGGATACTGTAGGGGAATGCTCCTTTGTAACTTTGCAATAAATTATCTAAAGCTTCTCCAGCATATTGAGCTATATATGGAGCAGCAAAATCTATAAAGGTTTGTTTAAGTTCTGGGGTCATGTTTTCCCATGCATTCCATTGACTTGTTGCTATGCCTAAATGAGCAGCGACATTCTGTAAAGCATAGATTTCGTGTGGCAATAGCATAAAAGAACCTGTTCCTTTATAGGACTTCCTGTTTTTTAAAGTATTGTCACTGTAGATATATTTATATTTAATTTTTTTGTCTGCATCTTTTACATATTCAAATTCATTTTCAATATATATTGAATGGGTACGCCATTGGAAAAGGATTAAGTACTCAGTCCATTTGGTCATTAAATCACGTGCTAATTTACGAACTTCCTGGCTTGAATTAGGACAGGCATAGGAATAGTATGAACCAGCTACAATTGCTCCAAAACTATCCTTTGTCAATGGACTCATTCGGCTTTTTACATCGTTTCTGTACTTATAGTAATCAATGTCCTCTGGATGACGAATTGGGTGATAACGACCAAGATTATCTTTGTTACCCCAACTTTTTTTAAGTAAAGTTGTTAATAATTCTTCTAGACTTTTATTTGCAGAATTTTTATCCCAATCATCTTGTTTATAATTACCGGTGGCAACAGCGATAACTGCGATTGCTGTATATAATGTGGCCTCTCCTTTTCCATCAGGTTTCATTACAGCATCTTTATTTTCTTTTTTTTGATGGACAATATAACCATATTGATCTCTAAATCCACTGTCTTCAGTAAAATCGGCTAAAAGTCTTTTCAGTTCTTCTTCGTGATTCAAAACTTTTACCTCCTGTAATACCTTCATTAACTGAATGTGCATGTTATAGGTTTTCAAATAAAACCTAAAATATTCACCTTATAAGGGGGAATTTCTTAATTACAGGAATTTGCTCCATTTATAACAACAAATATTTGCATCACTAGACAAATAATAACCAAGACGCTATTTAAAGTCTCTTGGTCTTGGTCTCTATTTCTTTAAATCACTTATTCGTAGAGATCGCATCATTACTTTAGCCATTTGAGCTCGTGTTATGTTATTTAATCAGTTGAAATCAGTGTCCTGACAACTAAGTAAAACGTCATGTGCAACTAAATTAAGTTATATTTTCGAGTATATATTCAACTACTAATGGGTTATATATCAAAATATGAGTAATAAATTTACATCGTCTGGTAAATGTTTTATAATAATAAATAATTAAATGACAGCGTATAAGGGAAAACCCCTCAATACTAGACTCTTTTTGAGACAGTATTGGGGGGTTTTCTAAATTTACGTATCATAAGAATGGAGGTGGATGTATAGTGATAACTGCTGCTATTATATTTTTTGGATTACTGATCATTTTGGTTATGCAAGTTATAGCGTTAACGATATGTGGACGTATCGTGTATGGGAACCTGAAGCAAAATACAAAGGATTACAAAGGTATAATTATCCCAATATCGTTCTTTATTGGTTTAGCTTTTATATCTGAACGGTTAATGGATTTTCCAATATGATAAAAAAATAAAGACCAAGACGCTATTATGATATGCTCCCTATTAGGTAGACAGATGAAAAAATAAAATCTGTTTATCTAAGGGGAGTATTTTTTATGGGGCGAAGCAAACATTCACTCGAGTTGAAACTATATATCCTTCAATTGTTCGAAGAAGGTCACTATTCTATCAATGAATTGTGTGAAAGGTTTTCAATAGATCATCAAACTTTTCATAGATGGAAAATGAAATTTGAGGCAGGTGGACGTGAAGGATTACAAGAAGCTACTTCATGTAAGTTCTATTCAAAAGAGTTAAAATTAGCGGCTGTGGAGGACTACATTCAACGAAATTATTCACAGATGGAGGTGTTGGCGAAATACGAGATTAGCAGTACCTCCGTTTTAAAAAGCTGGGTAAAAAAGTATACTAGTCATAGTGAAATAAAAGATTCAGGTAAAGGAATGAGTCAAGCTATGACCGAAGGAAGAAAGACAACTTTTGAAGAACGTATTGAGATTGTCGAGTACTGTTTGAAGCACCAGAAAAATTATCAGTTGGCAGCGCATACCTATGGTGTTTCGTATCAACAGGTATATCAATGGACGAAGAAATTTGAAACGAATGGTGAAGAGGGATTACGTGATCGTCGTGGTCGCACAAAAGATGAAGTCGAATTAACCGTTGAGGAGAAATTGAAATTAGAGATTCAACGTATTGAACGTGAAAATGAACGTTTACGTGCAGAAAATTTATTTTTAAAAAAGTTAGAGGAAATCGAAAGGAGGCATCGTTAAGCCAAATACGTCTACAGCAACGCTATTTAGCGATTCAAGATTTACATCGAGAGGAAGAACTTTCGATTCTTTTACTATGTGAAATAGCTGATGTTTCGCGTGCAGCTTACTATAAGTGGTTAAGTCGCAAGCCTTCTAACAGAGAAGTTGAAAATGAAGCCATTTTAAAGGACATTCATCTCCTTTACCAACAAGTAGATGGTATTTACGGCTATCGTCGTACAACGTTGACAATCAATCGTCAGCGAAAAGAAAATAATCAAACGATGGTTAACGAAAAGCGTATTTATCGTTTAATGCAGATTAGTGGATTGAAGTCTGTTATTCGTAGAAAGCGCAAGCCTTATCGTAAATCCCCAGCACATCATGTGGCGGAGAACGTATTAAATAGAGCATTTACATCGAAAAAGCCCAATGAAAAATGGTGTACAGATGTCACAGAGTTTAAGTATGGAAACGGGAAAAAAGCTTATTTAAGTGCAATTATCGATTTATATGATGGTTCAATTGTGAGTTATGTGTTAGGTCATTCGAATAATAATTCCCTTGTTTTCAAAACAATCAAATCAGCTATTCAATCATTACAATCAGGCGAACAGCCATTAATACATAGTGATCGAGGTTTTCAATATACATCGAAGGAATTTAAGCGAATTGTGGATACAGCCAATATGACACAGAGTATGTCCCGTGTTGGTCGATGTATTGATAACGGACCAATTGAATCATTTTGGGGCACATTGAAGTGTGAGAAGTATTATTTACATAAGTACGATTCATATGAAGAGTTAAAACTAGCGATTGATGAGTATATTCATTTTTATAATTACTATCGTTATCAGAAACGATTAAACGGCTTGAGTCCGTTAGAATTCAGGACTCAAGCCGCTTAATACATTTTTTATTATTTCCACTGTCTACTTGACGGGGTGCAGTTCATTATAGCTGTCTTGGTCTTTATTATTACATAAGGTTAACCATTTCAGGGTGTAAGCCATCACTAGCACCTCGATGCTGCGGTTCAAGAAACTGTTCTATAGTTTTAACTAGTAAATATAGAAATTGTGCTTAAGTAGAACAATTAAATTTTTTTATCAGTCTAGTGCCAAGTATTTCTCAAATAAGTTTTTGGCATCTTCATAAATATGATTTTGAACTGCTTCTTTAAATTTTTCTAAAGAATCTGTTGCAACTATGCCTTTTTGATACATTGCTTCTAATGAAGATAAAACATCATTATCATCTATTGTATATTCCGTTAGGATAAATGGTGTTGTACTAAAATTGTCTATCAATAAAAACATTCCTAAGGGTGTCTCTTTTATATAATATTCATACCCCTCGAAATTACTAGTGTATTTAATACAATCTTCGAATTCTATTTTTGCAAATGGACCAACTACAATACCCATCTCAGCTTTATTTTTTCTCATCATGTTTCTCCGATCTTATCTTTTATACTTCATAGCTTGAAAGTCTTTTGCCATTGTTCATTAACTTTTTATTGACCAAAATATTTGGTAATAAATCGTCTCATCTTAAGGTTTATCAAGAACCTTCCTCACGATTCACCATTATAGTCCTCGGCGGAGTGATAACACTTTAATTAAATGTCTTTTTAAATCAGATGCTAAACCTGATTTTGAACGTATTACTCTATTTCCGTACATTCTTTTAGCACATTGATAACCCCAGTTATCGTTCCCAACAAATATACAAAAAACATCAACGCCATTTTTGTTTGCTGATTTAACCATCTCTTTTATGGTTTCTTCGGATTCATTTTCATAGAAATTTGGTGCCCCATCACTAATCATAAATGCCAAGCGAATAGACTCTTTACGATCTTTCACTTGATTTAATAAATATTGGAGCGCAATGACATCACGGTTGCCCATTTCTGGACGTAAACCGCCAATAGCCCCCTTATGCTGCGGTTTAAGCAAGTGATCGTTTGGCTTCAAATGATAAATAAAAGTGTCATTAGTAGCGAAATCACTTGTAAATGCAAAGGCTTTTGACGGTAACTTAATATTATGTGCAGCTGATAAAACAACCGATAAGGCCTCTTTCATTTCAGTGATAACTTGCTTTTGGGTGCCACACATTGAGGTGGTAGAATAACTAATATCAACCATTAGGGAAATACTAGCGTCTTCCTTAGGTGAGCCCCTATTAATTTTTGTACGTATATTATCATCATCACAATAAACAGCACGCCATACGCTATGTGGGCGTAGCCGACCTCGTTTTTGATTCTTAGATCGAATTTCAGGGATTGGTGCTAAGATGACTTGCAAGGCTTTTTCAAGAGCAAATATCTGGCGTCGATTCGAAATTACCATTTCATCAAACACCGCTTCATTTTTATGATCATAACTACATTCCTTAACTGTGTCGTTAATGGGAGTATTATTTACCATGACGGCAATTGGTGATTCTATAATTTCATCTTCTTTTAACTCTTCATGTGCCTGCTGGTGAGTATTTTCTACTTCTTTCTCAGTGTTAGCAATTAACCTTTTAAAATCAGGCTTGGTTCTAGGTTGAGTGTTCTCGGGAAAGATGATTTGAATAGTGTTCTCTTTAGGCTTTAAATTATCTTCTAAGCCGTCTTCTTTGCCATCTTCAATATTGTTATCATCATTGTCTATAGACTCGTTATGAGGGCTTTCAGCGCCGTTAAACATATCCTTTAATTTATCCAAGATTCGTTGGACGTTATTTTTAACCTCATCAGAAGTAGCCCACTCTGAATTTTCAAGATCCGCTTCTTTGCTAGTATTCGAGCTAATAGAAGCGGGTTCTTGTTCTTCCTCTTGTATCCATTGATACAATGTTGGCCATACAGCTGTTAAATGTTCTTTACTTTTATTTAGACAGTCAATAGTAGAAGTTTGGGTAAAGGATTCGTCCAATAGTGGTTGATACTGGTCCATTAATGAAACTACATCGCTGTGCCAGCCTTCTAAATCCTCCATTTCTAAGCACCTACGACCGTACATTTCAAGAAAATCATTAACTTTGCTTTCTCCCCGTCTTTCTTCTGGTGAAGGAGGATAAGCCCATTCATAATTTAAATAATCAATTTCATCAATCGTAAAAGGATAATCGATACGTAGAAATCTCTCTAACCTACCGTCCAAAGCAAGGTTTCCCCAAGTGTGAACGATGTTCTTTGGCCATTTCGTATTTTTTTCCCACTCCACTTTATCTTCTGAAGAATTACTAAGTATCCATTCTTTAAAGTCACTCACAATATCATAAAGTTTATGACCCATCTCATGGTAAGCAAAGCCGAGATGTAATATATGGATCTCGGCTTCAGAAAACAACTTATTAGGTTTATGGACATCATACTTTACGAAAATTGTTTTTCCGTCAAAATATGCCGTACTAAAATCTGTCCAATCAAAATCAAAATCGCGTCTATTGAATTTCTTACGAAGATAACGGTGTAATCGTCTACCCTTTACTTCTTTTAATTTTACATTTAAGCTGCTCATTAATTATCGTCCTCCTGTGCATTGGAATAGGCTTTCTCTTCCTCTGTGAAAGGAAATGGCGATAATTTTAATTCAGAAAATGCCTCACGTACTGCGTTTCGAGCTTCGAAGTATTCCTCTGTGTCTTCCACCTTGTTGATTATATAGTCTTCAACAACTTCAATACGTGTTTCATTGTTAAATCCAAAATTTAAGAAGTATTTTGCTGCATCGATATATCCTCGAACTGTATCTGCGCTGTGACACAAACCATCAAAGAATAACTCTTCTAGATTTTTCTTTATTGTAGATAGAAACTCAAGAGCATTAGAATCTACCAAACCACTTTTTTCTTTAATAAGGTTCTGGAATTCCATTGTTTGTGGTAATCGAACTACTGCAAAACGATCTTTAAATGCATCATTCAGTTTATTAACATCAAAGTATCCATTACCAACATTCATGGAGCAGCACATTAAAAAATCTTCGTGTGCTTGAATTGGACCTAAAGGCGTTGCTAAGGCTTCATTTTCATCAAATAGTGAATGAAATACAGAAGTAATATCCCCTTTTAGAAAGTTAACTTCGGCATAGTTTACTAATCCACCATGCTGAACAGTTTTAGTAAATTGGGATAAATCATAAGTACTTTCATTATCACGGAATGCTGGCTCAGCAACGATGGTTTCTCTTGATGTATCTTTGTCGCCAATTTGAAGAAGTAGCGGGAAGTTAAAGATCCAGGCAAGTGTATTAATCAAAGTATCTTTACCGGTACCTTTACCCCCGATAAGAATTAAATGCTTATCATTAAAGATATGTCGCAATACTCGTCTGAAAGTCTCTCCTTGATATGGTGTAGCAGGTTTTGAGGGAGCTGTTTGTTCCTGTTGAATAGGAACATGCATACTAATCCGTTTTCTCCGCTCCAGAATTTTATTCTGTAAGGCAATATCAACACCTTGAGAATCTAAATAATCTTGTACCCCATTCCAACCAGTTTCCCAATCGCGGTCAATTAGTTGTTCAACTGGTACTGTTTGTTTTTCTACTTGGTTAGTAGCAGGTAAAGTATCTTTTATAGTTGGGATTAGCTTGAATTCATCATTTTTGTTTTCCCATCTAACTTTTTCAAATTGCTTTTCAAAATCTTTGTATTCAACTAACTTTGTCTTAGTATTGGTTAATTCAATTGAATGGCCAAAATAATTAGCTATAGCAGCTAATAAATTCCGATGTTTACATGGTAAATTCTTTTCAACTTCTTCACAGTAATGAACCATTAAGCGGTTCTTTGAATCGATTACCATATAAGCATGAAGGTCAAGTTTTTTAAACTTAACTCGAATGTATAAGTTATTCTTTGTACCTTCGAAAGCATCGATATTTTCCACAAAGCCTGGAATGGAATCCTTTACTGTATTGATTGCAACATCTGAAATCGTTACTTTTTGAAAGTTAATAGTCATATTTAAATTTCTCCTTTTTGCTATGGACAGCATTATTATTTTTCATTGAAAAAGGAAACAACGTAGTTAATCGTTGTTTCCCTTTTAATTAGTTCTCCCAGTATTTAGTTGAACAGTATTTTGACAGGATGCTTTGAAGTGAATTATTGAATTTCAAGCATACTGAAGTCCCTTTCTATGCTGCTTATAACACACAGCGTTTGTAAATAAGTATGGTTTTTCTTGATTCTTAAAGTTGATTTTTCCACGTTCAACCATTGATTGGACAATTGTTTCTAAGCTAATAACACGATCAGCAATAGTAGATAGTTCACAACCAGGAGTATAGTCACTCATGACAACATGTACACGAACACCCATGTTCTGAGCTTCTTTAACAGCTGGCACAAGATCACTATCAGCTGAGCAAACTATAATGTCACGTGCGCCCTTTAAAGCCTCTTTGTAGATTTGTAAAGCGACTAAAACATCTACGCCCTTCTCAATTCGATTATCTTTTGACTCTCTAACAGCTAGCCCCTCAAGAACATTTACACCGCGCTTACGCAATGCATTAAAGAAAGTAGATCGATTAGTATGAAAAACTTTATCTTTACGTTCTACGTTTGCACAAGCAAAATAAGGAGTTATCTTAGCATTAGCCATATAACCTAGTGTTTTGTAGAAATTGGTCCATGAAAGTCCATGGACATTAATTTTGTGTAATTGATGAATAACATTCATTTCGTCTTCAATTATTGGGATATTAACATTTTTCATAAATATCTCTCCTAAAAATTTTCTTATCTATTAAAAGGTCGTCAAGCATACAAGATATGCTAAATCGAGGACAATTCTTCTAATGATAGCTGTCTAAATGTTTCCTGAAAATATGGGAAAGCTTGCAACATTCTTAAATCAATGCCGCTTCCACTACGTTTATCTAACTGCAAACACCATTCCTGATTGCCATAAGGTATAGCAAGTAATGAAATATCGTGTAATGGTAAGATATAAAACATGCCGTTATGAGTAAATCCATACTTCTCCATTCTAGGGATATTACCAGTTTCAAATAATTTGATAGACCTACAGAACAGCTTGTTTCTTTGAAAGTAAGTAAATATCTCTCTTACATCGTTAAGATCCACACACTCACCCTCAAAATAAAACAATGTACAGTGATTACCTTCAGATACTCGAATAGTGCCCCAAGGAATATTATAGATTTCCTTCGAATGTTGTTGTCTAATTCCAGACCAAACCATGTTTACACGCATGATGTCATTCCTCCTTTGTTATATTTAGGCAACAAAAAAAACGCCTATTACAAGGATTGAATCGTTAAAGACAGACCTGTGCCTTTATCAATCGCTGTAATAAGCGCTTTTAGAAATAATGCTCTTCACCGTTTGGTTAGAGAAAAATAAGTTTAAAAATATACTTTGAGAATACCACAAATACTGGTTAAAGAAAATAAAAAACAAGTCCATTGATAGAACTTGTTTTATTATTAAGGAACATACTTATCCTTATTCAGTTAATAGTTCTAGATTAGTTCTGATTATATTTTTTTCATCTTTAAAAATATACTTTTCATCGATACTGAATTTTTTCCCTTTCGTTTTATTCTCTGCTAATTCCATAATGTTGTATAAATCTAAAATTAGTAATTCAGCTTCTTTGGCTAAAAATTCGATTTTAAAATCCTCCTGATCGTTATTGAATTGATACATTACATACTTACTCAATTCTTCACTTAGGAACATTATCATGTACATATGAAGTGCATTGTTGTGCCTTTTTCTAGATAGGAGTTTAATAAGTGGAGAAAGTGTAGAGTAAACTCTCTTCGCATTTACATCGTTGTAGAAATCTACTGAGGCTGGTGGTGCTTGTTTACGTCTCCCGTATACATTATCTTCTAGAGAGTGGATTAACTCATTTTCCAGTGTTTTTATTTCATTGACTTTATTACTGAATATATTCATAAAATTATCCCCTTTCATTAATCTACTTTTTAATAGATTATTTCTAAGTCACCTTCTTGATTTTTAAGGTAAACTAATTTGCTGAAATAACTATCTAAATTCAACTTGGCTGCAACTGCAATAAAGTCATCCGAATTTGTAAATTGAATAGACGCTACGATTTGTATATCATTACTCACCTTTTCTAAACGTAACCCCTGGGAAGATAAAGCACGTAACTCATCAATAATCAGTATTTTATCCGTACAATGTGTGTATATATTTTCTTTTACTATTTCAACTTCCGCTTCTGTAGTACACATAGAAAAATAGGCAGCACTATTCTCTTTTTTCGCATTCAATTTGTTATGTATTGCGTTTAACAAGCTTGTTTTACCGGTCGCTAAATTGCCAGCAATAATTACGTTATCTCCATCATGTAAAGCGGTCTCTATAATTGCTACCTGTGTTTCAAGTTTTGATTTTAAAATTTGAACGTTCATGAATAATCCCTCCAATTTATATAGGGTGTGTAATGTTTTTCACTACACACCCTTTGCTATGTTTTAAGGAAATCGAGTCATAGGCAACTTGGCCATAAATTGCTCCTTGATTTGTGAATCAGCTGCAAATGAAGTACCAATTCCTAAGCGGATTTTTTCGTCCGCTTCACTTGAAGGGACACGATCTTCATTTTTATAATAAGCAAGCAATTTAGTAAATAGATACTCATCTTCAATGATACGAAGCTCCACTTCACCATTTTCTTTGTTATCAACTAACAAGAAATGAATATCTCCGTTAATATCATGGCCAACAACGTATAAGTCGCCATCATATGGTTTTGGATATCTAAATGCTTCATCTGATACAACATGCGTTAAATCACGGTCTTCATTAATTTCTTCAAGAAGAATTATTACCCATTTATCTTGTGCAAATGTCAAATCTCTACCTCCTAATAGTCATAGTCCGCGTCATCCATTAGTACGTCTTCATTGTAAAGAGACGCATGATATTCAGAAGCAGACATACCTTTCCATTCAGGAGTTAGGAATTTGATTTTCGATGATTTTACACCTGATGCTTCAAAATATGTGTAAAAGATAGCGGGATCATTTTTCTGTATTAATCTTTCGTCAGTTGTGTAGCGGATTCTACTGTCTGGCATATATTGTTCTGCTAATTCTGCAATATCAGGGATCCTAGAGACATCATCGACTAACAAGATAACAAGTTCTGGTCGAAGATCGTCTGACAAAGAAGTAAATGCTAATTGAATTTGTTGGAACCTTTCAATGCAGTCAGAGTACCAATTCTTCACTGGTCGAATAACTTCCAACCAAAGGTATTTAAAATCTTGTTCATCTTTGATTGTTTTAATTGCATAATGTGGTCTAAAATAGCGGCCATTTGATAAATCAAATTTCTCCTGCGATGACCATTCAATTACACGGTCTAGCTCTCGCAATTTACAGTAGAATTCATTAGCGATAACTGTAGAAAAATAGTCGGTCATCTTAGGCGCATTACCAGGTACATATTTTATCGGTAAGAATTGATAGGAACGCGGAATATGCGTTCTAGGTAATATAAGGCTTGCAGCTTTTGCACCAATTGGTGAAAGTCCATAAAGGTGAGGTAATAACTTTTCACTTTCACAAGGAGAAACCCATTTAAAAGCGACAATTATACCGCTTCTTAAACACTTCCTTATAAATTCTTTGACTTTTGTATCTGAATCAGTTGATGAAAAGACTGCTCTTTGTATCTGTGATCGTGTAGCGACACGATGATTAGCTAAGAAGGTTAATAAGGCAATTTCATGGTCAGTAAAATTGTTATCTTCTTCTTTTCCACGTAACCAATAGTTACTGTTGCGGATGACATTGTATTCTACTGGTAAAAAATATAGCAGGGCATAAGGGTCTCCAAATAAACTAAAAGGGTTACCATTTGGCGGTAGATATTGTAATATATCGCGTGGAAGCGATGGCGACTTATATGGTATCGTCGTAGCGTATGTAGGAGATAATTTCTGTTGAGGAACAGCTCTTGCTTGTTCCTCAACATCACCTACTACAAAATTTTGAATGCTAAGATCTTGTGCAGTCATTTTATGAGCGACGTGCCTTTCCAATTTGGTTAACCCGTGGAAGTACGATATGCCCATAAATATGCCCAATTTGTGTATCTACACGACTTACTTTTAGCTGACATTTTTGCCCTTCTTTAAGGTGAACACCGACACGCATGGAAGGGAATGGTGCTAATGCCGAAATGTTATGTGGTTTTAAGGTTACAAAGACTCCTAAATCAGGATTGATATTGTTGATCTCAGCTGCATAAGTGCCACCAGGTTTATAATCTGCTAAAAATACAGCAGGGTCCGCTTCTAAAACACGGCGACTAAACTTAACCTTTTGTTCTTCCACGTTAATAGAAGTGATTTTTACCTCAATTCGTTCACCTCTAGCAACAACCTCTCGCATATCTCGGTGATAAGCATAAGAATATTCTTCCTTTGGCATACGTGTTCGAACACCATTAACAATCAAATACAGGTTAGCTTTATCTACGCCGGATACAAATGCAGTATAGACTTGCCCTTCTTTAGCAGAATTCCAGAATAGATTAGCTTGGATGTTTAAAGCATCTGTTCGATTTCCGATAAAGAAGGCATTGTTCTCATCAGCTATTACATCTTCAACAATAACCTCAAAATCACCATCTACAAATGCATGAAGCGATCTAAATTCATAGTCATCCATTTTGTTCTTAGGGATATAACCATAAATACCATCGTAATAGACTTTCAGGCATTCAATCGTTTCCCCTGCCATTTGAAGCTCTTCAACACCAACACTAGTTACAGTAATAAAACGTTTGAAGCGGCGTGCATCTCTTAAATTGGCCTCAGCATACATTCGCTGTTCTTTCAATTGTTCTTCTAAAATTGTCATATCAACATTTCCTCCTTGTTTTACAATCAAAAGAACGCAAAAAAGCACCAAATCCACGTCTAATAAGACGAAAGATTCGGTGCTTCCGAACATTCTTCTGAAAGGTTTATTAACTTAAGTTACAAATAATATACCCTTTCTTTCTAAATTTTGCAATACCTAACATTCTGCTTTTCTTAAAAGTAAACTAGAGCTCGATACTAAAGAACTTTACAAGGATAGAAGATGATTGGAGTTGATCTAACACCAGCTTGTACACACTCTTTTGTATATTGAGTAACTGCGTTTTGAAAATGGGTTAAGAATAGCTGACCGAAAAACGGCGTTTGTTTATTCTCCGTTTCAGATGTTGCAGAATTGACCAATAATACACCACCCTCTTTAATAAACAACCCTGTATCGAAAATTTCTTTTCCATCATCATAGTTAAATAGATTTGACATTAAAGGATTGTTTGAAAATTCATCAAAGAGATTCTTAACACCGGTAATATAGCGATCTTTTTTATTTTTTACAATCTGACGACCCGCATATCTATGTTCATCAGGGTATGAAACTTCACCCGCTTCAGTCGCTTGATAATCAAGAACATCTTGCTCAAAGTAATCTAGTAAATCCTGGACAGTTTTTATTTGATTGGAATTAAAAATTCGTTGATCTTTATTGTTATATCGCTCACGGAGCTCTTCAACTATATCTGCTAAATAACGTGTATCTAAAAATAACTGAATAATATGGTTTATGGTTGTTTTTTGTCCAAAGGATATAATTGATAACAATGTAATTGAAAAAATATGTGTGCTTTGTTGGCTTTTAAAAAACTCGTTATTGTTTGATAATAAAACTTCCATAGTTTGTAATAGGTCCCCAGCGGAGTTTAGGGCTCCTTTGAATGGCTGAAATTTTAATGTCCATGACTTAGTTGGGTCAATTACTTTAATTTTTTCATTAGGGATTTCAAGTCTCTGACATAGGCTTAATACTTCATCGATTTTATTGCTATTGGAGTCAAATAATACAAAGCCACTCTTGGATTTCCCACTTACAACTTTAATTATACTTTGGTA
Organism: Lysinibacillus irui; assembly: GCF_028877475.1. NCBI lineage: Bacteria > Bacillati > Bacillota > Bacilli > Caryophanales > Bacillaceae > Lysinibacillus > Lysinibacillus irui. The sequence continues at coordinate 145,548 of NZ_CP113528.1, read as the reverse complement.
TAGCGGTTGACCAAGAACGGTTAATACATCTTTATAAAGAGGTACTTCATTTGTTTTCTCTAGTAATGCTTGCATGTTATATCCTCCCTTTTCATTTAGAAAAACGAAAAGCACCGAATCCACGTCTAAAAAAGACGAAAGATTCGGTGCTTCCGAACATTCTTCTAAAATGTAATAAATTAAGTTGAAGTCATTATATCAAGTCACGGTAGATACATCAATTGATTTTAAATATCTTCTTCAATCACATCTTCTGAAACAAAATGATTACCTGGTATTACCACATCTCTTTTTTGATTTGCTTTTTGTTGAGACTGTACTTGCTGTTCAGCAACTCTTTCGTGCTTCTTTTCCACTTCTTGTTTCTTTACTGAAGAACTACTTTCTCTACCCTTTTGAATTCTTTTTGATTTTTTATTTTCTTTCACAACGGGTTCATCTGGGAAAAGGCTCATTTGATTCATGACTGGAACTGAAGCTGCTTTGTTATCAATTCCACTAGTGTTTTCAATATTGTGGTTAGTACTTTCAATATCTAACATTGGTGGCTCCATCATAGGAGGATTAAATGGTTCATGCTGCACATCATTTTGCAATGGCAAATCAACGTGTTCGATGTTAGTATTTGCAGATTTCTCATCAACCTGTTCAAATACAACAGGGACAACGACATCTACAGGGGGCTGTTCAACCATTGAATCTAGTTTTTCCCACGTAACATCTGAAGTGTTTTCAGCATCATTTTCATCCATGAGACTTAGCCATTCATTTGTATCATCAGTAGAAGCGGTTTCGTCCATCATATCAGCTGATAGATTTGACGCTTCATTACCTATTTCAAAGTTAAAAGGTATCCCCACTTCGTTTTCGATTTTCTCCTCATCACCATAGAATGAAATACTGGTATTTTGCTCTTCATCCTCACTATATTCGAGATTGTTTGGTCCTTCCGCAGTTGGGAATGGAATAACGTTATTGTGTTTCTTTTCATTTCTTTGTACTGGAATAGCTTGTGATTGTAGTGGTGGAGACATAAAGCCGTCGTCATTTGAATATTGTTCAAATTCTTTTTGCACCGAATCACCAATAGCAGATACATTGGCCATAAATTCATCAGGAATAACACTATGGAAGTCTGTAAGGTTTAAAATTTCATCAGTAGTTAAAGATTCCATTGATTCGTAACCTGCTTTTACATTTGTTACAAGTGTATCTAATTTATCTTGAGATATATGATCAGTAACATTAAATTCCTTTTCTTCTGTAGACTTAATATCACTGGCTACTAAATCCATAAATCTGTTAATAAATGCTGATTCATGAACAAACTGACCAACAGCCTTCTTAGGTATACCAATACTATTTCGTTCATTGACCACTTGTACTATCATTTCTTTAAACGGTAGTTCTCGAATATCGGTAGGCGTGAACCTTGGTTGCATTTCTTTATGAGTATTTAAACGGAAGCCCCATGTTTGCTTTTCGCTAGTCATTGGAGAACCTGATTCATTCATTGATTCTACAACAACTAGATGTTCACCGAATTCTTTAGAGAAGTATTCATTATCTTCTACAGGTCCACGTCCAAATACTGTTTTGTGTGAAGCATTACCCATAACTGATTTACGATAAGACTGGCCAACTGCGTCTAATTGTGCAATAGATTGCATAGCAATAACTGCACCAACCTTATAAGAACGCCCTAGCGTTAAGAAACGTTCAAATGCTTCATTAGCGTATAGAGGGAATTCGTCCACATAGAACATGATTGGTATTCGTTCAATACCTGTCTCTTTACACTCCTTAGCTCTTCGGAAGACAGCGCTTTGGAATTGACGGATGAAGAACTGTCCGAATAAAAGAGATAATTCATCTAAGTCCCCCAATGCAGTATTAATTAATACTACTCCGCCTTCACGTAAAAACTTGTCCGCATCGAAAGCTTCTTCTCCATCATTGCAGACAAATAGACTTTTAAGCATAGAGTTTAAAGCAATTTCATTTAGGTACTTTTTAGCACCCGTAACAAACTTATCCTTTTTATTTTCAACTAATGGACGTCCAGCATATTTGTGACCAGGTGGATATAAGACTTGTTTAATATCTTCTTTATCACGGAATGTTTTATAATCCAACACCTCATTTTCAAAGTAAGCTACGATTTGTTCAAATGAACTTAATTCTGCTCGCATACTGCTAGTTAGTGATGGATCTTCCCTTTTAGAATCAATTGTTTTTCGAACAAATTCTACTATATCTGCTAAGTAACGAGGGTCTGTAAACATTTGCTGAATATGAGTGATATTTGTGGCGGGACCAAAACGGATCTTTGCTAATAACGTAAACGTACTAGCTGCTTCATTTTGTTGTCCTTTAAAGAACTCATCTTGATCACCAGTCAGAGCATTTAATGTACCTTGAAATCCTGAAGCAGCTGACTCTCTCGATCCTCCAAATGGATTGTATTTCATTGACCAAGATTTTGTAGGATCGATAACTTTAATTTTCTCGTCTGGAACGCCAAGTTTTTTGCAAATGGTCAATACATCATCTACACCATCACCTTTTGGTTCCAAGAAAACCAAGCCCATATCCCGCTGCCCCGTAGCAATCTTTAATATATCTTGTGCTATCCGTAACAACAAAGTTGTAGATGTTTTACCTGAACCAGTTGCCCCTATTATGGCCTCATGTAAAAATCGTTCGTTTTCTTTAATAATAATTGGTTTCTTAGTATCAAATTCGAACCCCACTATAACATCACATGTTTCCAATTTGTATTCGTGTGCATATTTTTTGATGTAAGGAGCTTCCCAAGTCATAAAATGCTTTTGAAGCAAATCCTTATTTATCATATAATCACGCGCTTGTAAGAAAAGAGAAAGGGCGCTAAATATAACAGGAATGACAAACAGAACTAATATCAAAGAATCCAAATCATCTGTCATGATAATGTCTTTGTAAGGTTCAAAAATCCGTACACTGGTTAAATAATCTAAAAAGTAATCTACATTATATTTTGCAAATGCACACCAACTTAGAATATGAAAAGGAGCTAAATTAAAAATTGCTGATTTCCATCTTCCCTTTTTGGTCTTTGACCAATCTTTAAGTATTACGGGCCCTTTTTTCTGAGGTATTGAGATTGTACTATAATGCCATGTAAAGTACGGTAATAGCCAAATCAGAATAAAAAGCCACCATGGCAGTTTGTTTAATAAAGCTAGTTCAAATACACCTAGTAAATTCATTACCCATGTAAAAATAGCTATTGGTAGTAGAACAGCAACATTAAACCAAGATAATACTGAAACTATTCGGTAGTTTAAAGTCATCCGAACGAATTCTTCCCGTTTCGTTTTCTTAATAGCCTTTTCGAAGCGGTATTTTAAGAATTCTTCACGTTCGATAACATATTCAGTATCTGATTGTAATCCGACCTCTTGCTTCTCCTTTTTTTGTAAGAAGCCCATTAAATCCCCCCTTCTTTGTTTGAAAAACAAAAAAGCACCGAACCCAACACCTTAAAATATCTTTAAGGCGTAGGTTCGGTGCTTCCGAACGTACTAATTATTTGTTTTTCTTAATTTCAATTATATGTTTCTAACTTGTAAAGTCAAGACCAATAAAGCTACTTAACTACGAATACTGAATCCCTAAAATCAATAGGTTCTAAATCTTTATAGAGAACGGGTCGGTTAATACGAAGATCCATCATATGCAATCTTTCATAAAATAACTTATCTTCTCCAGCTTTTAATGTATTATCAATAAGTCCTACAGAATAAGGAGTTAGCTCTCTAAAAACAACTATAGGCACAATTATATATGTTTCATTCTTTTCAATGGCTACCTTTTGAAGATTATTAAATATCTTAATACACCGTTTCCATTTAAGAGTATTTAACCCTTCAATATTAAAGAAAACACAGTAATATTTTCTGTCACCAGTAAAACGACCTAGTACATCGCCAATGTTTTTAAAGTAATCAAATAATAGTCCGTCAGTATTCGGATCAGAATAATTAAAAGTCTTTTGTAGTTCCTTGAAGCGGAATGCATCAATGAGTGGATACTTAAAGTCTTTACTATATTCGGTTCTCAGAGAAAGAATGGTACTTTCAAGATTACTACTAGTAGTAGCTATGATATTGAAATCATCAATGAATTCACCACACATAGCATTAAAGGCTTTTAGGAAATTAAGATATCTAAGATTCACCTGTAAATCAGTGGTCTTTTGATTGTTTGAGTACCGTGGATTTTCTAATACAACAATCATCCCTTTGTAATACCTTAACTCATTATTCTCCTTAAGTTCCTTCAATCGATTATTAAGTCGTTTGAATTTAGCAAGTAGCCTTTCACCGTACTCTGTTTTTCTATCATATTCCATGAAATAATAAGCTAATTCACCATGGGTATCTATAAGATTCCCTTGCTCATCATAACGAGATAGATTTAAACAAATTTCGCCATCAGGTTTATATTGCATACTTTCTTTAATTTTTGATTTCCGAGGCGATGCATGTAAGTTATCACGTAAAGAACATATGTTCGTTAACTTAACTCCACCGAAAATCCATTGTTCATTTTCCGAATCTCTAGCAGCTTCTTCTACTTGCCGATTAAATGCTAAAATATTGCATTGTATCTCTGTTTGAAAACGGGAATGTATGTTCTCTAATGGTGGGACCCTCCAAGGGAAAAATCCCAAATCAAAATCAAATCCTGAGTGCTTATTCTTATCCAGTTCCGTGATTCCCATGAACGAGTAAATTTCATTCTGACCCTCTTGAGTCAAATAATAGTAAACTTCCGTAGAATCAGAAACCCTATGTTGCTTTATGTAACCAGCATCCTGTAATAACTTTATGGTTTTACTTAAAACCTTTCTGCCACTTTCAAAGTCCTTATCCTGTCGAGTTTTACCCTTAAGTTCTGGTCTTAAATAACTCAATATTTGATGTATCTTAGCCATTCTAACCTTTAAAATGAACCTTAAAATTTCCAGTTGTTTATTGCTTAATTGCTTGTATGTTGGGGGTGCCATTTATTAATTTCTCCCTTCTCCTTATTACTCCGATTTTAGGTTAATGAAGTTCGGAGTGCAAGAAACTTATAGAAATGTCTTGACAAAACAATAAAAACCAATATTTTATAGGGCGCTGATATATGGTGCTGATATAAGGCGCTTGCAGCACCAATATGTAGCACCCTAGTTTGGGAACGATTTTTAAACTATTATCAGTTTAGAAAACCTAAGAAATTCCCCTGAACAAATTTCCAATTTCTACTTACACATTATAGATTTTTTTGTTCTAGCAATTTACATGCAAAGCATTTTTCCAAAGAATATAGCTGCTTTAAAATTAAATATATAAGGGAAATTTAATTTTTATTTTATACACACATTATACTTACAATGTATTTATAATTTATACATATATTGTGTGTATAAAATGTATGTATAATGTGTTGACGAGTGGCAATCTTACCCTGTATAATAAATACAGAAACACAGGTTTCAATAGGACAATTATTAGGAGTGAATTTTGAATGACTAAAAAGAGAACTAAAAACGTAGTAAGAAAAGCTGGTGTAGATGGAGGAAATGGTGAAACAAAGATGTATTTTGAGGGAGTTGATGAGGGACTAGCCATCCCAACAGCAGAACTCATTTTGTTAAATGCAAATAGTAAAAGTAAAGGTAATTTCTTAGCTAATGATGTAGTAACGCCTAAAAATATTCATGAGCACTTAGATATTACTTTCTTATCATCTAAAGCTTTATCAAAATCAAATGAACGTTATCTTATTGGAAAAAGAACATTAAAAGCTTTGGGTGCCAAACCAAAAGAGACACCAAAACATGCTCAAAAACATACTTCTGAAATTGTGGCAAGAACAGTACTTGCAGGTTTATTAGTGGATGCTATAAGAAACAACCCTGAAAGTAAGACAATTACTGCCCATTATGATTTAAATTTGGCTTTACCTTTAAATCAAATTGACGAAGAAGCATTCCAAAAACACGCTGAAAGATTTATTGGAACTCATGAGATGAAATTCCATTACCCGAATGGTGAAGAAATCCTCGTAACAATCGTTGTAGAATTTGCGATGACTTTACCTGAAGGAGCAATTGGAGGTTATGCGATTGTTTATAATCTCGATGGAACTCCAAAAATTTATGAAATTCTTGAAGAAGATGAAAATGGTGATCAAGTTAAAACAGAAGTTACTTTTGAAGATAGAGAACTTTTGATGGGTGATATTGGTGCAGGTTCGTTAGACTGTGCAGTAATGTTTGGAGTTGATTTTGATTATGAGAACTCTGAGGGATTTGAATTAGGAACAAAAGAGTCAGTAAATAAGATTCGTACAGAATGGAATAAACTACAAAAACAAGATCAAATTAATTCTCTAACACAATTCACGGAAATTTACAGTAACACTGAGATTTTTAACTCTGCAAAATTACAGAACTTCTCAACTATGTATCTGAATGATGATGCAATTGTAATTGCTGACAGTCTAAAGAGTATTTATGAAAAAATGCCATCAAGAGCTCGAATTGTTTTATATGGTGGTGGAGCTATCCTTTATAAGAATGCTTTAATACCATTATTAGAGGAATACAGTGATAAGGTGATTTTTGCGCCAGATCCTAAGTTTATAACTGCAAAAGGATTACTAATTTTTGCCCTTACCCCTGCATTTGAAGAAATCAAAAACAACTACTTAGAGGCACTAAGTGTCTAAACGTAGAACAACAAAATATGAACATGGGGATCGTTATCAAGTCTATATAAATAGAACTGTTGATGATGAACTACTATCATTTATAAACAAGCAATCTGATATATCTGGTGCAAGTATGTTAGGACTTATATTGCTGTATCAAATGTATGGGAATACCGATATTGATGATATGCTGCCAAGGAATTATAGAGTAAATTCAAACATTCCTAATTCAACTATTAATGTTCCTAACTCTATCCCGAAAAATAAAGTTAGAGTTCCAGATGCAACAGTTGTATCTTCGGATAGTCAAAGTAATAGTACTGAAAACACTGGACGAGATAATGCTCCTAATGCTGAATCTCGTCCAGCATTACAAGTGGTAGTAGATTCAACTACATCTGCTGATATACAGAATATAGAAGCAACTGATAATCTTGATAACAAAAATAATCTAGTCTCCCCTATTCAAAATGAAGTTATTGAGAGTAAAGAAGAAACACCTAGTAGTAAGGGTAATGGTTTAAATTCTATTAAGACTAATTCTATGATGCCGTTTGGCAACATGATGAAGCCAAATAAGGGTAAATAAAAACACCGTACTAAATGTACGGTGTTTTATTTTGATACATATATTGGTGAAGAAATCAATAGATCCTTTCGGTATCTCTACATATGAATAATTATTTTTTGTGTTATCTAGGTTATTTTAATCCTTTAATAGCATTCCCCAGCTTCTGAAATTACTTTTCTAAAGTAAGGTCTTTAATAAAAAATAAAAGTAAAATATAGCTAGTTAAATTAAATGCAATACTTAATTTAGCCACATTAGAGTCCTTTTACAGTCCCCCACCACTCTTATTATGTGAAAATTATCTCTTGCCCAGTAAGGGTTGAATACCAAATAAATCATGCCCAGTAACCCAGTGGGCAAGATTTATTTGGCTAATGTAGATAAACAGTTATCTTGGGGGAGTAGACGTTATGTATAACAGCAATTAAGTTAATTTTTTTGCTGCTAAAATATAAACCATAAAAATTTGGTTATTCTAATAAATTATTTTTTACCTTTTTTTTCATGCTGTGTCCCTGATTTCTTTTTTACTGGAAAGCCATATTTTTTAGAATGATTTTTCATTTCAGCAATCAATTTGTTCTTTTTTTCACCCATGCAATCACCCCTCTTCATTAGATCCATACCCAATAGACCAGTGGATCAAATTTATCATGCTGTTTCCCCCTATTATCAAAATAAGAGAAACGTATCTTCAAGTTAGTCATTTATGCTTTAATAGTTACAAATTTAAGACTCAAAAATTATTGAGTCCCCCTTTCACTAGTATTATGACCATAAAAACTCTTATCTATACTCATACAATTAGAGAATTACACATACTATGGAAAAAATACCTCTTGCCCACTGGGTAGAAACGAGAAAATGGGTGATAAATATGTTAGTCACTAAAAAACGTAAAGTAAGAAGCGATAAAAAAGTTAATATAAAGCCAACAATCTTGTTGGATGCTAGAACTGCAATATATCGACTATCTGATATAACTGATACCCCTGTTAAAGATATTGGTGAATACTTATGTAAAGAGGCTCTTACCAATAAAGGTATTATAGATGAGCTTGCAAAGCATTTAAAACGCGACGTAGCAATAGATAATACATTATATAGAGGTAACCCAAAGAATCCTTCTATTATTCGTAGAGCTGAATCAGGAGAATGCGATCGTATTACTATTAGGGTCACTGTTGATATGAACAATATACTTGAGAACCTGGCATATTGTTTAGGTTGTGCAAAGGCACGTGTTACAGCAGCTCTAATTGAATATGCAATAACCGATTTTAGTATAGTTGATGATTATGTAAAAGGGTTTTTAGAGGAAGGTATTGATAAACATAAAATGAAAGAGCTAAAGAAACTGTTCAATTATGTTAATGATAATGAATCAGGTAACGAATATTCTTGGGCTTCTATGCTATCTGTAATTGTGGATGAGGTTAGATCAAATACAGCCACCCTACTAAACGGTCCTAATGAAATTATCGAAGAGTATTTGATTAATAACTGGAGAGATAACTAAATAAGCATATTGAACACCACTAACTATGTGGTGTTTTTTTATATTCCCCCTCCCCTACCCCTTATTTATCATTACAATATGGTGATAATATATGTATATTTTATACGTATAAAATATAATTTGAAGGAATTTATACATATAATACATACGGATATTGTGTGTATAAAAACATATATATGTATATTATCGCTATATTTTATATGTATATTATACATATAAAATATAGCGATAATTTAATTCGAAAGCTATTCAGTGATTATCGTTCATTTATTCTGTTCAATTATCGATAGTATTTAGTTAGATTAATCTAAATTAATAAGTTAATGGTCTATTAATGCGATTGATTATTGATATTCTTTAGTTAAGATAACTATTAGTGATATACTAATCGTTCTATATCGATAACAATAAAATAGTATATTTGGATATATACTAGTTAATATAATCTTGATAGTTAAATTAACAAGTTTGTAATGGTTGATGCAGAGTTAATTAATTGGATATTCCGAGAAGTACTTAATGTTAATAAGATAATTAATGATAGATTAACTGTTAGTTGAATGGTCGTTATTGGGATAACGAATAAATAGATTAATGTCGTATTTTGCTTTATCGTTAAGTTATTCCGTTTGTGTGAATGGTTTAATTGGATAATTTAAAGTTAACTAACTTTGTTTAATAAGCGAGTTTCCTTAGTTCGTTAAACTATCGGAAGCATTGATTAAAATTTTATTAAAAAGCCTTTAATATCAAGCGTTTGTTGATTATCGATAGATTAATGTGGTATTTTATTTATAGAAGGAAAGAAAGGAGGGGTAGTATTGTCTGAAGAAATAACTAAATTAGCTCTTGTTAATGAAGGGGAAGAAAATGCAGCTTCAGATGTTGATTATTTGCAAACTTGGAAAATAACTGAGTTTACTGAAGTTGTAAATGAAACTTTTAAACAAAAACATAATATAGAACTAAATATTACTGTTAATACACTTAATAATTACTTTAGAGAATTAGAGAATGATGATATTCATTATTTAAATCGATTAAGTGGTGTAAAGATTTATGATCAAATGGATTTGAATATAGCGGAATACATTGCTATTAGGCGTTCCAAGAAACTCAACAATGGAATAACGTGGCAGTTACCCCAAATTTTTGATGCTATTAAGAGAGATTTACCTTGTCGTCCCAAACCTGAAGCAACTGAGTCGAGTGAAAGGGAAACGTCAGAAGACATTACAAAACAGCTTGAGGAATTTAAAGAATCATTTAAAGAAACTTTAATTGAAATTGTAAAACATGAAGTTGGTCAAAGAAATGATATTCAACAACAATTAATCGAGATGAAACAAGCTAATGAAAAGCAAGTTAGTCGAACAATGGTTGAAGTCGTTCAAAAACAAGGTGAATTCAGAGCTCAAGCACGTGCTGAATGGGATAAAAAGTCACCATCAGAAAGACTTGAAGGATTGATTTTTAAGAGAGAAAAAATAAAAGAGCGAGAACAATTTATCGACGAGTATGTCGAGAAAAAATTTATGGAATGGATAATTGAACAAACCAATAGTTGAATTCAAATTTCTTTTCCAATAAAATAGTAGTATTACTAGCGAAGCACGCAGTAATTCCTTACGGGATTACTGCGTGCTTTTTGTGTGAAAGGGGAAAATAGGGATATGACTAATGATGAACTAGAGTTAGAGGTTATAGATGAAGAACCTAATAAACAAGAAACATTCAAGGATCATTTTTATTTAGCGTATAAGCCACATGATTTCTCGATAACATGGGACTGGCAGCATTCCATTTTTGCTAGAGTCGGATTTATGCATGATGATGTCTATCATCCATTTATTAATCATATAAAGACAACTGCTCGAAAACATCAAATGCGTATATTACATCTCTCAACTGAAATTATCCAAGATCAGTATGAAGATAAGGATATCATTAACTTGTATGATTTTGAGCTATTGCCAACAGAAGAGGGGGCAACTGAATTAGAAGATATTAGAATGAAATGGGTTCAACTTTATCTAAAATTGTTATGCTATGTAAATGGAAAAGAAAGAGCACACTTTATCCCTCAAATGAAATATTATCGAACGGAAGAAGGGCCTCTTGCAGGTTATTTAAGAGCAATTGACGAAATGGCCGATTCAACTGATAAAACAACATTATTGAGACATCTGGAGAAACTTCAAATTGTAAAATGGGGTGTTAAATATAATGATGAAAAAGGAATAACGGATTTTATATATCATATTAAAGGTTCTTCATTTAAGGAACAATTAGAGTCTTTCTTTATAGGTTGTTGGGCAGTTATGAATGTGCATTATGCAAGAGATTTTAATGATGAAAATATGGATAGCTTATTAACAATGGTTCAATTTAGTAAAAACTTTATTTATCCATCAATTGATCAAACTGGAAGAGACATTATTGAGGGTGTTATTCAATTGCTAGCTGATTTAACTATGATCTCAACAGATGAAATTCTAGTAAAACAAAAACATGCTCTGTTTATTCAATCACCACAGCTGTTTCCTAATCATTATCCGCAAGTAAGTCACATGTTTTATGGGATGGAACATTCACCAGACTTTAATTTGCGTACTATGATAACTGATTTAAAGCCATTAATGGAAAATGAAGCTATATACAGAAGTAAGGTTGTATTAAATGACGGAAAAGAATTTATCAGAAAAGTATTTTTGGCTATTGCAACCTAAAAAGGGATATGCTAATATATTTCACATAAAGCAACCAATTTAATACTAAAATTTACAATGCGAAGCACGCATTATCCTTTAATAGGGGGTAATGTGTGCTTTTTTTGTTTTTTTAAAAGGAGGGATAAATTTGAATCTTATTATCGCCACTTCAAATACTGATTTTGCAAAATCACTACGTGAAAAACTGAAAGAGGTGGATTGCAATGTTCTGGACATTGTTTCATCAGTAGAAGATTTAATTTCTACAATTAGTGAATATCCAGGTAAAATCGATGGAATTCTTCTGAAAACGGATTTAGCTAAGAAAAACAATGATTATCGTCTAGAAGTATTAAGTGACGTTGTACTAAGTATTCGACAGACACCCGAATTCGAAAATGTTGTTTTCACAGTGTTATCTGACTATCCCAAAGGACACCCGTTATTGGCTGAGTTTTTAAATATGGGTATCTACAATTTCTTTGCTCGGAACGGTATAAAATTTACTGTCCAAAACTTAAAAGACTCATTTATAAAACCTATGTCTTTTTCGATAGCTTTGGAGTACGGAACTGTTAACAAGGAAATTCCGTGGCGAAGGGATCTAACAAAACCTCAAACGCTTGAAGTTAAATTTGTTAATCCAGAAGCTGAAGCGCAGAAATTAGAACAATCCACCGGTGACATAGCTATAAATGATAACTCTGATAATGGCTCTGAATCAAAGAAAAATCCAATGGACTTTTTATCTAAAATTCCAAAACCAAACATACCAAAACCTAATATTTCTTTACCTAAGATGCCCGTGCATGAGAAGGATACTACAAACGAATCGATAGATGATGAGTGGATATTTGAGAAGAATGAAAATTCTTTCACAAATAAGATGCCTGTAGTTGGTACGGTCCTGATTGGAGTTGCTGCAGTTCAGAAGCATTTAGGTGCAACAAATACAGCAATCAACATAGCAAAGTTTCTAAGTAAAGCAGGGCATAATGTTGCTTTGGTTGAGGCTAATAAAAATATGGATTTTGATAGGATTCATTCGTTAATTGAGGGTGAAACCATAACTCTAAGTGAAAAGGAGTTTAACTTTCAAGGTATCACCCATATCAAATATAGGGATGATATGGATCTTAGTGGTGTTTATACCAAATTCCAATTTGTAGTTTTAGATATTGGAGATATCCGCAACTCACAATTTAAAGCCGAGTTCAACCGCTCCCATATTAAATGTGTTGTAGCTACGGCAGATGAGTGGAAATACCACTGGATAGAAGAGTTTTTACTTAATGTTGATTCGACAGAGGATCTTGTCTTTTTGGTGCCAAGTAGCGATTTTAAATCCGCAAATGATCTTGAGTCGAGGCTGAAAAAGCACCTTGTATATCCACTAGAGAAACACTCGAATCCTTATGAAGTACCAGAGGAGTCAGGTGAAGTGTTTAAGCAACTTTTAAAACTCTATCTTAAAAATCATGAACTACGGCTCAAGGGTAAACATCTATTGTTGACAGCGTTATTGGGCGCATTAATTTCTGCTATAGGTTTTACATTCTTTATTTTTAAATAATAAAAAAGGTGGTGAATCCTGTTCGTTAATCGAATAGGGGGAATTTGGGAATTCGACTAAAGACAAAGAAATTAATACTAGTTGGCACAGCTGGATTTATGTTGGCAACAGGCATTTATAGTGGCGGTGTTTATTATTGGCACACAAAAGTCCAAGAGAATGAATTGAAGTTAATTGATAAATATGAGAAGCAGATTGAAATCTTAGAAACAACTGCAGCTCAGAACTTCACAGCTTATGCACTGAAAAATGATGTCAAGAAGGGGGATGTAATTACACCCGAAATGCTGACGTCAGTTTCTGTACCTGAAGCAGCAAGTGCAGTTGATATTGTAAGACCAAGTGATTTAAAAAAGGATGACAAGTTTGTTCTGTATGCAAAAACTGATATGAAATCAAGGGCTGTACTTGTTAAGTCAATGGTATACAACACAGTAAATATCACGAATGACATTCGTGAAGCTGAATACAGTTTCATCGAACTTCCATCAAATATCTCTACAGATAGTTATGTTGATATTCGTATCAAATTCCCAACCGGGGATGATTATGTAGTTCTAACCAAAAAACATATCAAAAAGCTATCTGGTATAACTGTATGGTTTGATATTGGTGAATCCGAATTGTTAACGATTAGTTCAGCCATTGTTGATGCATATTTAGAGGGTGCCAAAATCTATGCAATTCCATATGTAGATGAGCACATGCAAGAAAAATCAACAATGACATATCCAATTAAGCCGAATGTACAAGAATTAATTAAAGAGTCGCCAAACGTTGTAAATCTTTATGAAATGGAACTAGAGAAATTAAATCGTGGCCGTCTTGATAACAATCTTCGTGAGTTAAGTGAAGAACAAAGATCGAAAATTCAAGATGGTGATCAACAAGTACAATCCAAAGTCTCAGATGAAAATGCTAAAGCAGCTGAAGAAGAGCGATTAAATGCTATGAATGAACAAGCTCAACAACAGCAAGCTTTGATAGGAGGCGAAAGTGAGTAATGAAACTAGTTCAACTACTGGGTTCAAGAAGTAAAGCAGATTTTGCTATTTATCTCGGACATACTATTGCTGGCTTAGGAGAACGAGTATTAATCGTTGATTCTACAAATAACCTCGAATATCAACATTCATATATTCATTTGGAAGGAAATGAAGAATTGTATGAATTTCAAGATGTGGATCTTCTTATTAATACAAAATCATTGCAAGATTTAATGACAAAACTTAACAACGCAAATGAAACGTTGGAAAACTATGATGTCATTATTGTGGATGCAAATGACAGTAGCACTATCCTTAACGATTGGCCAAAATTTCATGAGGTCCTTTATGTAAGTGATAATACTCGTTTTACTATTACCCAAGATATCGACATCCTAAATGATTATGTAGATTCAACTGGCAATACAGTACTTAAACGTGTACATTTCGAATCAGCTCATAAAATACCAAATGATTATTTAGATTTATTAATTAACAACAGGTTGGAATTCAAGCTAATCGATGATCCTTTAGAATACGACGATTTAGAACACAAATTACGTAATTTTATGCAACATGAGGGTCTTATTCCTTATAACAAACTACCAAAGGATTATAGGAGACTATTAAAATCCATTGTGACTGAAATGTTTGATTTAGGGATAAAAGATTTCGAAGCAAATACTCGGAGAGGTCCATTCAATTTCTTATTTGGCCGCTTCAAATCAAAGAATAAGACTAATAACGAAAGCAATTTGAGTAATCATGAGGAAGATATAAAACCTGATGAGCAGGCAACTTTATTAGTTCTAAACAAAACAAATCAAAGTACAACAGATTCAAATAAACCTGATGATAAGATGACTAGCAATAAAAAGACAAAAGAAGTAGTAGGAGGGTGATCATCATATGGGCAAGACAATAGTAAGCTGGTCACCAGTACATGGCCAAGCAGCCACTACATCAAATGTTGCTGCATTAGCTGCACACTTTGCGTTAATTTACAATCATCAATCATTGATTACACATACACAGTTAACCTATTCTTCCTTAGAATCTTTATTCAAAAAAGAGATGACAGAATCAAGAGGGTTTGACAGTGGAATTGAGGCATTAGAACGACTTGCACATAGTAGTTTACTAAAGCCGGATGCAGTAAGGGATTATACTGAAACAGTTTATAAAAATCGATTGGACTTACTTGGTGGTACTCAAAATCAATCATTAGAGACGCCACATCTTTTAGAAATACTGTTAAAGGTTGCTGAAAGTGCCTATGACATCGTATGGATTGACGCACATTCGGGAACACGTAGTTCTACTTCAAAAAGGTTATTAAAGAAAGCAGATTTAGTAATGGTAAATTTGCCTCAAAACCGTTTTGTATTAGATCAGTTCTTTTCTGGAGAAGGATTCCCGGAAGAATTAAAGGACAAAGAATTTATTGTTTTAATAAGCCAGTATGATCAGAATGTCAAACCAGGGATTCAAAAAATAAAAAGTAAGTATGGTAAGAATCATCCAGTGTTTGCGATAAATTACTCCAGCAAATTTAAAGATTCCGCAAACAAATTTGAGTTCACAGAGCTTTTTTACAGGGTAGTCCACTCAAGTAAAGGGTCCGACATGCAAGACCTTATTAATTCGTTAGAAACAGTAAATAAGTACATCTTGAAAAAACTTGATTTGGAAGAATTAGAGGAGGAAGATGAATGACTTATTCACTAAATCTTCTTATCATTATCGGAATCCTTTCATTAATACTCTTTCTAATACTAATGAAGCTAGCTCAAGCTAAAAAAGAAAGTAAAAGCTTAGAGTTAAAAAAAAGCGACATCAATAAAGAAGAGTATACCGTTGCTGCACTACAAGATTACATAAGTGAGGTAATGATAGCTAATACAACAGGTAATCTTTATGAAGAGGGTCTGACTGAAGAATCTTTTAATCGGAAGAAAAGACGAAGAAATGAACTAAAAGAGGCACTCAAAACCTGTAATACTGGTAATCTTGCAGCAAAAAAACTAGTACGTGCTTATATTTATGATTCGCTTAAAAAAGACAAGAAAATTAATGAAACAACAATCAATTATGCAATTCCTTTTAATGTTCCCTCAAAAATGACGGCACGCGATAAATTTGATACAGCATTATATGTAGCATTCAAAACGAAGAAATATAACGCATTAGGATGGCTAATTGAAACATTTAAATTAGATGAACCTAAAGAAGATGGTGGATTACGTGTTTTAGCAGAAGAGATTGATAACATTTATGATCAAGTGGTGCTAAATTATCCATTAAAACTATCTGATAAATTGCATGTGTTATCACAAAGAATCTACTCGCATTTTAAAGGGTTCGGAATAATTGATGAAATTCGTGACATGAATATTGATGGAACATCAGGAGGCGTTTCAGGGTTACCAGAGCGATTAACTAATCTTATGGATATTGAGGACCCTTACTATTTTGATAATGCAGATGGAACTGAGATTGATGAGGTATTTGCTGAGCATGTGATGAGCCAGAATCAAGACGAGTTTACATTCTTAAATAGTGCTTGGATCATGTACAAAGGTAAAACAATACACTTATCATTCCTTTCATTTGAACATGAAGCTGAACTTATTCGTGTAACAAATAATGTTTATAAGTATGGTTATCCTGGACAGCTATCAGAAACAAGACCAGCCATTATTAATGAAATGGCAGATGGTTCGAGGGTAACAGTAATGCGTCCAAAACTTACCGAGTCATGGGCATACTTCATTAGGAAAAAATTCAATGCAAAGAAGATTTCAGTTGGAGAGCTATTTAAACAAAAGAATAGTGAATTGCTTATTGCTACGCTCGGATTCTTAGCCAAATCGAACAGATCGTTAGCAATAACAGGCCAACAAGGTAGTGGGAAAACGACACTTATCATGGCATTGTTTGACTTTTTAAGCAAAACCTTAAATATCCGTGTACAAGAAACAAAATTCGAGCTTAATTTACGAAATCAGTATCCAAAACACAATATCTTATCATTCCAGGAGACGGAAACTTATAGTGGTCAGGATGCTTTGGATTTAGCAAAGAAGACTGATGGTGATATGACAATCTTGGGGGAAGTTGCAACTGACCCAGTAGCAGCTTGGATGGTTCAATTAGGACAAGTTGGTTCACGCTGTATATGGTTTTCTCACCACGGTAAAACCTTGACAGACTTAGTATTTTCTTTACGTAATTCTTTGCTAAAAACGGATATCTTCAGTGATGAAAAAATTGCTGAGCAACAGGTTGTGAGCGTCCTTGAGTTTAATGTTCACATGAGGCAGGACAAAGCAACAGGTGAACGATTTGCAGAAAGAATTACTGAATGTGTACCAATTACTTATCAAGATGAAAAATCTTCTTTTGAAGAATTAAACAACTCTAAAGATAAGGAATCGAAGACAGAGTTGTTAATCAACTTAATGGCTAACTTCTTCCACCAAAGAACACAAACTAAGCAATTTATTGAAAATACAATCTTGGAGTATCGGGACGGCCAGTATGTAGCTGTAAATCGCATTTCAGATGAACGAATAAAAGAAATTAAACTTGAGCTTTCTTTAGAAGAACGCGAACAGTTTGATGCATTTATTCGAGAATATTGGGGGGAGTAAATGATGAATATGCTTGCTCAATACATCATAGTGGTTGCATTAATCATTACTATCCTGTATGTAGTCAACCAATATTATAAGTATTCTCGGGCAAAGCGTAAAAGACAAGAGACTATTGGTGCTGGGAAAGGTCTACCATTCCCGCGGATATTAAATAAGTATACACAAAAGGGATACAACGTAATTTTAAGAATTCCCATTCTACGAACGGTTCTTATAAAAGTACGTAAAAAACTAGAAACTTTATCTGTTTATGACGAATATACACTTCGCCGTGAAGTCATGAAGATTATATTCTCCATAATTGCACTATTTAGTGTTGGATGTCTGTTTTTAGTCATTATCCGACCTTCTTGGTTAGTGATATTCTGGATTCTTTTAGGAATATTATTGCTTTCTGGGATTTTAATAGACTTCTTTGTTTATAGAGTCGAAAACCGATTGTTGAAACAACTCAAAAATTTCATCACAAGAGTAACTTTTAATTATCAACAAACAAAGTCGGTTGATGAAGCAGTATTTGATTCAATACAGTACGCTGGACCAGAAATGAAAGTACACGCTGAGCGTATTAATAAAATTCTGAATGCACTTCATTCAGAAAAGGAATTGGCTGCTTATGAAGAAGTTGCACCATCTCGTTATTTACGTGTTTTTGCTAGTTTAGCAGTTTTAGTTAAAGATCGAGGCGACAATTTTGATGAGGAAAAAGGAAGCTCGTTTGTTAGAGGTGTAACCTCCATTAATAAAGAGCTGAACGATGAGATATTATATCGCTCGAAATTGTCCTATGCCCTTCGTAGTATCAGTGCATTAGCGTTAATTCCTATTTTCTTAGCCTTACCAACAAAACATTGGTCTATCTCTCAATTTCCAACAACTGAATCATTTTACGGTTCACGAATAGGATTTCTAGCTGAAATAGCGGTATACGCCATAAGTGTTGCTTGTTACTTAATCGTTAGAAAAATGCGGGAAATCAATGACAATTCAACGGAATTTAAGCCAAAAAGAATTAGATGGGAAAGATGGTTATTTAAAAAGATCCCTCTTTTAGAAAAGTTTTGTAAGGCGTTATCGCCACAAGAATTTACAAAGAAATATCATGAACGCCAGCAACTTATTAAGGAGGCCAATGAAAACTTAGAAGTTAAAGAGTTAACTTTACAACAGGTTTTATCTTGTCTAGCAGTATTCATTGTCTTGGTATCAGCATTTACACTAGCTCACGTGCGTGAAGCCAACACCGTGTTAAATCAAGTTGCTACTCAATCCATATTCACATCGCAATTAACTGAAAAAGAATTGCAAGGAATAGCGGAAATGAATGAATTCGATAAAAGCGTAATTGAAGATTTGAAAGAGATGAAGAAATTGCCTACGGATGAAGAATTAAGAGAAATGATTGCTGATCAACTTAATTTAGATTCAAGAGATTTAGAGGTAACGAATGCTTATAAGCGTATCACTGGAAAGTGGATAACTATTTCAAATTCATTTCTTCAATGGTGGGAAGTGTTAATAGCTATAGTAATAGCTTTCACGAGTTATCTCATACCAGTTCAAATTCTAATAGCTAAAAGACAAGCTCGTCTGAAATTAATGGAAAGAGAAGTCTATCAATTACTTGTATTGATTTCTATATTACGTGATTTCGAAGGAATGAGTGTTTCTATTATCCTTAACTGGCTGCAACGCTTCTCATTAGTATTTAAAAAGTCGATCACTATTGCGATTGAAGAGTTTGATAGTGGTCAAGAAATGGCCCTTGTTAAACTTTCTGAGAATAACACATTTGAACCTTTTCAGCAGATAGTAGAGAGATTGAGATTGACGATTATTCGGTTATCTATTAAAGAAGCTTTCACGGACATTGAAATGGAACGTGAATTCTACTTAGAGCAACGGCGAGAAGATCAAAAGAGATCACTCGAAAAGAAAAGTCAAATAGGGGAGTTCTTAGGATTAGGACCATTAGTATGCCTAACATTCATTTACTTAATATTCCCAATTATTTACATCGGGGTAAATGAATCCAAAAATATGATAAATATGTTTACTTAGCTACTCGTGGTTTAAGCCACTAGCATATAAAAAATTAGGAAAAGAGAGGTTTTATTTCAATGTCAGAAACTACAGCAACCGCACTCAAATTCGCTGCCGGTATTATACTAGCAATCGTATTAGTTAGTATCGCCATTATGGTATTTACGCCTGCAGCAGACTCAGCCAAATCAGTAACAACAGATTTTACGGCAAACACTACAGAATTACAGGATCAAAAATACTTAGTTTATGACAATACAGTGGTTAGTGGTTCTCAAGTATTAACAGCTCTACGCCGCTTCGAGTCTCAAGCTAAAGATGAAACAATTGCACTTTACGTACAAACTGGTAAAAATGCTACTGGTCAATGGTATTACTCACGTTTTGAAACAGACAAAGTAGAAAAAGGTGGAGCAGCTTCAGACATTTCTACAACAACAAATGTTACTCACGCTGAGTACATCAACCCATCAGGTATGTTTGCTGCATCTGTACACCGTGACTCAAATGGTGTTATCCGTGCAATTAAATTTGTACAAGAAAAACAATAATCCATTTTAAATGGAAAGGAGGAAGGGGGCCAATCCGCTTCAACGGAAGCCCCCGCCTTATTTATGAACAGTACTGTAACTACAGCCATAAACTATGGTCTATCTGCTTTAATATTTGCAATGGTTTTGGCTTATGCATTGAGTCCTATAACTAACATACAAAAAGAGTTTGAAATATCTCCTGGAACAGTTGATACGGTTTATTCTGTGCAAACAAAAATCCCTGAAGAGGTTTTGTTCACTGGCGCAGAAGTTATAAGTTCAATATATAAGCTAAATCTTGATGGGATTACAGTAAAGGTGAATGGTATTACTTTTAGTACGCCTAAAGACGTAAAGGACAAGCTGTTTCATATCTCAAAGTATGTTAAATACTCTCAATCCATTACATATGACACTAAAGGAAAAGTTGCTTATATAACTTATACTTCAAAATAATGAAGAAAGGTTGATTTTAATGCCAAATGCCGTTGCTAAGATATTCGCTATCATTCTTATGGTTGTTTTGTTTTACTTTTCAACGTATCAAAACTATAAGAAGGAGGAGGATCTTGCTTATATAAATACCTCCAATGCAGTAACAAAATTTGTTGATAATGTTAGGTTAAAGGGATTTATTACACCATCTATGTATGAGGACTTTGTTAATTCACTCCATACAGGAAACCAAGTATTATTCAATATCGAAATAGAACATGAGAAAAAGCAGTATACACCTGTCTATAGTGATCCTGCAAATCCTAATAGTTTTACTGGTGAATATAAAGTTCAATACACTGGTATCTATTGGGACCAAATCAAGAAAACACTATTTGAATCGAATGTGCCATATGACAAACGAATGTATAAGTTAGAAAACGGTGACTTTTTTAATGTATATGTTGAGAACAAAACTAAATTTAAATCGACTATGCTTTTTGACTTTTTATCAGGTGGAGCGGGTACAGATGGCCCTGTAATAGCTTTCCCTTATGGAGGCATGGTACAAAACCAAGATTGGAATGATAAACAATGAAATTAGCTCATTACATAATTTTGTTCGTTATCATTTATTCATTTCCTCTTTTATTTACGGAGTATCGCTATCAATACGCTAAACAAACAATGCAAGAAAACCATAAACATGAAGTGAGTATGACCACCGCAACGCATGATGCAATAAATATTTTGAGAACAAACGTGAAAACTGAATTAGAGAATGGTTATGAATCATATAAAATCAATCCAGTAAACCCACAACCAGCGTTTGAGACCTTTATGAAATCATTATCTTTACAATACGGAGTTGAGTTAGATTATTCGATGAATAGGCTAGCCAGATACGTTCCAGTTTTCGGGATAGTTGATTATGATGGATTACTTCTAAATGTTTACAAAGAGTACAAGGATGATAGGGGAGATAAGGTTTTAGATCGTGTATGGTTGCCAAAAATTCCATTTTCGTATCTAGATAATGAAGGAAACATTATTAACTTTACTATAGATGAAGAAGTAGAAGTATATGATGTTGAATTGGGTGAGTGGTTTGAAGGTACACGTGAAGAGTTGATTAAAGATCCAGAAGTAACTATTTCATTTTTAGAAGATAAAGAGACTTTTCATAACGTCAGACGAACAACGATTGTTAATACATTACAAGAACATCTTGCCTATTATATTAACGAACATAACGTTTATACAAAAAGCTTAGATGTAACATATAAGTTTATGCTTCCTTATATTCCAAAGGAAGACTGGTATAACACTGTTGATGATATTTCAATCCTAGCTTTCTTCCAAGGGTATCCTTCTATTTTAGAGAATGTGTTTTATCAGCAATATGCGTTTGTTGGTACCCGACTTCAATTTAACGACCGTATATTAGCTGGGGATGTTAATGGCCAAAAGAAATTTTGGTTTGAATCATGCGGTTATCCTTATACTGCAAAAGAAATTTATTCTTCTAAAAAAGATGCAGCTGCAAAAGGATATAGCGAATTATCATGTCTAAATAATTAGGGAGGTAGTAATTATGGGAGTTTTACAACGGATAAGTGAGCAACCAAGAGTGCCAATCGGTAGAATTACATTTCACCTTCAAACATCTATTTATCGTAAAAAAGGTGGGGAATACGAAAAAGTACGTGAGTACCTAAAAATTGGAGAAACTAAAGATATATACGGTGTTAACGGGGATTACATTGAAATTCAAGATGGGCTCTATATTAGAAATATGGATGAACATCAATATACCATGACTTTTGGGGAGCTTATCGTGCAAGGAGCAAATGTGAAGTCCTGTTCTAAGAACGGCATTATACTTAGAAAATTGAGACCTGGTTTAATACTAAGGGTTGTATCATTAAAGTTTATTTCAAATGATGTAACAGTCTATGGTATTAATGAAAAAGAGTTTATTAGCAGCGATGAAGAGGTTCAGTATGTTATGGGGATATTCGAATTTGATGCCGATTCAACTGTATTAAAAAATGGTCAAACAATAAAATTCAAAAAAGGTGATACTGCTCCATATCAAAGAGTAGATGGCCATAATCTTTTACTATTGGATGGCACGTGGCTAGACATATCTAGATTAAATGGATCTTTTCATGGGCTTTAATGAATACAGAAGGGGGAAACTTTCGGTTTTTAACTATTCTTTCTTTGTTCGTATCAATAGGGTTTATTTATCTTGCACGACAAGAATTAGTTAAACAAAGCCAAGCTAATAATAAAAAGGTAATGCTATTGTCTTTAAGTGGTGCCTTATTTGCCCTTGGAACCGTTGTTTCTTCAATCAAACACCTTATGACTTAGTAATTAAAAATGAAAAAGAGTAACCTCATTCATACAGGGGTTACTTTTTAATTGCCATGAAAGCAGAATCACAATTTTATTGGAGGAGAATATGATTCATTCAAAAATGATTAAGAGTAACAAAGATTTAGTCGCTTTAAGAATTAACACAATCAGATCTGATTTAGGTTTATCGATAGGCGTTATGGCAGAAAAAATAGGAATATCCAAGAGTACGCTAAATTCATACATTAGGGCGTTAGCAATGCCTCCAGAAAGAATTGTATATAAAATATCTATTTTGAGTGGGAGAAGTATTGAATGGATTTATTTTGGTGATAAGAGAGATTATATTAGGCAGCTATTAGAATTCTATGGCTATAGTCAATTTTTAAGTGATTATCCAACTACTATTGATCATGTACTGGACCGCTCCCAAGAATACATGGTTTATCCTATTGAGCATAGGTACGCACACGATTTACATATAAAAGAGGTCTTTGAACAAATTTACTATCCGATTTTTGCTAGATACGTCGATGAATTAATAAATAAATATGTAGATGAAATTCACAAGTACCCGATTTATCCTGGTGATGATGAATATCAAAGATCTAAATATTCCAATTTAGTTCATAAAGTAATTAAGCAAAATACAGCTAAATATGGAGAAGAAGGAAAAATCTTATTAGTGGCAGAAACAGAATTTAAGCGATTTGTAGATCATTACACTAAAAATAAGGAGTTGGTTCCATGTGATGATGAACCGCAACCGTTTCCTTATCGTTTAAGCACTAAATTAAGGGACAAAAAGGGGACCATAGAGGTTATTGAATATTTAAGTCGTTTTTATGGAGAAGGCTTTGATACCAAAAATGAAGCGGCAGATGAAATCATTAAAGCATTTAAGGATTTAGGTTTAGAACTTGAGAAAATTTACACAAAATACTCGGATCCGACTTACTAAACAAAAGATGTTCATTTATTTTATTAAAAAGACCGAGACATGTGTCTCGGTCTAGAAAATCGTAAGAGGTGACAATTGATTACACGTGCGATTTTTTCTTGTCTGCCTTAAAGTCAGAATATTTCAAAACAATAATAACGTCAAGCAAATTTTTAAAAACATGACATAAATTAGAGTGACATCCACCCTACAACTAAGATGTTTGTTTCTCTATATTATTTTCTAAACAAAAGCCCTTAAATGAGGCTATTCTAAGTAATCCTGTTTTTGTTTTTTCCAGGTACTGCACCTTACAATTTAGTACTGGTTCAATCCAAGTAATATTGCGTTCGTTCTTAATTATTAGTTGCTTTGCAATTTGCCGAAAGGCCATCTTCTCTTCTCTAGAGAATCCAAATTCAATGTTGGCAAGTCTCTTATACTTCCCATTGCTCAAGCGGGTACCAACTAGTAGTGAAAATGGTTGTTCACTGAAGCCCAAAATAACTGTATTGGCTATTTTGAAATGTTTATATTTTAACCAATCCTTTGATCGGTGATTAATTTTGTATAAAGAATCACGTCGTTTGCCTACGATTCCTTCCATGTTCTTATCCTTTGTTAATTGGAATACGTGGGTACCATATCCTTCAACGGAAGGGGTAACGATCATACTATTTGAAGGTTTAATAATCGAAGATAACATTTCTTTTCGTTCAAATAAAGGGTACTTCATTACTGGGTTATTCGTAGCCAAAATATCAAAAGCTATAAATGTAGCTGGGTGGGTTTTAGTAGCTTGTTCTATTTTGTCCTTATTGGAAAGGCTACCTCGATAGGAAAAGTCCTCAAAAACCGAATTGCCGTTTCTTAATACAACACCTTCAGCATCGATAATAGCTGTATGTTCCTTAATGGATTGACCAACTTCTATTAACTCTGGGAACTTTGAAGTGATGTTGTTACCTTCGCGTGTAAACGCCTCAACTCTATCGCCTTCTTTATGAATAATAGTACGCCAACCATCCCATTTGATGTCGAAAATTGTGTCGGTATTATCTTTAACTTCCTTGCCAGTAGCAAGTAACATAGGTTTAATTGGAGTAAATAGCATTTTACTTTCCCCCTTAGATTCAATTATCGCATGTTTAAAAGGAGGACAGTACCATCAATATATACCAAACAAGGTATTTATGTCTTAGTATATTGTGCAATTCATTTAAAAAGACACCGCTTCAGAAAATATGTACCTGAAGCGGTGTCAGTAAGTTTAAAACATTTGTTAATGTTTCATGTTCTTATACAAGTGATAAATAGGAAATTTTTTATAGGCTTCTTTATATTCATTAGAAAAACTTTCAAAATAAAAACTTGCTTCACTAATGCTCCCAAGCAAAACGCTTGTACAGAAAAGTAATTCTGAATTTATAGCAGTTTGTTTTAATTCCACTATTTCGGCAAATTCTTCGGATGATAATTCTCCGTTTAATCTTAAATTAACTTGTAGACGATTTATTTGGATAACACTTTCCATGTCTTCTCCTAGGCCACCTGTATGTAGAGAATATATATAATCTACAAGCTCTAAAAACTCTATTCTATTGGTTTCATCATATCCGTTGATACAATTAAGACAAAAGGAATTGACAAAATCAAATGTCTCAATTTCCATAATAGGATTCATTAGAGAAAAACTATTTTTTAAGGTTACAAAATCTGTATTTACATACTGAATCAATTCTTGATATTTCATTTTGATATAGGGTGAAGTTCGGCAACTTTTAATTAAAATCCCAGCTGCATCTTTAACCTCTAGAATAGGGTCTTTCAATAGTATATCTCCAGAAAAAGCACTTATAAAATGAATAGTCGGGCTTGATTCCTTTAACAATAAGAAATTCAAACCATCTAAATCATAATTAAAAAGTGAGTAATCATCTAAAGAGTCAGTCTTCAAATTAGTTAGTTCATTATGAACAATTAAATCAACAAAATGTCTAACTTTACTAAGAAAACTGTTTGATTCATTAATAAATTTAGTACTCGGATCTACATTAAGTCTTAAAAATGCTTCTTTTAGCATTATAAAATCATTTTGCAGTGATTGGAGCTTGGATACTGTAGAAGAGTCTTGTGCTAATCCCTCACTAAAAATAAGACCTGTTTTTTCAAGCTCTATTTCTCTTTCAGATAAGAATGCAATTAAGATTGGTAATACTTTGAGTTGGGTTTCTACAGAAATATATTTCTTAATTTCATAAGTGAAACTTTGGTTATCTATAGCTATCTCCAAAGAATCTTCAAAAGTAAAAGTAGTTTTCTTTTCACTTTCATTCTTCTTTATTTTTACCATGACCTTAATTGTTTCTTGTTTATCAATAATCACTGTTTCAAGAATTTCATTTGCTGTTTCTATTAATCTTCCAATACCAATAGGTACATGAAAATTATTTACAATACCATAGAATGTAAAATCATGTTCCTCAATATTTGTGTCGATTTTTGGATTAAACGTTAAACTTCTAACAGTAAATGAAGTAAAGTCTTTTGTGGTGAAAGGGTTATTTTCTATAAGATTTGTTGGTTGCAGTTCAGCCTCGGATAAAAATCGTTTACATACTTCGTAGAGTGATGTTCCCTCTAATTCTCGTAGTTCAATCGAACGGGATTTTTGATGACCGTATTCGGTGATAATGAACTTCAATTCATACGGTAGTAACTGTTTATAGAAGATTTTATTTTCTCCAGTGGTTTTAACTTCTACGACAAACAAGATAGCTCCATTGTTCTTGTAGAAATTAATATAGTGGTCCATATTTAAGGAGTAGTTTCTTACTCCTTTCGAAAATTTCTCAACCTCTTTTCCTTTAACTTGAATAGGGACTTTCCCTAAAAATGCAGTTCTCTCTTCTGATGCATTTATCATAACATCGATATGACCATCAAAAGATATACCTTTATCTCCAATGGGGATATTAGGCGCTAGTGGGTGAAGAACTGATGCTGTTGTAATTGCTGTTACTGCAAGTGCTTCTATTTGTGAATTATTTAAAGTGGCCATTTTTTCACCATCCAGTTATTTCTTTCAAATAAATTATATTCCCTTATGCATATTTTACTATTAAATTCCTTGATTATCTATTGATGTATGATTTTGCGAAGTAATTAAATTAAGAGGAATTGAATCGATTGTTGTATGAGTAGAAATTGGATTGTCGTTTAAAGAAATGAAAAAGAGTAGCTCTTTTACATGAGGGTTTTACTTTCTATACTTAATTAAGAGACGATATAATAATGGAAACCATATACATAAAATAATGCAGATTGCAATCTGATTAGGGGAGATGACCATTTATGACAATAGATGAAATAATAGAGCAAACTAGTCAAAATAGAGAGACAATTGAGGAATTTAGGATTAAGCTCCAAGAGTATGGTTTAATTGGGATACATAAATCTTTAGATCAAAGAGCTGTCGAAACGTTTAGGAAAGCAGTTGAGTATTTCGAAGCGATTGAAGATAAGGAAACGGATTGGAGCGATTCAGTACAACGTGCTATACAAGAAGAATATGGCGAAGAGATGAAGTTACCATTTGTTTGGGAGAATGATATTTTATTAAAAAATTTAATTTGAAAGATAAAGAACAGACGAGTTAATGTAGGACGAGCTGATAACGAAATTCGGGGAACTGAACATAGCGAAGATTTCCATATTATATATCAAATCATAATAGACAATTTCGAAATAATGGGTAAAACTATAGACGTTTACAATAAATGCTATGGAACAGATGGTAATTCTGCATCAACATTCATTTGTAAAGGTAAAGATTATATATATTATATAGTTGGGAAGTATAATAGTCTTACCAAACAGGAAGATGTCCATGTGTTTTATAATGATGGAATTGAGTTTAATTTAATGAAGTGCAAGCATATTTGTGGAGGATATAGTGAAAAAGGGAGATTAAAAGAACTATTGGACACTTGTTCATCTTTTGCCCCAGAATTATGACATTGAAACATAATAACAATTAGTTTCCTCCACTTGAAAGAAACCCGCTTCAAAAGGAGCGGGTTTCATTTTATATTAAAAAACTAGAAATTAGACTTAATACCTTTAGCACTAAGTTTTTCCTCAAGAAGGTCAAAATTGAAGTGTTTTAGTGTTGGATTATCTGTTCGAAGATCATCAACCATTTGTGTGAGTGTACGATTCTTTTTATCTTTTGCAATCACATCATTTACAAATTCGATACGTTCGAAGAAAGGCTCTCTATACTTATATTTCATTACATCAGCTTTATAACGAGCTAACCTGCCGTAAATGGGGACATTCCAACAAACGATAATAAGGTTAATTGCCGTATGTAGTTGTTTAGCGAGTGCATTCCACTTGTTCTTATAATCATCATCTTTCGGTGAATTGCCTGTGCCTTCAGTTGAATTTTCATTATGTGGAGTATCATCATCAAGCTCCATTGTGCTTTCTCCCGAAAGAGGATTAAATATTTTAATAGGTTCGAGGTTAGCTAGACGTATAAAACTCTTGGCAGCTTCAGACCCACAAAAGAAGGAGCCATTATCATACTTGTCTTTTTTGTTTTCGTACTGGAACGTATAATATTTATTCGTGCACTTTGCACCGGCGCAACTGATTTTATCTTGGCCCTTTAACAATTTTGTATGTGCGATTAGTTTTATATTGTACTTTTCAACAATTTCCTCGCGCCTGTGTTCTTCTCGGCAATTTAACTGATTTGCTTTCATTGTAATACCTCCCTTATTTCATTAATTTGGCTATATAACTGATTCGACTCTAGTCCTTTTAACATTGCTGACTGGTAATTATATAAGTAAATAATATCAATACTCCAATATAATTCCAACTAACTCCTTACTACATTAGCAATATAAAACTAGATTGACATAAAATGTGTTGGATGGTAAATTGGTTCTATACTTGATTAAACGACTTTTCTGTTCCGCCACACGGTAGAACAATTTTTTAAACACTTTCTTAATGGGTGTTCTAACGATTCTTTAGGGATTCGTCTGAACTTTATTTGAGAAAGTGTTTTTTGTCGTTCTCAAGTAAAGAAAGGAGGGCTGTTATATAGAGAAATTCTCTAAAAATTTGAAATGAATTCAGCATAGAAGCTGAAATGGGAAAGGGGAGTGTTATCTATAGCAATTTTTGATTTTATACTATCCGTGATGCCAGCTCTATATGTAATAGGGTCAATTGTGACTCTAGGTGCATTAGAAGGTGTGGTGGAGGAATACTTCAAATTCATGGATACGAGAATTTTAGAGGTCGCTGCTACAACGGAAGATGATCAGTCTAATCCTCAATCACCATCAACCTTTTGGTCCAAGCAAAGGATAGTTAGGTTTATCTTCAAATTGTCACGTATGTTGATGATTTTGATCATTCTATCCATTTCCTTTATATCTACTTTAAAGGTTATCTTGGCTATTATGGATGGTGGAGTTGCTAGTATTAACTGGAACTACGTGTTGCTAATGCCTTTATTTAAAATGTACAAGGCATTCACAAAAGTGATGAGTGATGTGGTGAATAATACTGATGAAGCGGCTAATGATGCATCGAAGGTATTTTCAGGCTACAACACTGTATTTGGGTTGTATGAAAGTTTAAAATCATTTCAGTCATCAACTACAGAGAGAGAAGAAATAAAAAAAGCCGACCAATACAGAAGATGAAACACAGTAAACTGGTTTATCTAACGTATTAGGCCGAGCAAGGTAATTTCATTCTAGCCATTTACAAATACAAAGTCAATTTTTTGTTGCTGTAGATGGCTGAATGAAATCTATATTACCGTTCAGAATATGTTATACTAATTGTAAGTATATTCTGAGTAGGAGGGAGAAAAAGTGAAATTGAACGCTAATGTGGATGAATTACGCAGATTAGTTGAAAACACACGAAATAGAAATGTATTTGTACGTTTTTTAGTCTTTTGTACAGTAACAAAGGCAGTTGCCCCAGGATTTATACGTTATCCCAAAGAAACGTTGAAATTGTATTTAAAACACCTTGCCTCCGATCAAAAGGGCAAGTTTCCAGTGTAAACTATCCCCCGCTTCAACCAATCTATATGGAGTGGGGGTTTTTTAGGAAGTGCATGAATATTTCTCTTGAAGAAATAAAATGGGTTTGCTAAAATATGACTATCGAAATTAATAAGTCGGGAAGAACCCGCTTCAAAAATCACTATTCGTCATAACTACTTTGTTATGGCTCATTCTTAGTGTTTTGAAGCGGGTTCTTTCTTTTTATTAAAATCCATTTCAGAGAGGAGGAATCGAAAAGATGCTCAATAAACAGCAACGGGTACAAGAATCAAGGTTGGAGATCCATTTAACAACATCGTATCCAAAACGCAATATGGACTTATTGCAAGAAGTGAAATTGGCAGGTAAAACATAAACACTTGCTATTGTCCTTCGGAAATTTGATACATCCTCTAAAAATGGTAAAATTAGAGTATAACAAAAATTAATTCATTCGGAGGGAAAAATTATGAAACGTGGTACTTTTAGAAAGAAATCTAATAAATTATTACTTGCGACTTTGGCTCTATCTGTAGCGACGCCTGTTTACGCTATTCCTGCTACTTATTCGGTTGCAGAAGCAGCAACGAAAACGACATTTAAAGATGTCCCTAAATCGCATTGGGCATATGAATCTATTAAGCAAGTAGCAGAGAAAGGTCTTGTTGCAGGTTATAGTGATGGTACATATAAACCATCGGCTCAAGTAACACGTGCAGAGTTTGCGACATTCCTATCACGCGTATTTGATGGAAAAGATCGTACACCATCTAAATTTACAGATGTGAATTCATCACACTGGGCAAATGAAGCTATTCAAGAGGGATTAGCAGTCGGATTCATTCAAGCTAGCGATTTTGCTAATAACAAGTTTGAGCCAAACAAAGCGATGACTCGCGGTGAAATGTCTCGTTGGTTAGCGAATGGTCTAGCACATGCAAATCCTGACTATGCCAAAGCCATTGAGACAATGGCAAATTCAAGTCTTACACTTATCCCAATTCCTGAATTTTATAAAGGTGGAGTAAATAAAAAGGATCTTCCGTACATCGGCGTAGCTCTTGGTACTGGATTACTGTCAGGCTATAAAGATTTCACATTCAAACCAAATGGCAATACAACTCGTGCTGAGGTAGCAACTATCCTTATCCGCTTCATGGATACAATGAAGAAAGCACCATCTGACTTTACAGGATTACAGGAGTTGCTTGAGGTTGCCGAAACAGGAACAAATATCTTAACAATCTCTAAGTTTCAAAAAACGAAATATACAGGATATGAAGGTGTTCTTGGAAAACAACATACTCATGTGAATAAAGGAGTAGCGACAATTGAAAGAGCAATTTTCGTAGATACAACTGGTTCTAAATCAAAAGGAATCTATAAAGATATGTTCTTTGATGATGTTGCACAACCATTTTCATTAAATAAAAACTTTTATACAGCTTTTATTGAATACACTTTAGTCCCAAGTCGCGATGTCAGTTTAAATGGTATAGCCGATGGTGCTTTAGAAGGCTATGCATCGCCAATGCGAGTTGACAAAGGTAAAAGCGAGCAATTTAATATTTCGACACCTAAAAATGTTCATGAAAATGTATTTAAAAAAGGTGAAAAATATCGATATTGGGCATCACAGGGAGTATTAAACCGTTCAGGCATAAACCTTACAGGTAGAGCGGATGATAAAAGTGTTTATTATTATGAAATACCGTAAATAAAAGGAGT
This sequence comes from Lysinibacillus irui, assembly GCF_028877475.1. Taxonomy (NCBI): domain Bacteria; kingdom Bacillati; phylum Bacillota; class Bacilli; order Caryophanales; family Bacillaceae; genus Lysinibacillus; species Lysinibacillus irui. The sequence continues at coordinate 113,659 of NZ_CP113528.1, read as the reverse complement.
TGACTTACTATAGTGAGTGTTTATAGAAAAGAAATAATGCTTATTATTTCTTTTTTATCTATTTTTATTTTTTGGTTCAATATGGGTGGAACGACTCCAGTATCTGCAAAAAGAATAGAAGTTATCACAGAAAAAAGAGAGATAAATCCTATCGTACACTGGTGGCAAATTGATAACGGAGATTTTAGAGCTGAGAACTGGAATGGACCAGTACAAACAACTAATGCGGGTACAGTTAAGAATCCTTATCCTAAAAATAAAGACGTCCATGCTCGATTGGACCTGCGTCAATATCCAATGCCAGATACTTTTCATAATGTTAATGACCCAGATGACACATATCCGGCTTCGAAGGTAAAAGGTATCGAAGGAACCAATCCACAATGGGACGATAAGAGTAATGGTTATAATTACTTAGGTAAGAGTAAACGTATGTATACAATAGATGTACTCGAAATAATAGTTGAAACAGGGATAGATTATACGCCATCTATTGTAGATCAGTATGGTGATAATGGCCCTCCAAATTATAATCCTAAATACCACGTTGCCTACCCAATAAAAATGTGGATTCAATGGAAGGGTTACATCGATGATGAAGAAGAGGAAACAGACCCTGAACCTATCGAAGCCTGTTCTATTGAATTTCTATTAGAGGGAGACGGTGCCTCACAAAAAGGTAGTCTAATTCAACCTTCTCCGTCGGGCAGCATCAGTTCCGATAGTGGTGAATTTGATGTAGTACAAGGGATTCCGTCAAGTGAATATCTACGAGCAGATGCTCAAAGTGAAGAATACCTTTACGAGCAAGATTTTGTTCAGAAGAAAGGTAAAACGGTATTTAACAATGTGAATGCATCTAAAGAGTTTACGCTAACATGGACAACCTCCAAGACCGATTCAAAAGGGAATGTGACGTATACCGACCATGAGGAAACTGTAACCAAAAAGGTTGCTGTAAGTGGTATCGAAAGACCATTTTCTTATTGGGAGATAATTAAGTACAACATTTGGAAACTAACGCACTCAGAATTTACGAATTACGCACTACCAGGTGAGTTTTTAAGCATCGATGCGATGACGAATGTTACAGCTAATGGTAAGCATAGCGACAACGTGGAAGATCACGTATTTCCGCCTGAATGTCCTGATATTGAATTACCTCCTGAAACAATCGATGGAGGCAGTTCCAAACCAAGTGTACCTGATATTACAGACGAGGCTAAAGCAGCTGCAGAAGATGAAATTGGAGAGAATGAAGTCGAAAATGATCGTGCTGAATTTAAAGGCTCTGTGATTATGGATGATACACGCGCAACAACTGATGGTCCAACACCTTCAGATGTACCTCCCCCTGGCATGATACAAATGACTGCGAGAGGGCTACTGATAGATCCATTAAAGACAAACTACTGGCAATCACCAAGTACTGGGAAAGTATTTTATGAGCCTGTATTCTCAATCGATGGCTCCGCTTCAGCAAAGGATTTCCCGTTTGATGTGAATCCAGTAACGGTACATACGCCTGTCGTAATATACTCTAGGGCATCTGACGATAAGGAACATGACCAACGCATTAAGCCGCCGTTACGTTCTACACCACCAAACCCTGACCAAGATCGACATGCGTTTATACTAGATAGACCATTTACTGTGTCATTGCCAACAGGAGGGCAACACCGCAATATTCCTGGCTATGGCAACCGCGATTACTCAAAATACATTAAGATGAAACAAGTTATGTTCCCGTTTGATGTGTATACCGCAACAAAACAAGCATTTTATCCAGCTAATACATGGATTTCCGTTCCTGTTGATATGGAAACAGTTGAGTTTTTCTTACCCGTTTGGGTGCCTGAAAAACAATACACAATCCAGTTTAGAGCGTTTGCGATTAATGCACTACCAGGTGGAGACTTTGGTGGGTCTGAGCATCATGCAAACATTACGATTCCAAACCCAGCGTTTAACGTTCCACCAGCAGGTAGTTTATCAGCTGCTCACGTAGCTATTGATTCTATACAAGTCGATGTAGTGGGCCGTTTATATGATTTCCATGTGACAGATATTTCCGACTACAATTGGAAGTCTGTTTTCCGTCAGGGAGATGGCGTAACACCAACTAATAATTCATATTGGGTTGGATTGAACGGCATCGATGGAGCAAAACGTGGTAATTCAAATCCATTTGTTTTACCAGTACGACATGGTAGCCATCCGAATGGATTCCAAAACGTAGCTGTCAAAACTGGTTATAAATTTAAGTTTGATATGAAAACAAAAGGTGATATGGAAAGTATTAATGATGCTATCCGTATTAAACCGACCTTTTATCATGTAACAAGTGATGGAAAGAAACGTCAAGCTGTAGATCTTTATTATCATGATGATAACAACTACTTTGTTAAAATCGGCTCTGATAAAGATAAGACGTATCGTACTGTTTCGTTGAATGAAACAATGCGAAACGTTCCAAAAAATGAAATTACAAATAACGCGCTGCACTATTACAATTTTGGTGATCGTTTTAACTTAAAGGAAACTACTAGTCAGTATTATGAAACTGCGTTTGCACGTTATTACGTCAAGCATATGTCCAAAGAACCTGTGCAAACAGGACCTTATGGATGGCAAATTCAAAATTGGAAGCTTCGTACCTATAGAGGACCTTTAGCAAATCAAGTTCCTTCAAATACGATGGTTCCACCAAAAGAAATCGTTACTAAAGAACAAACGTGGTATGGAGAGTACAGTCTGCCCGCTAAACTATACGTAGTGCCAAAGAATGCGAATGTTCAAGAAGCAGGACGTGTAGGGATGCTGAATGAAAATCATCCATTGTTCTTAAAAGATGGATACATTATCGTGAATTTCGACATAGAAACGATTAATGAGGGCGATCTTAATAATCCGTATCTATCCTACTACAAAGCTCACTATATGAGTCAGTGGACGAATATGGAAGGATTTAAGAATAGCTTTGTCGATGGTTATGGTAATACCTTCAATCTACAAGAAGGCGACGTTATCTTCTATCATGCGGATCAATCATCATTAGACGATTTCAAATCGAGTGTTACCCACTAATAAGAGTATGAAAAGCTTAGGATAACCTGTAATATTAAGGACAAGTAATGGTACAAGGTGATTGATTTCACCTATACTTGTTTAATATGTTACACATATTATAAAATGTACATTACTAAAAAGGACTTTTTAGTGGTGTACATTTTTATTTTTATTACATTAATCTAAAGAATAAGGAAAATATGTATTGATTTAGCATTACCCACAAGTAAGCAAGATTCTTATTTTATGAGGGGGCACCTATTTTGTATTGGTATGACTATTGCCCAAAACATGTTAAAAGCAGATATCAATTATTAGTATTTAAAGCGCAGGAACCATTCTTACCATTAACGGATTATTATCATGATTGTTTAGGGCGAGTGAGTAAAAGTACTGCTATATCTTATTTAAATAGCTTACTTCCCTTTTTTTCATGGTTAGAGACAAGTAGTAACTTTCAGGGACAACGTGTGCAATGGAATGATTCTGAAGAGAAAATTCGTGTAGCTGTTGAAGCGTATTTAATGGAAAAAATGTATTGTAAGATTCATGATAAAGATACCTTTCGTTTTGTGAAATTAACCAATAAAAGCCCGAACACAATAAGCCGTTTTCTATCAGCACTCAAGTCATTTTATAAATCGATGATTTGTTTAAATCAATATCCCTATCATAATCCTTTCATTGATACGCAAGCTATCTTGCAACCTTACAAAGAAGAAGTAAGAGGTGTTAGAAATGACAAACCTCGAATAGCTTCCATTGCTGGAACAGAAGAACCAATGGCTCATCGCAGGGTAACCGATTCCTATTTCAAAATCATCAATGATGAATGGCAACCACAAATTATTGATGACATTCATCTACCCTATCAAGTGTATAAAGCTGGACAACACGTCCATTGGTCACAACGTGAAATGATTATCGCAAGAATGTTATTTGAGACGGGGGCAAGAGCCTCTGAAATTATCGAACTAAAGGTTGGAGATTATCGACAGCGTAAAAGTCATCAAGAAGTTATGACATTTAATAAAGGGAGTTATGGTCGGAAAATAAAGTTTCTACGCTTTAGTAAAGATACGGTGAAACGCTTATTTCATTACATTGAAACTGAAAGAAAGGCCGTGGATAAAGATCATTTGGATTTTCATGAATTACCAGATGAAGCTGCTCTCTTTTTATCCACCAATGGGACGCCATTCACTTATCATGCTTGGTACTATCACTGGAACCGAGCAATGAAAGAAAATAAACTATGTTTAAATCCACATAAAGCAAGGCATTGGTTTGTCACTTCTCGATTACGAGAGATTTATAGGTTATCCCAAAATGATGCTGAAGTGCAGCAACGGAAAAATGAATTAATCCAATATATGAAGTGGAAAAATCCTGACACTATGCATGTGTATGCACATCATTTTGATGAAGCGCAACATCGGGCAGCGCATGAACACATGTTAGAGCAGATGGAGCGAAGAGAGAAAGCATATAATAAACAACTTAAACCTTCAAAAAAATTAAAACCAAAACAACAACTGTTCAAACCTATACATGCTGAACTAATAGATAAAGATTTACAAGAGTTATTAGAAGGGTTGGAATAAAATTGATTGATATGACACAACCATTTCCATTAACTGAATGGTATGAAAAATGGATGGGGCAAATGGATGAAAAATTAATGTGTCTACAAAACAGTAGAGGCGAATTTTTAATCGACAAAATGGACGAACGAGCTTTTACCTATCTTCACAATAATTGTTTAAAGTACGATTGGAAAAATCATTTATTATTAATATTATTGATTGAAACAGATCGGAACAAGGATATTATAACTTCGTATAATACTATATCAACTTTACATACACGATTCAAAGATATTTTTACATTATTCTCTTTAACAAAAATGATAGAGTTTGATGTAGATATTCATCTGTACCAATATTTAAAAGGAGATGTATTACCGCATGATTCGAATAACAAAAGAGCAAAGTTATATAGTTATTATAGTGCATCTGTATACAATGTGAATAAATGGATTTATAATCAACTTTCTGTTGATGATCAAGAATATTATAAACAATATGTATTGTCACCTTTTTCATTTGATGTAAGAGTTTTTGCATTCAATAAATTAGCGATTGAAGAGGCTCAAACTATTCGTAAGGATGAGACCGATGCGATTGTCCCTCATCTTCCTACCATACGTGAGGCAAATTTCCGCTGGAATCAGATGAAAAGGTTAAGGGATGCTTTCTATCAACAAATAAAAAAAGTTGAAAGTGAAGGATTATCTCTACCAATAGAATTTTATTATGATGAACCTGAACGTATTAATGAAAGATTTCATTTCCGTTTATGGGATAAACCTTCCTTTGTACTGAACCATCAAGCCGATTTTTCAGAAAATACTATTAAACTAGCGACACAACGAAAAGGGATTTATTCTAATGATAATAATGCGAATTTCCTTGAATTTATTTGTGCAGAACCAATAGCAAGTGATTGGGAGGCAAATGGTCTTTGGTTCAATGAATTAATTGAACATCATATGTTAGGAATATGGTATCAAAGTAGACCCAAAGAAGAACATTCTACCATTTTAAATTTTTTATTATTATGGGGGTATCAAAGTGAGAATGAATCGAAGCCTACACCTTTCAATTCTAGGCATAAAGGTATCCTAACCCCATCAACATTTATTACTTTACATAAAGACAAAGCCGAAGGCTTACTCATAGATGTAGAACCATTTTATACAGCTTGTACATTTGGGTTATTAGCTATAGATATGTTAACTACAACAGGTGCAAGGGCTAATGAATTGCTTCAAATCAATAATACAAAAGAGTGTATCCAAGTAAAAAAAGTCAACAACAAGCTCCACTATTCCTATAAAGCCATACCTAAAGGAAGAGATACCTTAGAAGAATATTATTTGAGCAAGCAAACAATGGAGCATATTCAAACTGTCTCAAGGATGTTGAGAGAACATTATAAGGATGATAGAATCCCCAGTGTTCCATATCGAGATGAACGAAGGCATCTATTCCCTCAACCGTTACCCTATTACTTTCAATATGCTGGTAAGAGTATTAGAAAAAGTGCACTACATAGTAGTATCCGTTTCCTTCTTCATGGTTTGATTTTTGAAACACAAAACGGAAAGTCTGTAACTATCAAAACACACCTTTTGCGTCATGCCTTTGCGACAGAGGCTGTTCAACGTCAAAAGATGCCAATTGATATTGTTGCAAAAATACTACACCAGAAAGATTTGGAAGTAACAGGCTATTATTCAGCCCCTACCCCTACACAAATTGCAGCATCCGTCAGCGAGCTACATGATGTGATTGCAAGCTATGTAGACATTGATGAGGCGTATATAAGAAGTCCACAAGAGCTACAAAAAGAATTAGATACCTACGTGGAAAAGATAGGTGTATTCAACAAAGTATTAGGTGGGACATGTGTGGCAGATTTTGTCTGTCCGACTAAAATGCAATGTTTGGGCTGTCGAGCAAAAGTACCTGAACCAGACCAAGAGGACGATCTTTTAGAGGTGATTCAATTATCAAAAGATATGGAGATGCGTTTTAAACAATTAGGATTAGAGGTCGAAGTACGGAAAGCCAAGGAAATGGAAAAACAAGCGAAAATCGAATTGAAAGAGATAAACTTGATTAAGAAGTATAGAGAGGAACGTCAGTATGCACCAATCACAAAGCGCAATCCATTCCGATAAACGCCCATGGCTGGATAGAGTACATCAACAAAGGAAGGAACGTTCTGTTTCCCTTGGCATGGCTACGATTGATTTTCTCGTGAAACAAGAGATTCCAGTAACCTATCACACGATTCGGGAGCATTCGAAACAAGTTGACCCTCAAGGGAAAGGGATTCATCCAAATACCATTAAACGTAATGATGAATTGTATGCGTATTATCAAAAGCATAGCCGCACTTATAAAGTCAATCAGGTACGTAAAAAGCCCATATCACCTCCTAAATGGGATGAATCTACTACAAGACGAATCTCTTCTGAACGAGATTTAGATGCCGTAAAAACGAAGTATTTGAAGTTGTCCAAAGAAGAGCTGGTGAATCGATTAATAGCAGTTGAGCAATACCTAGCAGAAAATCAAAAACGATGGAAAGCTAATCAATTCGAACAATTTCAATAAAACAACGGGATATAAAAAAGACGATAACTGTCGTTCTATGACTGATGTAGGCGTAGTGGATGTAATGAAAGAATTTGAAGTAAATTCATTAAACGATGTTTACCTACAGGATGATTTAGCAAAATTTTAACCAATTTATTAAACAACCTATCATATTTTCACTTTGTATTAGTTCGATAGACAAAAAATACAAGTAATAAAAGTTAAACATCCTTCAATTAAATTCAAGGATATTGTGTAGTAGATAGATTGAGAGAGGAATATCTATGCAAAAAAGATTAGACACTCCCAATAAATTTAATAATTTTCGTAATCAAAAAGAGAAAGTTGATCTAAGTTTTCATGGATTGGAGAAGTATTATTTTTTCTTGCCATATATTTATTGTGAACATTTTTTAGCTTTTCTCCTAGTTTTGCAGGGGTAGAATAATCTAAACCTTTAAGTTCCCAGTGTTTATCTATACTATCCCAAATAAGATGTTTATTTAACTCAAATTTAGACAAGTCTCTTAAACAACGTTTAATTTTATTATTTACGGAAGATTTAATGTCAGCCCCTACGATATTTAGTAAATAGGGTACTGAACAATATGTACTTTCTATTATTTCATCCACAGTAAACGTATCCCTTTTTTCTAATAGTATTCGGAAAATCTCGGGTATGACTTCTGCAGCTATGACAGTTTCATCAGACTCTTTATCAAATTTGATAATTAATGGTGGTGTAATAGTTGATAGAATATTAGGGTTGGAATTAATATCATGAGCGATAGCTTGATCAATCGTATGAATTTCATCTAGTGAAGCAGTTAAATGATTAGAATCCAATCCTAATATTGAAAATTTATATCCGTACTGCTCTAATTTATCTCTTACATAAGAAAGTCTTGGTGAATTAACCATTATTACAGTTTCCATTTTGTGAGCATTTAAATCTTGTGATGGAATACCACTTAGATAAATAAATTGTTCCAGCGGGACATTTTTATATCTATTTAGTTGATCTTCGTCTATATTAGATGCACGATCGCCCTTTATCTCTATGCCTACTGTCAGTTCTTTTTGCGTTGAAGTTAAACAGATATCATATTTTACAGTACCAACAGCAGTTGAAATAGAACGATCAATAGAAACAATTTTATAATTATGCTTGTATAGAATATTATTTACACCATTTGTATCGCTTTCAAGGCACATTAAAATTGCTAAATTGAGTAGTTCAATTTCTGTATAATATTTTATATCAATCGGACTCATTGAGGATAAAGTAGTCATATGGATTTCCTCCTGTTATTAATTCAGCTGTAGCATCAATATTTTGGTGAATATTTGTTAATAATCTTGCTAATGTATTGGCACAAGCTCCGTGTGGGAAAATAACCCTTATATTATTAGGGGTGATATCTAACTGCATACTTTTTCCCAAATTACCTACATGAAGATCAACAACTTTTAATGAACAATATTCTTCAGATGACCATTTAGGAATTCCCCAAAGCTTAAATACTTTATTTCCTGAAGAAAGTACATCTACAAGTTTTGAAAGGATAATATCTTTGCGATGAAATTTGATATTGATTATTTGACCCTTTATTTGCTGTTCATCTAAATTGAAATTAAAAGCTATATTGTCTTCTAAGAATTGAAGTTTATCACGATAGTTACTGAAAATTTCATATACCAGTTGACTATGCTTAGAATAGGATGTTCCCTTAGCAGTAAACTTACCGAAATAAGTAATATCGTCTACAATGAAATCGTCATCTTTTAATGAATCGGTTTTCAATATAGAGATTCGATCTAAAGCTATATTTTCTTTAAATTCAGATTTTTGGAGTATCTTCAACATTTTTGATGCATTGAATTTTCTGATTTTAAGTTTAAGCTTATCTTCATTTGATAAATATGAGGAAACAATATTTTCATCATCATTTAAAATCTCATTATATGAAACACCTATGCCATAAATTGAACCAAACATATTCATTGAATTTATGAAAGAGCTAGGTAGCCAAATATTATCCATAGATTCTTCACGCAGTAGCTCATTGAATACCATATCAGAACTTTTAGCTTTAATTGCAGTGTTAATAGACCAAAAGCGAGTATCCGTAATGTCTATAAATATTTCCCCGAATTTAGAATCCAATATTATCAAATTTAAATCATTGGTTGAACGTATTTTTAAATTCCATTCGCTTTTCGAGGGGCTTTTTTCTAAATTTAATATCCAATCATTTAAAAAAGTAGATATGTTATCATTTTTGTTTTCATCATTTTTAAATAAATGATTTTCTATAAGATATGTTTTAATTAGATTAGTTTCATTTTGAGAAGTCTCTTTAAATTTATCAAAATTTTTATCAAGAATTTCCTCAAACTTTGTTATCATTTCACTTTTTGTAGATACCATGTATTTCACCACCTTTTAAAGTTAATATAATTATTCTTTCCTAAACATCTAGAATCCTTTTCTTCATTCGATGATTAAAAGTATTCGTTAATGTTCCCATAATCCCGATTTTATCAAGTGTTTAATAAAATGTAACGTGATTTAAATTATGAAGATGAAAAAATAAATTATTTGATGTTATTAACGAAATGTATTGAAACTCAGTAGGCCGTTATTTTAATCGTGATAACGATAATTTCAGCCTATTAATAATACTAAATAGCTCAAAATTCAATATGTTATATATTGGTATTGTGTTACTATTATATTACAAATATTTTTGAGAGGTGTGCCAAAATGATTGATTTCGGTGAACTATTAAATAAATATGATGATGATTTACCTATATTCCCTAAGGAAATTTTCGAATCAAGTATAAGACAATCTAAATTTTCATATCTAAGAGGCGATCAAGAAAAGGTTCTTGAACAATGGTTTTCAAAAAGAAATGAAAAAGATACTGTTATAAAAATGAATACTGGTGGAGGGAAAACTACTGTTGGGTTACTACAGTTACAGTCGTCTATAAATGAAGAACTAGGGCCGGCATTATATTTGTGTTTAAACAATCAATTAATTGAACAAGTCATTAGAGATGCTGTAGATTTAGGTATCAAATGTGTAAAAATAGATGAGAATAATGAGTTACCTCTGGAATTTTTAAATGGAGAGGCGATTTTAGTAACAACTTTTCAAAAATTATTTAACGCAAGATCTATCTTTGGAATTCATGGAGATACATCGAGAGATATTATAGAAATCGGTGCTTTAGTTATAGATGATGCGCATGCAGCGTTAGTTAAGGCTAGAGAAACTTTTACATTGAGTTTTAAGGTTGGAACAGAAAATTATAAGAAACTAATTCCTCTTTTTAAGGATTCATTGATTAAACAAGCTATTGGTTCGGCAGAAGATATACTTGAAGGAAAAGATAGATATGGAATAATGATGATTCCATATTGGTCTTGGCTAGAAAAATTATCTGAGGTAACCAATTTATTAGGTGATTTTGATGATGCAGATATAGAAATGAAATTTAAGTGGGCCTTGGTAAGAGACTATTTGGAATATTGCTTTGTATTAGTATCTGCTAATTCTATTGAAATTGTTCCTAAGTGTCTTCCAATTCATATGATTCCTGGTTATGAGCGAGCAAAAAGAAGAATTTTCATGTCTGCCACTTTAAATGATGATACCGCACTTATAAAAGACTTCGATATAAATTTGAATACTGTTCTAAATCCAATACAATCTGAAACATTTAGTGATGTTGGAGAAAAACTAATTTTATCACCTTTTAATGTAGATAAAAGACTTACTACGAAGATTTGGACAGAAATATTAAGAAACACAAATGGATTTAATATTGTTACTTTGGTTACTTCAGATCCAAAAGCAAAAATCTGGATAGATGCAGGATTTACTAAACCAAAACCAGCGAATATTAATAAAGAAATTGATAAACTTTATACCAGTGTAAATAACCATATGGTTTTATCAAATAGATATGATGGAGTTGATCTATCAGATAATTCTTGTAGGGTTCTTGTATTAGACGGAATGCCTATTTCAACAACGCTACTAGAACGTTTTAATATATTTGCAAGACCAAATTCTAAATCAATGCAAATGAGTCAAGCACAAAAAATTGAACAAGGTTTAGGGAGAGCGGTACGTTCAGTAAATGACTATGCAATAATATTCTTATTAGGAAATGACCTTGTCTCAAAGGTTTCTACAAAAAAATTCCAATCATTTATGTCTCCACAAACTGTAAATCAAATAAATTTGGGGGGACAAATAGTAGATTTAATTAAGAAGTCAGGAAAAGACTCCGTTAAAGCTATTGGTGAAGCAATGATGCAGGTTTTAAATAGGGATTCGAACTGGGTTCAGTTACACAAAAAACAAATCAGTAAATCGGTTAAACCACAAATAAATAAAGAGCTAATTGAATCAGCTAGATTAGAAAGAGATGCGTTTAATTCTGCTTTATCTAGACAGTATTTAAAGGCAGCAGAAAGTCTAAGAACACAGATTGGAAAATTAAGTAACGGTGATGCTGGTGATGAGGGATGGTTCTTACAATTGGCAGCTTCTTACCTTTATAAAGTTGATAAATCAAAATCAATGGAACTACAATTAGCTGCGCATATAAAGAATCCATATTTACTTAAACCACCGACAGGTATTAGTTATAAAAAACTCACAACTAAGACAACAGTACAGGCTGAAAAAGTTAAAGGATTTTTAAGTAACTTTAGTGAACCTAACGCTGTTATCCTTCATATGTCAGAGGTATTGGGGAATTTAGTTTTTGAACATGATTCATCAACGCTTTTCGAAAAGGCTTTTTCAGATTTAGGCAATAGTTTAGGCTTTGAAGCACATCAGCCGGAGTCCGAATATGGGGTAGGGCCAGATGTTTTATGGAATATTTTTGATGATGAATATTTAATTATTGAAGCAAAAAATGAGGTCAAATTATCTCGAGAATGTATTTATAAGTCTGAGACAGAGCAAATTTCAGAGGATATGAATTGGTTTGATGACGAGTATAAAGGGAAGTCTGGAGTTCCAATATTAGTTCATCCTTCTAGAAAGCTGCACAAAGAAGCGTACGGACCCTCAAATTTAGTTATTTTAAATGAGAGCAGTTTAATGGAATTAAAGAATAATGTTGAGAGTTTCTTTGCGAAATTAGCAACTAAACCATTAGAACAATGGGATTTAAGAGATCTAACAGTGGAAATAGCAAATCATAGAATTGATAGAAGAAATATAAAAACTTATTTTTTAAATACCCAAGGTTAAATATGATATAAGTTTTAATAGCATCTTTCTTACAAAATGATAATACTTAATAATAAAAGGGCTCGCATTTTACCAGTTTTTTTGCAAAATGCGGGTCTTTTTCTATGATAAATATCAACGTTTATACCACACTTTTAAATTAAACTCTTTGCATTAGTTTAATCTCTTTGAATAGGATTTTTAGTTAGACTTTTTTATAAATGAACAAGACGACATCATATAGATGGATGTCGTCTAAAATAATCATTAAAATGTGCAACATTCTAATAAATTAACTGAGATAACAACTTAAATGAATTAGTTATTGACTTTTAATAAATTTTAGTTCCTAAGCTTTTTTATTTTCTATTACAGAAAAATACAAACTCAAGGACATAAGCGAGTTGCTGGTAGTAGAATAAATGATCTTGTTAAGAATAATTATTCCTTTATTTAGAACGTACATTCCGGTACAATGGTAATATATACTATAAAAAGTTGGGTTATCCAATTGTTCTAAAAACTAATAAATTTGGTTGTAAAAATACCGCTTGTAATAAAAGTTAACGCTGACTCGCCAGCGTATATGGGGGCACCAGCACTCCGTTAGCACTATACCAAGTTGATAGATATACATTGCTGTCACAACTTAGAAGTGTAAATGTGCAGTGAGATTGCAAAACTTATCCACAATTTTTTCATACGGGATCACGAATTACTTATATTCTCCAAGAGAAACTATACGCTGACTCACCAGCGTATATGGAGGCTGCGGCACTCTGTAAGCACCATACTATAGTTGATATTTACTTTGCTGTCATTTACAAGTGTATGTGTGCAGTGAGCCTTTGGCGCTGCGCAATCTAGCAAATCAACGCCTGTCAAAACTAATGTGTATACCTGTGCAGTGAGTTTTCTTGAAACTATACGTATCTATTTCAATGATACAACTTACTATTGTGTGTATATTGAAGATCAAAAAAATATTTGAAGTGCGAATGCGAAGTAAACATCAAAATACTAGTCCATTCGCACTCTTTACGTTAGAGGGGTGTTTGGATGATTAAAATTGTAAAAACAATGAAGTATGAAATAAAGTATGATAAAGAGCTTTATAATCTCTTAGGCGACATTCAACATGCTATTTGGTTAATCAAGAACCGAGCTACAACAGCGGCTTATGATTGGCAACAATTTTCATTTTCTTATAATGAGCGATTTGGCGAATATCCCAAAGAGAAGGAAATCATAGGGAAAACATTGTCGCCTGATGTTTATGGTTTTTTAAAAGCAATGGGATCATTCGTATCATCTTCTATAGTCGATTCAGCTGTTAATGAAGCAATCACAAAATTTAAAAATGATAAAGTGAAGATTTTGAAAGGTGAACAGTCCATTCAGATTTACCGTCGTAATGGTTCATTCCCTATACGAGTATCTCAAATAAAAGGCATAACCAAGTTAGACAATAAAACATACAATGCCAAGCTGTCCCTATTATCAAAAGAAGGAGCAAAAGAGCGAAATTGCAAAGGTCAATCCGTAGTGACGTTAATTACGGGGAATGGTGCATACGAAATTTTGGATCGCATCATTAATGGGGAGTACAAAATGAGTGATAGCCGTATCTACAAACGGAAAAACAAATTTTATCTTTTGCTTACATATAAATTTGAAAAAGAAGCTGAGAAAGTATTAGATGAAAATCGAATAATGGGCGTTGATATTGGAGTCGCTGTGCCAGCAGTACTTGCTATTAATGAGGATAAATTTTACCGCCAATATGTAGGGGATGCTAAAGAAGTAAGTGATTTTGTAGCGCAAATTAATGACCGCAAAAAGCGTTTGCAACGTTCACGTAAATGGGCTGGAGAAGGTAGTCGAGGAAGTGGCCGAAAAAAGTTAATGAAGCCGGTTGATGCAATTTCTAACAAAATTCACAACTATCGAGAGACAAAAAACCATACGTGGTCGCGCTTTATAGTGAATGAAGCGTTAAAAAATGAATGCGGAACCATCCAGATAGAAGATTTATCAGGTATAACAACAGACAATGCTTTTTTAAAAGATTGGACGTTTTATAGTTTGCAACAAAAAATTATAGACAAGGCCAAAGAACATGGTATCAAGGTTGTAAAAGTGAAGCCTAATTATACATCTAAGCGTTGCAATAAATGCGGATTTATTCATAAGGATGTCAAAAAGGAAATATGGCGGCCAACGCAAGCTGATTTTAAATGTCTAAATTGTGGGCATGAGACGAATGCGGACTTAAATGCAGCTCGTAACATTGCCATAAAGGATATTGAGAAAATTATAGAGGATCAATTGAAAGCGCAAGAGAAGAACGTAAAACATGTGGAAGAATATTTAGTGTAATGAGTAAATCTAAAAAGAGTGATAGGAGCTGCAAAATGGTTTCTAAAATGATTGATTTTGGTTGGCGTTTACCGGAAGGATTCAGTAAGAACCTAGGCAATTGCTTTGATATGGTGACAATTGATATGTATGCCACGCCAGATCTTACAGAGAGACATATCCCAATGTTTCTAAGTGAAGGGGAATATATGTTAGTAACTGCGAAGAGTAAAGATCGTGTGGATTACCGAGAACTCGGTCAATTTACTATATTAGATGGAATATTTAGCAAAGGAGATTACTTTCATAGTTTTTTTATTGCAGAGAATATTTTTGATAACATGAATGGAAAAAAAGTAAAGCTAATTGCATTACTTTATGAGGAAAGAGGTATTATTCACAAATGGAATCCTTTTTTTGAAGAGCTCTTTCTACCGCTTATTCAGGACGATATAAACAAGGGTGTTGATTCACATTGGAGAAGTTTATTAGAGATTCAACAAAACTGTTCTCTCGATTTAGATGTATATGAAATTGTTTTGGAAAATCAAGTTGATTACGAAATAGACGTTGACTGGAATAAAGGAGAAATTTTTACAACTGTAGTTTATTATGCTCTATTAAACCACATTTTTTTGGTAGAGAATGAGAAATATCCAGCAATACCTGGATCTGCAAGGACGATTCAGGCTTATCGGGATTTGTATGATGATCATTTAAAAAATCAAGTTGATATGGACCAATGGAGGTCAAAATATAGACTTAGAGATCCTTGGAGTTAATATCAATATCAAAAAGCATTAAATAAGAAAGGCCCCTCTACGTAGAAGGGGTCTTCTTAAAAGCGGTATCTTCATTTTAAAAATACAAGTAGACTAAGTAATGCCCAGATAATCAAGTACGGTTGAATAAGAGCATTCCAAGTTATTGTTATAATACGAAAAATATTATCAAAAAAAATTGTCATATATACTTCTACTTATTCTGTAATTCTGCAACTAGGTCTATACCTTTTGCAGAGATATTAAATTTAAAACCACCAGTAGGGGTACTAATAATATTGCATATATAACCTTTATCTTTTAGCGATTCAAATTTTTCCATCAAATCCATGGTTTCGAATACTGTTTTTTCTCCTGATTGTTTATGCAAAAGTAAAAGAAGCTCTAGTTCATCTGTTGTTAAATCCATCAAAACATCCCCCTTAAAAATATGTATTTATTTTCTAATTACATTGTTTTATTTTAACCAATTTGGTAGAATAGTTACAACTTAATTAATTGCCGGGAAGAACCCGCTTCAAATAAACCATATAACCATGGTCTTTTTAAACATGGTCAAAATGGAATTTGAAGCGGGTTTTTTATTGTAAAAAGGAAGCTTATTCGGCTATCTCCTTGGTAATGAAAAATTTTAAGGAAAATGGGTTTTTGTACAACAGGAAATTCTTTACCTAAAATAACAGTAAGAAGGTAAATGGGAGTATAGCATTTTGATTTACATCATTAATTAATAGCTCAGAGAGGGAAGGGAATCTTTCATGAACAAGAATCTTTTAGGAAGAACGGATGAGAGTATAGAAGAATTAACGTTAGCCACGTGTTATGGCAGAAAGGTAGATATATTAAAGCATAGCTTGAATAATTCCAAATATTTGACTTTAGAACAAATACCGCTATCCACAAAAGAACGTGAGACGCTCTTAATATCACTCGAATTCGGGGTTGAATTAGTAAAAAGAATGAGAAGAAAACACGAACCCATCGAGGATACTAACGATTAAAATAACTAAACACTTTATTTGTTTATCTTAATGAAGAACAAATGAAAATTAGGTTATAGAGAAAGGAGATTAATTGTGGGTTGGATGACATTTTTTGAATTTGCCATTACCTTTAGGCATGAACATGTAAGGAATAGACAAAGAGAAGTACGTAATCATGCATTAGAAAGTGAGCAAATGTACTTCTTTGCAAACCAAATAGTTAGAGATAAAAAATACCCTAGAAATAGCTCTAATTATTTAGAAATAAAGAATTATGTCATTGAGCATTTTAGAGAAGATATTGTAAATGGTTTCGAAATAATATGGAAAATGTATGAAAGTGCAAAGAAGCAGAATACGGACGAGGCACATATAGAGGTAATTGACCATAATGAATAAATAAAGTAGTAGCATACTGTGTATACAAATAATTAGATTATGTCATACCAAGAAAATAATAGAGAGGTTGAAAATAAATGTTTCTATTACTATTCGAACTAACATCAGGGGATGGAATGGAACTAGTTGAGCTATTTATTGATCTGTTCTTGTTTGCTGTATTACCAATTATTACACTATCTCTCTTTGCCTCCGGCTTTATGATTATAGGCGTTTCAAGGGGGCATAGCCCTTCACCCTCAATTGAAGTGCTACCAAAAATAAATAAACAGGTTATAAAACAGCTTCCTGAATGGAAGCACTTTGAGAAAGTAAATATAAATTTAAGAGAGAGTCTTAAGAACTGGGATAAAAAAACTATTGAAGAAAAGTGTCCGGAAATTTCCTCTATTATTGCCTTCAATTATAAAACATATACAGAGTCAATCGCTTATCTTAATGAATTTGGTGTTTCAAAAGAAGTGTCGTTTATTTTTCTACAGAATGATCAGCTGCTGCAAAGACTAGTTGAAGATCTTAAAAAGCAGCCTAAAGGTGAATCAAGGGTTTTAATGCATCTTCACATAAAGATGGCCAAAGAGCTAGCTACAATAAACAAACAATTAGAAGGTGCAATGGAGAATCATATGAATTCGTTAGATAAAAATTATTTAAATGAAGAGAAAATATCTAAACAAGATTATCAAAGAATCATAGAATCTCGAAAAAACTTGGATTTAACCAGCAAATCAGATTACGATCCGTTTTACAAAGAAGAAAATTAAACAATTTAGAGCACAAAAAGTTAATGTTCATGTTAAGGGCGACCTATAAGAGGTTGATCTTTTGTCAAGACCATCACAGATGAACTAAATAATTGAAAGAAAATCTCCAGGGGGCATTAAATCAATGAATGTGTTTGAAAGGCATACGTTAATCGTTACAATATTTCTGTTATTAATTTGTGGTATTGGAGTCGCAATTGTATCGTCTTTAATTTACTCAATTAATACATAGAAAGAGGACAATGGTGAGGAAAGGAAGATCAATTAAATGAAAGATTAAGATTTTAAATAATTGAAGGGAATTTTTCAGGAGGTATAAAAAATGAGTTTAATAAATATTGCATGGGGTTTAATAATTTTATCCCTTTTAGGTTTTGGTTTAAATATCATGTTTAATGCGAGAGTAGATAAAGAAAAATATAAATTTTTCGATGAGCTTATAGGAATAGGTATGGGTTTTGCAGTATTTTTTTTATTATGAGTTTATTTGTTTAGCCATAATGTTACTGAACAATGTGAGGAACAAAATTTAAAGGAAGAGTGTAGGTGAGGATATGGATAAAGAAAAAGTTAAGGAAATGATATGCAAGGCAATAGACAACATTCCGGATTGTGCTGATATCGTAGATTGTTACACGGAACATGTTTTTGGTGATAGCCAGGCATTTATAAAAGTCGTTGTTAAATTAAAGGAAGAAACAGGAGAGAATATAACTCAGTTTCATAACATAGCACATGTAGCATTTGATAGTGGTATGGATTTTACAAGTTAAGCTATTTGCTGAATTCTATTAAATTATGACCAAATAGAGCAAAATAATTGAATCTACATCAGTAGAATATTATAGATGCCTGTTTACTGAACACTTTTAATGTTATATATAGGCGGAAATGAGGGTAAAAATGGATAAATTTAGTATTTTATTAAATGTTTTATCTAGATTTATTTTATTGAGTTGCGCTTCAATACTACTCGTATCAATGATTGGAGATTTAATAGGTTGGTTAAATATTTCCACTGATTTCCCATTTGGACTTATATGGTTTCTATCTTTTTGGGCGGCATTGTTAAACTTAATGTATCAATTTTACTTTAAAAAAATCAAATTGGTTGCTAAGCGTACAGCACTCGACTTTGGAATTGTAACATTACAAGCCTACTCTTTCTATGGTGGAATAACATGTACATTAATTCACTTTAATTTAACTATTTGACAAAATAAATAGGCTAAATTTTTAGCTTACACCTTATTACGATGAGTTTAGGAATGTGAAGGGGTAAATCCAACCAAAGACAATAAAGAGCAAGAGGAGATAGGTTCATGTTGAATATAAAGCCTACAACTATAACTAAGTGTTATTTTACAGAAGATCTTAGTGGAGGGATTTCTTTAAATAAAAAAGATTTAACAGCAGATATGTGTCCATCCGATGCAGAACATTATTATAGGATAAATGTATATGGCATGTTTTATCCCGTTTTTCCTAGAATACAACGAACTAGACAACTAGTTGGATATTTTTTGAGTATCGACTATAAGGAATATATTTGTGTAATTGAAGACAACAGTAGATACATAGCTGATGAATCGATAGGGGACTTAGGTTGGTTACCCTATAACAGGAGGAGGATAATGTGAAAGAATCCGATCTATTCGAGCCAGTAAAGCAACTTTTACTAGATAAAATAGGTTGTGAAAAAGTATATGCTGAAGTGCTTAAATATGATGTAGTAGGTGTTATCGGAACCCATAACATCATTGTAGAAATGAAAAAAATGTTGAACTTCAAAGTTATAGAACAAGCTGTAGAAGCGAAGCGACATGGGAATTATGTATTTGTTGCAGTACCTAGTAAAAAAGGCGGTTTCTCCCGGTTGATACAAGATTTTCTAAAGCACTTTGGAATTGGTTTAATTGTCATTAAAGAACATGGTAGTACCTATTATGCAGAGATACCTTATGGGATGTTTGCTAAATTGAACCGTAAAACTGCGGATATTCGCAAGTATATTAAAGACGGCTATCACGACACAATCTCTGGTGGTCATAGGATGGGAGATTTTGATTATCAAAGCGACTATACATTGATGATAGAGGATGTGAAGCGGTACTTTCAACGTAACCCTGATAAATGGGTAACTGTTGATGAACTACTTAA
Source organism: Lysinibacillus irui (assembly GCF_028877475.1). Taxonomy (NCBI): domain Bacteria; kingdom Bacillati; phylum Bacillota; class Bacilli; order Caryophanales; family Bacillaceae; genus Lysinibacillus; species Lysinibacillus irui. Next base: position 93,715 of record NZ_CP113528.1, on the reverse strand, counting down.
TCATTGTCAGTGTTATTATGCTAGCCCTAAAGCGCAACTAGCAGCAACTTTAAAGGCACATTGGAATAGTGACTGGTTGGAACATCAGGTAATAAATCGTAAATCACATTTCAAATATAAAAAGATAATATGAACAGTTTAATGAATAATGAGAAAGTGAGAATTAGATGCTCTAAATTTTCTGATGAAAGGAGTGCTTGAAGATATGAGAGAAATGAGGTTTCTTTATGTTATATTAGCTATTATGGTAATTCCAGTATTGTATGTAGTTGTGCTTAGTTTTCAAGACTCTCAAATCATAGAGGGTACTATACAACAGAAAAGTTTTCAAGAAAAGAAATGCACTCAGGAGCCGACATTCGATCCAGCATTTAATATGGTTATGCTTAAGGAAAATTGTGAAGGTCCAAATTGGACAATAAGAATTAATAATAAGCAATACGATGTGACTGAACATCTATACAATAAACTAGAAATCAATTCATCTTATTCGTTTTCCTATCATCCACTAAAAGGTATGTCATTACTAGAAGTTCGTAATCATGCAACAAGTAACAACTGAACATTTTTAGGTTTGCAAGATGCGGGGAAGAATATCTGTCCATAGCAACTGAATTTATGGCTAGTTATGGATTGGAGGATTACCATACTAAATGCATTAAGAACTAGTTATTTGAACAAATATGTGCGTAACAGAAGGAGAATATATAATGGGGTTTATTGACTTTGTTTTTTTAAGTATTACAGGAGTCATTTTTTTTATCAACCTGCTTTTATTAATATTAAGTTTGAAATCTGCGGATGACGAGGTTGAGCGTAAACGTTATAAAAAAACTTATGTACCAGTGATTACATTGTGTGTTATTGCGTTTATTCTATATGTTGCTGTAGTGAGTATTGGAAATATCGTAATTTAACTTTACAAATTTCACAAGAATTACATGTTTCTAATGCTACTTAGTAACGAATTGGAAGTCTAGAGGTTACAACAGATCGGATTACATACAATACCCAAATAGAAAAGGAGTTTTAACTTGAACAAACGTCAGAGAAAAAAGAATCAAAAAAAGTATCTCCCAATTCATGCAGATGAGTTTAATTTACTTACAATGACAGAAGATGAACAAAAAAAAGCGTGGAGTGAGTATCTAGAATTTAGAGAAAAACATGCTTATTGCAAGACATATCGGCAATTAAAAGAGTTTAAAAAAGCTAATAAAGGGATGATTTTTTATCAATTTTCTATTGGCAATCAAATGGGTAAATTTTTAAGAGAAGTTTCAAATTTTGGTCGCAAGAAATCTGAGCACTCAATTACAATAACTCAATCATTAACAGAGAATGAAAAACAGATGTTAAAGAAAATCTAAGCAATAGTTGGTGAACAAATGGAGTGTTATGAGAAATATAAAAATATCAATGTATAAAGTTCCTAATTACATTGTTTATTTATTAAATATTTGGTAAAATACCAACAACTTAATCTATTAACGGGAAGAACCCGCTTCAAATAAACCATTAAACCATGGTCTTTTTAAACATGGTCAGGGTTAGCATTTGAAGCGGGTTCTTTTTTATTTATTTGAAGAAAAGTAGGAGGCTTCATATTTAAAATGAACTTAAAGCCATATCGAGCATTAACTGAAAAAGAGTATGTAAATTTATTGAATGGATATAGAGAACATCTAATAACAATTGAAAAGTGGACTGAATTTAGGTCCAATCATTCTACATTAAGGCTACCAAGTAGTAAAACGTTGATTGATTCGTTTGGGAACTGGAATAACGTTAAAAGTGCCTTTGGTTTAAATAGAGAAACAATTAAGAGAATGAAAATGGCGGAGTACATTGAAATATTAAAACCCCATATAGCTTATATCCAAACACAATGGATATGGGAAGAATACAGAAAGCAACACGCAGAATTAAAACTCCCTAATTTAGAAACGATCATTAGATATTTTGGTAGTTGGAATAGTATGAAGCAGACAATGGGATTAGAAGTGATAAGACTGACAAATTTGGTGGCATTATCTCCAGCTGAGTATATTGAAAAATTACAACCCTATAAGGAACTTCTTAAAACTCAAGGAGTATGGGACGAACATAGAAGACAACATCCAGAATTAAAACTCCCTAGTATGCAAACTTTATGTGGTCATTTTGGCTCGAAGAAAAAACTAGAGCAGGCATTTGGAATTGCTAAAACCATTCAACAAGAACGAGATGAGTATGTAGATCTTTTATTACCTTACCAACGATACCTTAGAACAACTGCTTGTTGGAATGAATATAGGCAACAACATCCTGATCTAAACCTACCTCATTCCAGAACTTTAGAAAATTGTTTTGACGGATGGACCAACTTGAAACTTGCTATGGGTTTTGATGTGAAAAGAAGAAGAAAGAATAAAAGCAAGAAAGATACTTATATGGTGCTTTTGCAGTCACATAAAGACCATCTTGTAACGGTTAGAGGGTGGGATGAATATAGAAAGAACCATCCAGAATTGGAGCTACCGAGTAGCCAGGTATTAAGAAAAGTTTTTGGCGGGTGGAACAGTTTGAAATTAATTTTAGAAGTTAAGGTAAAAAATAAGGGTTTTGAAAATCTTGGTATTAAAGAGTATCTGCAGCCACATAAAAACCATCTTAAAACCGTTAGAAGCTGGGATGATTATCGAAGACTCAATCCGAATTTGAAGCTGCCAAGTAGTCAGACATTAAGGAAATATTATAAATCTTGGACAAATGTAAAAGATTTATTTGAATAACAATCTAAAGAAGAATGGAATTATAAAAATGATTTTTAAAAAAGTGAACTTAATAGCTAAAGCTACTAAAAGCAGAACAACAAAAGAGATTTGTTATGTTTCTACGATATTTAAACAAAATGTCTTAATAAACGCGTATGGAGATTTTGAAGTAGATGACCAGGATTATGATGTAAATTTAAAGCTTGATATTCCAGTGCATACCTTCGAATCGTTTATATGAGGTATTTTATTTAGAAGATCGGCTAAAAAATTATCTTAAAGAATCACAAAAAGGAAAGGTAGAGTATGAATCAATTGATCAGTTTATTAATAACTTCCTGAAAAGATTAAAAGGGATACTAGCTAGCGGCAAAAAGTTAGATGACTTGGATATTAGTACATTAAAAGCTATCAATGAAGGCGTCCCTTTTATGTCCAACGTTCATGTAATACCTATTGATTATCTCAAATCATATTCTTACAACGTGGGAATACGATTAGATGAAAGATTCAAGGAAAAAGGTTTTCAAGCCATAGAAAACGTAGGATATATTCGGTTAGATTCATGTGGTGAACGAGTAATAAATATTTCAGACATTGTAGAACAAAGAAATGTCGAAAATGAGTAACGATGTAAACAGTTATCTAAAGAAAAATAAAGCAGTAGTGTTATAACACCACTGCTTAAGAATTGGTCGCCCTTTTATGGATACAATAATGAATTATACCATATTTGTTACTGTTCATAAATAGGATTGTATCATATTAAAATATTTGATAAGATTTAATCAACTAAATACATTATCGGGAAGAACCCGCTTCAAAAATACCAATTGTCATGGTTTATTTCAATGACTTCTATTGGCATTTTGAAGCGGGTTTTTGTATTGGATAGGAGAAGTGAAATAAGACATTATAGAATTTTTTTATAAAGGAGAATGAATAAATATGAAAAAATATCGGGGATCATCGATGGAACAAAATGAGGAATCATGTCAGGATCTCGAAGGGCATTGGACATTCGCACATAGTAAAGAATTAGAATGGGAAAATGCCCCCTTTAAAACAAAAAAGAAAGCAATTGCTGCGGGTAAAGACGTACTTCCATGTGGCTTTTTAATAGGACAGTTAAAGAGAAAAGATAACAATTTGGAATACGAAATTGTGAATCTAGAGAAGTTAACGTTTAGTTGAAAGTGAATATAAGAAGAGCTCTTAAAACTAAGAAGTGAATTTGAGAGCAGGAAAAAGAAAGGATGAGTCCAATGCCAATATTAACTATTGTGTTGAGTACATTATATCAATACATAAGATTGCAATTTAACATGGCCATTAACATGAAAAATGCTAGAAAAGAAAACATGTTACTGTTAATTGGTCAATTACTATTATTACTATCAGCTGGTATTTATATATGGCTGCCGCTCCAGTTAAATTTTTATATCCCATTTTTAATGATGAGCATTTTTTTAGCAGAGTTTGTAAAGCCCTGGTTATTGAATGAACACTTTATTAGCAAAATAGTTATAGCTTTACTAGTCATAGCTACCTTCATCCCCTTTGTAAAAGGAATAGCCTTGATTTTTTTAATGCTCTATTTGATTTATGGGGGATATAAATACGGTGAATTTAAAGATCGATCAGCTGTATTAATCATGTCACTCTCAGCATTTTTAACAATTACAACAAACACAGATACATTTATTTGGAGCGGTGCGACAATCTATTTTGTGCTAAACCATATTAAGCACACAGCGCAGCTTTTAAGCATGATGAGAAATGCTAGTGAGAATGTCATTACTGATACCCTTACAGGCCTTTATAACCGACGCTGGCTATTTAAAAAGGCAGAACAATTAGTACAGCAGCAAGAAATAGGAATTATCTTTTGTGACATCGATAATTTTAAAAAATTGAATGATGAAAAAGGCCATGAGCATGGTGATCTTGTATTACAGCAAACAGGGGAAGTTATTCGAAGAATTTTAAATGGTTACGGTTTTGGGGTTAGGTACGGTGGAGAAGAGTTGATTGGATTAGTGACTAACACCATGTTCACTGAACGCCTTGCTGAAAAAATCTTGGAATCAGTCCGAAAAGAGATAAACATCACTATGTCAATTGGTATTGCTGTGGGGCAAGGTTCAGTCGAAGAACTACTAAAGACCGCTGACGAACGTATGTACATTTCTAAAAACACTGGAAAAAATAAAATAACGATACAAGATGAAGTAGAAGCTTCATGAGTTTGAAAAAGCCCTTGCATTAAGGGCTTTTTCGGTGTAACGGTATATCACGATTAGTGTACGAAACGTTAAACAGTCTTGGTCAAAACAAAAATTCGAAGAGAATTGTCGTATTTTTGGAATGCTATTTACCTGAATGTTAAGGAGATAATTTTCGATGTAACTACGGACATTCAAAAAGAATACCGCTTCATTGCTTAATTTAAATTTATATATTAGTAGCGTTTTTATACAAAAGCTTCAAAACATGCTTAGATAGAACTTGAATATAGACAGAAAAGAGGATGAGACATGAACTGGAAACGAATACTTACAATCAGTTTATTGACCCTATCATTAGCTGCTTGTGAGGATGATCAAACTAGTCCTAAGAAAGAGCCATCTATTATTTATGAAGTAAACGAGCAAATGATGGCAAAATCAGATAGTGGAGTCGGTGAAGAAGTACCTGAATTAGAATCTAATCAGGAGAAAGTTAAGTTTTTATGGGCAAGTGACGGTGATACTGCGGTATTCGAAAGGATTGACAATAGCAAGGGGAGTATCGGGGAGCAAATAAAAGTTCGTTTTTTACTTATCGATAGTGCTGAGATTAAAGATAAAGAAACTGGAAAGCCCCAACCTTTTGCTGAAGCGGCCAAGGCACGAACTACAGAACTCTTACAGTCCGCAAAAGAGATAATAATAGAGACTGATGAAGGGGATCATTATGATAAGTACCAGCGATTATTGGCCTATGTATTTGTGGACGGTGTATCTGTACAAGAAATCCTTTTAGAAGAGGGGTTAGCGAAGGTAAAATATGTGTTCCCTCCAAACATCCGTTACCTAGATCAATTTAAAGAAGCAGAGAAAATTGCAATTAATGAGGGTGTTGGATTGTGGGAATGAAAGTAATTAAAGACATTAATATTTTAAGGTCAATGGATTTAAGTTCTGTTAATGCAATACAGTACTTAGGACTAGTATATAAAAGAATAACTATGGTAGGAGAACCAAAGACAACGTTATTTTTCTATAACGTGACGGAACGCCATTTAATTAAAATTAAAAGTAATGATTATTTACTTGCTTCATATGTTATTCTTCATAAGGTTTCAGACAATGTATATAAGGCTACATAAAAGCCCTTTTAGGGAGTGTAATTATTTTAAAAAGTGAAGGAAGTAAGGAGATGAATTGTGATGGTTCTTGAACAATTTAGTCTTTTTGATGAAGAAATATACAATAAACCAACTGAAAAAAGTAACAAAAAATCGATACCTATACCTGAACATGAGGCAAACTTATTGAATAATCATGTACTACCTCTACTACAAGAGAATGGAATAAAAAATGAAGAATTAAAAGTATGTGTACGTGATGTTAATGAATCTTGGATGGTAATTGAAGCTGCCACAAAGGATATATGCGTTACTATGACTATTTGGAATAATGGTAATAAAGATTATATCCATTATAAGTCCAATATCATTACAGAAGCATACGTAAAACAGTATTTTACAAACCGGACTAAGCCTTCACAAATTTACTATTTAGAAAAGATGTTAGAACGAAATACTATTAAATTTCTTAGTAAATAAGGGTAATATTTTTACTGTACTAAAACTATTAAGTGATGATAGATTAGAATTTAGGGTATGGTAAAAGAGGGATTAATAGAATATAATATCCATAATATCTAAAAAATTCGGAAGCACCGAATAGACGTATTTATTTACGTTTATTCGGTGCTTTTTTATTTCACTTTGATTTTTTTACAAGGTTTGTGAAAGAGATAATAATTATATAAGTGCTGCTGCCTTTGAGTAGGTTAATCGAAAGAAATTGTACAGGAGGAACGCTATGGATTATCTAAGGTATTTTCGCAATGAATTTATGAAAATAGCGGGTGAAAAACGTTGGAAACGGATAGCAGTTATTGCATTTGGGTTAGGAATATATTGGTGCTTCATCGAGTGGGTGACTATTGGTCAATTAAAGCCTAACTATTGGCATGATGTTATTTGTTTAGGAATTGCAATAGTAGTGGAACGTTGCTTACCATGGGGAAAGCATAAAAAAGCAGGTGAACCATGAAAAAAGAGACTTTTTATTAAATGGCACAAGAGGGTGGTGGCTAAAAAAGTGGATAAATTAGAGGACATTATTATGCCGAATGATGAAGAACTTAAAAAATTGTACTGTAAGGGGTTAAAAAACATGATAGATAAGACTATAGAAAGTGTGTCTATTCAAACTTCAAATAATTATTGTGGTCTTAGATTTTGGGAGCTCAGATGTTTAAGGAAGGATGGGAAATATAATATCTTCAATTTGATGGTAAGTACCATGCAAGAATATGGGGTAGCAAAAACACTTAATAGTACTAAAAAAGTAACCAATTGGTTAAATTCTGAGATTGGTCTTGCTTGGGTGAACGAGCGCAAAGAAGAAGCCACAAGCACAGGAATAGGGTTGTTTTTATGATACATCAGAGCGAATGTATTCAGGCCCAGGGGCACTGAGAAGTCTTTGATACTGTCTTAAATTCATCAATAAATACGGCTGCTAAGACATTTGCTATTATAGATTTTAAAATTTCACTAGGCAATTGCGACATAAAATAAAGGGTTCTGGTGCAAACACTTGAAAAAATATAATAAAGCGAATGATTTCTAGTGAACCCTTGGTCTTAAGCTGCTAATCCAAAAAGTTGATGGATGAATTCTTTTTGATTTTGGACAGACTTCCTCCCTTGGAGAGTCTGCCCTTTTTTAATCATGTGCATAGCCTCTATCCCAGCAATAATTCGTTTGGCAGTCCGTAAGGACTTTAATCCAAGCATCGGGCGAATTCGTTTTTTAATAAAGCGATGATCCTGCTCTATGATATTGTTGAGATATTTAACTTGCCTTAGTTGAATGCCTTCGGGTAGCTGCTTTTCTTCTTTTAATTCTTGGATAGCGAGGGGATAAGCTGGGTTCTTGTCTACTGTTATCACTCGGGGTTTAGAAACGTGCGAAAAAGCCAAGGCCTTCTTAAAAAAGCGCTTGGCTGCTTGTTTATCTCTTGATTCACTTAAATAAAAATCAATGGTATTCCCATCTGAATCAACGGAACGATATAGATACATCCATTGACCTTTTACTTTGATATAGGTTTCATCGACTCTCCAGGAATCATTTGTTGGCTTAAGATGACGTCGAACTCTTTTATCTAATACCGGTCCATATTGATGAACCCATCGCATAATGGTTGTGTGGGCCATTGATAATCCACGTTCTTCCATCATCTCAACTAAATTACGAAAGCTCAAGTTGTACCGAAGGTACCATCTCACTGTTAACAAAATAATTTCAGGTTGAAAGTGTTTCCACTTGAATAGTTGTTCCTTTTCCATACAAATCACGTCCCTATTTAGAGTAATAGTGTTAATATACCCTTACTTTAGAGGTGAATTGCAGTTGTTTATATTTTTTTGCACCAGAACCATTTGGTTTTACAGGAGTAAATACGGCTAAAGCTGAAACTTCTGAAGGGAACAGAAGCTTCAGCTTTAGCTGCATGTACCAATGTTTCATTAACTATATTTGAACAAAATTTACAAACTGGTAAAGTTGTTTTTATTGTTAAAAGTAATCCGGGGAATACTGTAAAATTTGATATTACTAAATTCGGTACTGATGAAGTCGTTGCAAGTTCATATCTAAATGCAACTAATGGTACTTCTACAGTAACGGAATATTTAAAACCTGGTTTCTATTATGCTTCAGCATATCAATATGCACCATGTGCAGGTAATAGTAATGGAATACAATTTGGAATGTAAATTTAATATGTTTGACCTTCTAAATATCCTTGAACATTAATCGTAAATTTCGATAGATCAAAATTGTGTTCTTGTATAACTTCTGTTGCTATCTTTTGTATTTTCAACTTAGTACTTTCATCAAGATTTTCAACAGGTAATTTAATGTGTATTTTAGCTTCTTTTTCAGATAAAGCATTAGGTTCTATCGCAAATGCTTTGTAGTTATTTTCAATTAATTTAAGCCCAATCTGACCACCTAAATCGTCTATTTGGGATTTAAAATCTTGTGTTTCAGAGAGAACATTAATTACATTAATTTTAATTTGTTCTGGGTTAAATTTGTTTTTCTTTATTACACTAGAAGCTATACTCTGTATCTTGTCTTTTAAAGCTTTATCTACTTTTTGTTCAACAGGGAATTTTACTGTGAATTCAACAGGTTTATTGTTCAATTCCCCATGTTGTAACGTAAATTGCAAGTTTTCTTTCTTTAATTCTTTGCCGATATTATCCATCAACTTAGAGAGTTCTAATTCTTCTTTACTGATGTTAAGAGTTTCCGTTTGAACTTTTTTAATCTCATTTGCGAAAGAGTGAGATTGTTTGACAAAAACAGCAGACAGAACTACTACAGAAACACAGACTAGAAATACGAACATTTTGATGAAAATTTTTTTTCTCATTTATTTAACAGCTCCTTTTCAGCTATAGTCATAATATGAGAAAATTACTGGTAATTATTCATATTGATTAAGGGGATTTTTGGATATTTAAATCAAAAACAAAGGGGATTGAAAAGGACTTTCCGAATGAAAGTCCTTTTATGTTTACCTTATGGAGATCGATTATGTCGACCATCAGAACCTTTCATGAAGGAGGAGAGCAGGATTTGTTGAATGATAGTTTAGAGTATTGTCCGCACTGTCATACCAATTTACAGGGGGATGCCATACCAGAAGAACAGCAAAAATCCTATAATGCCACACATTTTACAAGAAAAATTGGCATGACCACGGTAAAAGCCGATCGAATTTTGTATTGGCAATGTCCTGATTGTGATGGAAAGTGGTCAATAAAATAAAGTTACTTTTAATACTTTAAGTAATCGATTGATTGGTTTTATTAGATTTTATCGAAATTCAGATGCATAATGATTATGAACAGTAAATCGTCCACTACCTTTCCCCAAAGGTATGTGAAGGGCAAAGCCGTTATTTCTTCGGTAAAAGAAATAATGGCCTTTTTAAAAAATAAACACATCTTTTAAAAAGATGTGTTTATTTTTTCTTTATGTTTGTTATAGATGTATATTTTAACAGTACTTTCATTTACAAGTTTATTAGAAAATAGCTTTTTCCCTAACGTTGTATGAATTGTATTTTCTATTTCCTTGCCAATAGTTTCTTGGTTGTTTCTTTCTAGGAATGTATCTACTTCAATAATTAGTTCTGGGGGAGAATCTGGTGGGGTAATACTCATATTTATTTTGTCAAAGTAATTTGAATGAGCCTTAGATATATCGTTATCTATAGTTTTGCCTATTTCACTTATTAAATTATGTCTTTCCAACAGTTCTTTGTTTACCATTGGGCTTTCACTTTTTTTTACATTAACGTTATAAGCTTCAAATTTAGTAGACTTAATTAAACTTTTCACAATGTCTTTTACTTCCTGTTTCACTGAATCATAATACTCTTGATTTCCAAGAACGCCTATATATATATCTTTTGTATTATTATCAACGTGTATTTTAATACTAACTCCACTTATGTCATATTTTCCTGACAGTTTTTCTTCTATCTTTTCCATCATTTTAACGTCGGCATTTTTTTGTGGTGGACTAATGTTTTTTTCAGCAGAACTATTTAACGTTGCTAATCCGAAGTTTAATAGAAGAACCCCCATGATGCTTAAGACTACAATAAGGACTTTTTTTCTAATAAACCCCATCTCCTCTCATTTAACGATATGAGCAGATATTAAGATGTATTCGATTTTTTTCGGGTTCATATAACATTCTAACGATTTTTTTGACATCGAAGTTATAAGTGCTGTGGTTGATCTGTGTAAAAGCAAGCACAGCACTTATTTACTTTTTTAAAATCCTAACAAGGTGATACTGCATATTTATCGAAATATTAGAGAATGTCAATTAAAGGGGGTACTGGTTTGAAAATAGGGGAAATTATAGAAGCATTAAAGCATGGTAAAGCATTGGCTGACTTAGGGAAAGAACTTTCTGTAGGGAAAGAAAAGTTAAGTAAGGCACTTAAAAAAGCAGGCTATGTGTTTAATCGAAGAACTGGATGGACGTTCATGGGATCGGGTCAAGAACCATTAAACAAAGAGTATACAGAGTTTATTGACCAAAGTAGAAGCGTAAAAAAAGAGAATGCGAACGTTCCAACGAAGGTGCAAACAAACGTTGTTTCTAAGGTTTATTTAAACGAACAAACAAAGGAATTAATGAAAGAACGAATTAAGGTTGTTAGGAAACGTTCTTCTTTTGACATAAATATAGAACTCTTGAAAGACTTAAAAATACAAGCAGTCATTCATGATAAAAATGTTTACGAAATTGTAGAAAATGCGATTAGAAAAGAATTAGAGGAAATGAAAAAGGGATAATTTATTTACTACAGAGGAGTGAATAAGCCCATTACTTTATGACAAAAAGTAGTGGGCTTTTTTATATAGAACTAAATCAATGGAATAATTAGAAACCTTCTAGTCTATGATAAAGCATTTAGTAGATTGGAGGTGTTTTGTATATATGAAAAAGGTATTTTTCTTTTTATATGTCCTTGGCGTAATTGCTAATGTAATTACTATTATTAGTTTTGTAAGGGGGATTTTTTAAATTGTAACGCAGATTCAAAAAGGAATAGGAATTCTTTCCTTTTTGAATCGAGTACAGCAAGCCAGCGTAGCTGGTGCGGTAGTGTTTTTGCTAGATTTGGAGGGTCGAAAATGGTATATTGTAAAATATAAATATTTACCTTTTCGACATGCTCTAGCGTGGTCTATGCTCACCTCCACTGGCAATTTGTTTTGTTTATGACGTGAGATTATTCAATTTTTGCTAGAGTGCTGTTTGTACTTACCTTCACTGTCTCATAGGGAGATATAACGTAAGAAGTTACAGCATAAAAGCGTTTTAAACGCAATTTTGGCATCAGAAGTCTTGATTACGCAATGACGTAAATGAACATATGATGCACCCATTAAATACATTGGAATTACCACAAGCGTAGTCGTGTATTGGGATATAAACAAACAGGGAGGCACTAAGTGTCTGTTTAAATCGTTTGATTGATGAAGCAGAAAGCCTATTGGCTATTTTTGCGTGTTAAAAATTATATAAGGGGACATTTAGTGTCCAATTTAAACTGATTGAGCGTTATCGCACATTCGGTTTTTTTGCGTTTTACGCAATTGAAAAATAAAAATCAAAAAAGGAGGACTGTGAACAAAAAATACAAAAGGAGTTTTCAAAGAGGGTATGAAAAGAAATTAAAGCTTACGAACGTTACAACGAAGGTTCAAATGAACGTTGGTTCTAAGGTTTATTTGAACGAACCAACAAAGAACAGATTGTTAAATTTTTTATGTTTTATTAATTGCTCGGTACGAGCAAAGGGTTTTGATTTTCTATCAGCGTTAGCTGATTTACGTTGCGTAGCAGCGTAACATTGGACAGCTTGCTGTCTTCGTTGCAAAGCAACGACATGCTTTTTAGCTCGCCTGTTAAGGCTTGAGCGGATGTTTTAAGCTGATATACCGATTACCTTATTTTTTACACAAATACATATGATGCGATACCCCACCTTAGGGTAAGTGGCTCAACGGAGCCACGCACCCTAAGGTGGATTGAGACATGCCAAATTTGAGAGGAGGTGAAAATTTTGAGTAGAAAAAGGTCAAGAAATAGCAAGGCAAGAGCGTCCATTGTACATGATGTGAAGACTGCGTTGGATGCCATTGATATGATTGGACACTCAAAAAAGGATGCTCGTAAAGAAGGGATTAAGGGTATCCATTCGTTAAAGCAAAAATCCAACAGCATGTCGGATTGCCAAAACTTCGTTAAATGGGTAAGGGCTGAACATGGGATACGCAAGTTGGACCATCTAACGGAGCAACACATAAAGCCTATTTTGCTTATCTGGAGGGCAAAGGCATCTCCAAAGGACACATGATTAACGTGGAGGTTCTGGTGCAAACACTTGAAAAAATATAATAAAGCGAATGATTTCTAGTGAACCCTTGGTCTTAAGCTGCTAATCCAAAAAGTTGATGGATGAATTCTTTTTGATTTTGGACAGACTTCCTCCCTTGGAGAGTCTGCCCTTTTTTAATCATGTGCATAGCCTCTATCCCAGCAATAATTCGTTTGGCAGTCCGTAAGGACTTTAATCCAAGCATCGGGCGAATTCGTTTTTTAATAAAGCGATGATCCTGCTCTATGATATTGTTGAGATATTTAACTTGCCTTAGTTGAATGCCTTCGGGTAGCTGCTTTTCTTCTTTTAATTCTTGGATAGCGAGGGGATAAGCTGGGTTCTTGTCTACTGTTATCACTCGGGGTTTAGAAACGTGCGAAAAAGCCAAGGCCTTCTTAAAAAAGCGCTTGGCTGCTTGTTTATCTCTTGATTCACTTAAATAAAAATCAATGGTATTCCCATCTGAATCAACGGAACGATATAGATACATCCATTGACCTTTTACTTTGATATAGGTTTCATCGACTCTCCAGGAATCATTTGTTGGCTTAAGATGACGTCGAACTCTTTTATCTAATACCGGTCCATATTGATGAACCCATCGCATAATGGTTGTGTGGGCCATTGATAATCCACGTTCTTCCATCATCTCAACTAAATTACGAAAGCTCAAGTTGTACCGAAGGTACCATCTCACTGTTAACAAAATAATTTCAGGTTGAAAGTGTTTCCACTTGAATAGTTGTTCCTTTTCCATACAAATCACGTCCCTATTTAGAGTAATAGTGTTAATATACCCTTACTTTAGAGGTGAATTGCAGTTGTTTATATTTTTTTGCACCAGAACCCCTTTTCCTTTATATCTCCAACTAAGTTTATCATTGAAGTGATATCAAAATAATGTATTAAGAGAAATATGTCCATAGGAGAGCTATTCCTTTTTTTGTGTAGATTTTCGATGTCTTTACAAATTATTAACATCATTTCATTTACATCTAGGGCTATTAATATAAGAAGAAGTCATTAATAGGGAGATTATAAATTTTAATTTTCATTACATTTATTTACACGAATTTAACGACTGCTCCATATATGCTATACAAACTACTTTTATAATAGGATTTGTTATTGGGAACGTTACCGAAAACGTTACCGATAATAGGGCAGGGCATATTTAGGATAGTAAGGAGAGTTTTTTATGGCACCGAGCATTAAAACGATCGCGCAATCATTAGGAATATCCGTTTCAACTGTTTCCCGTGCGCTGAACAATCACCCAGATATTAATATTCAAACGAAGGAGCTTGTATTAGCGAAGGCGAAGGAGCTAAATTATACGCCAAATGCATTTGCGCGTGGCCTCATACACAAAAAGAGCTATACAGTTGGTCTCATGATTCCTGATATTACCGATCCCTTCTTTGCGGATATTGCAAGAGAAATCGAAAAGGTATTGTTTCCAGCAGGGTATCAAGTTGTATATGGAAGCACCGCTCGTGATGCGGAGAAGGAGAAGGAATTTATAAAAAATGCCGTATCGAGACAATTTGACGGTTTAATTCTGACGCCCGATCATTTCGATGAACAGCTAATCGAACTACTACAAACACTCAAAATTCCGGTTGTATTTTTAAGAAGGCGGGGTGTGTCACAGCTAAATATTCCCTATATAGATGTGGATCATTACAAGGCTGCTTGTGAAGCAGTGCAATATTTGATTGAGCTAGGGCATAAAGAAATCGGCTTTTTAAGTATGCCAGATACCTCCTTCACAGGGCAAATGCGAAAGCAAGGATATGTAGATACACTAGCAAAAAATCGGCTAAATCCTTTGTTCGAAGAAGGTGGGCGTACGATTGAGGATGGCCGTGAAGGAATGCATCAGTTGCTACAAAAGCATGAAGTTACTGCCGTATTTGCAGCAAATGATTTGTTAGGAATTGGCGCACTCGAATATTTAACCGTACATAATATTCGTATTCCTGAAGAAATATCAGTAATTGGATTCGATAATATCGAAATCTCAGCCTTACATTGGATTCAGTTAACGACAATGGATCAGCCCCGTAAACAAATGGGGCAGCAAGTAGCAAACCTATTATTACAAACTATTCAGGCACTCGATAAAAACGAGTCATTGCCAGAACAACCAGCATTAATAGAAGCAAACCTATTAAAAAGGCTAACGTGCCAAAAATTATAATTGGAGGAAATTTAAATGTTTAACATGAAAAAAGTGTTTAGCCGTACAGCGATGATTTTAGCAGCAACTGTTGCATTGGCAGCATGTGGTGATGAAAACGACGCAGAGGTAACAAACACATCTGCACAAAAAAATTCAAGTGAGCCAATTGTTGTCTATTCATCTTTAAACGAAGATGCAATGACACGTATCGAGGAAAGCTTCGAAAAAACTACAGGTATCGAAATGGATTACTTACTATTTAACTCGGCTGGGGAAGCGAGCTCACGTGTACAAGCGGAAGGAAAATCACCGCAAGCTGACGTATTAATTGGGGGCTCAGTAGAGTTTTATGAGCCTTTAGCTGAAACAGAGCTTTTAGCGCAATATGCATCGCCAAATGCGAAAGATTTAGATCCAATGTTTTTAAATGTGGATAACTATTTCCAAGGCTGGTATACAGGAGTATTAGCATATGTTTTAAATAATGAGCGCTTCGCTGAAACAGTTGGAGCAAAGGGTGTACAAGAGCCGACAACATGGGAAGACATTACAGACCCAGCGTATAAGGACGAACTAATTTTACCGAACCCAGCGACAGTCGGAAGTGGTTACATTTACACAGCGACACAAATTTTCCGAAAAGGTGAAGACGAAGCGTTCAAATATTTTGAGCAGACAGCTGCAAACGCGCATCACTTCACAGCCTCTGGTGGAGATTCTATTAACCTAGTATCAACAGGTGAGTTTACAATTGGTCTTCACTGGGCACATGACATTATTAAAGCAGCTGAAAAAGGCTACCCAATAAAAGCGATTATTCCAGAAGAAAATGCAATTGAAATTGGTGGTTCAGCAATTTTAGCTGGTACGGATCAAATGGATGAATCACAACAGTTTATCGACTGGTTACTTTCAGTGGAAGGACAAGAGCTAATTCGCAATGAAACGGCTCGCTACTCTGTACGTGATGACATCGCTCCGCCGGCAGGGGTACCAGCATTCTCGGAATTAAAGTTAATTGACTATAATCGTGTGAAGGCAACAGAAATGAAAGAGGATATTTTATCACGCTTTACGCCTTTAACAACAAAATAAACTGATTTTTTACAGAAATGGGGCTGTTTTGTATAAGCTTGTGCAAGGCAGCCTGCTATTTAAAAGGAGAGCAAGTGAAATGAAGGAAAATATGCTGCAATTTAAAAAGAAGCTTCGCAATGAACCTTTGCTAATGGTATTAGTTTTCACCTTGCTAACGATTATGACATTTCTAATTATTTACCCAATTGCGCGTGTCGTTATGGAAACGAACGGTGAAATTTTTTCGCAGCTTTGGACAAATGTGAGATGGAGAAATTCGTTAGTTAATACGGTATTTATTACGATCTTATCAACGCTTTCAAGCACCATTGTCGCCTTTATTTTCGCCTATACGATAGCGCGATTAGATGTACCTTGTAAAGGTTTGTTTCGAATCGTGACACTTTTACCAATCGTGTCACCGCCATTTATCGTGGCGTTATCGTACATTTTATTATTCGGCAGACAAGGAATTATTACTAATCATCTTTTAGGCATCCCGCTTGATATTTATGGATGGACCGGTTTATGGGCTGTTCAAACAATTAGCTTTTTCCCGTATGCCTACGCGGTAATTTATGGTGTAGTTAAGGCGGCATCCATTCAAATGGAGTATGCTGCCTACAATTTAGGGGCAACGAAATGGCAAGTATTTACTGATGTCTTTTTAAAGCTCTGCCGACCAGGTATTGCGGGTGGTGCGCTAGTCGTGGCAATGAGTATTTTAGCGGACTTTGGTAACCCGATGATTATTGGTGGTAACTTTTCTGTACTTTCAACAGAGGCTTATGCGCAAATGACGGGCTGGTTCGATATTCCGGCAGCGGCAATGCTAGCAACAACAATGCTTGTACCAGCATTATCACTATTTTTAATCAATCGACTTTGGGTTGGAAAACGCTCTTATGTAACTGTTACGGGTAAGGATTCTTCACTACAGCCGTATCCGATTGCTGCATGGGTAAAATGGCTATTATTTAGCTTTTGTATGTTCGTCAGCGTTGTCGTTGTATTAGTATATGGCACGCTCGTTTACGGTGCTTTTACAACAACTTGGGGTTATGATTGGTCTCTTACGCTGGACAATATGGTATACGTTGTAGGGAAGCAACAGGAAATTACAAATAGTATTGTGTATGCTGTTTGTGCAGCAGTTGGAGCAGCATTGCTATCAGTGTTAGTCGCATATTTAGTACAGCGTAAGCAGTTCGGTTTAAATAAATGGATGGATTTTTTAGCAGTACTGCCAGGTGCAATTCCAGGAGTATTTTTAAGTTTAGGCTTTGCATTTGCATTTGGCGGGGACATGTTCTCGTTAACTGGCACGTCACTCATTATTATTTTAGCGCTTATGATTTGGAATTTGCCGACATGCTATAGTGCGAATGCGGCAGCTCTACAGCAAATCGGTCCTTCCATAGAGGAAGCGTCGACCAATTTAGGTGCAACGGGTATTCAAACGTATTTTAAGGTACTGCTACCACTCGTGAGAACATCATTTATTTCAAGTATGGTACTTGCCTTTTTACGCTCCGTAACATGCTTAAGCGTCGTTATTTTTATCTATTCCTTAAAAACATCGGTCGGCACAATTACAATTATTGGCTTATTAAGTAATGGACAATGGGGAGCTGCCTCAGCTGTCACAATTACGTTAATCGGCATTGCGATTTCAGTTTTACTTTTAACAAAGCTAGCTTTCCGATTAGGCGGAAAAACATTTGAAATATAACGATAGGTGAGGAACAGAAATGACTAATATGATTGAAATTAAAAGCGTTACGAAGCGCTTCGGGAATTTTACAGCGATTGAAAACTTAAATTTATCAATTCCAAAGGGACAATTTATTACACTGCTTGGTCCATCGGGTTGTGGGAAGACAACTTTAATGAGAATGATTGCAGGATTTTATGAAATCGATGGTGGTGAAATTTGTATTAATGGAAAATGTGTAAACCATTTGCCTGTGCATAAGCGCAATACGCCATTAGTGTTCCAAGATTACGCGCTTTTCCCTCATTTAACTGTAGAGGAAAATGTCGCATACGGCTTAAAAATAAAAAGATTTACTAAATCCGAAATGAAGGAGAAAATTCAGCAAATGCTAGATATGTTCGGCTTAGTAGGACTAGAGCATCGTTATCCAAGAGAGTTAAGTGGCGGTCAGCAGCAGCGTGTAGCCTTTGCACGAGCATTAGTACAAGGTCAGGAGGTGCTATTAATGGACGAGCCCCTCAGTAACTTAGATACAAAAATGCGAGTAGAGGTGCGAAATGAGCTACGTGAAATGCAGCAAAAAACGAATATTACAGCCATTTTTGTTACGCACGATCAAGAGGAGGCATTGTCGCTTTCAGATAAAATTGCTGTCTTTAATAAAGGCGAGATTTGCCAATTTGGTACACCATGGGAAATTTACAATACACCGGCTAATAAGTTCGTGGCCGATTTTGTCGGTGTTGCCAATTTTTATGAGGTAAAAATTACGGCAATAGACGACCAGCTTCATATTCGAACAACAACAGACATAATTACAATGCCAAAGCGCAGCAATAATTGGTCAGTGGGAGAAAAAGTGAGTTTAATGATTCGCCCAGAGCAAATGACTTTGCATAAGGATAGACAGCAACAACATCAAGGAACATTGCATCTAAAAGGTCAAATTTGCAAGCATAGTTTTTTAGGTAGCTCTGTTCGCTACACTGTTCAAATTGAAGGGCAGAAATGGTTGATTGATGATGTAGCACCAACGCAATTTTACGAAGGAGAAGTATACATAACACTAAATACGGACCGCATACATGTAATGAAGCATGAGGAAAAGGCGATTTAAACAGTTAGGAGTTTATCTATGTATAAAGTAGTCGTAAGTGATATTGATGGAACATTAGTAGATCAAAATCAGCAAATTAGCGAACAAAATTTAAAAGCAATTCAGCAATTTCAAAACGAGGGTGGCATTTTTACAATTGCAACAGGTCGCGTAGAGCAATCAGTTCAGCCATTAATTACGCAACTTCAGATTAAGTATCCTGTTATTTTATATAACGGCGGCAAAGTAATGGATTACCAACTAAAGCGTGTCATTTATGAGCGACATATTTCAATACAATTTGCATTAGGCTTTGTCAAAATGGCTTTAAATAATAAGTTGAACATTTGTATTTATACAGATAAAGGAATTTACATTTTAAATGAAACGGACACGATTCGAACATATACAGCAAAGGATAAAGTAATAGTGCAATTATTACCGAGTGTCGCTTTTTTAACCTCACATATCGTTTATAAAATATTAATTATTGATGAAGAAGCATGCTTTCAAACATGCTATAACTATTTTGAAAAAGTCCCAATGTCCGATGTAACAATTATTCAATCCGAAAATACGTATTTAGAAATTTTGCCAGCGAACGTAAGTAAAGGTGAGGCGCTTAAAGTGCTAATGGATTATTTAAATTTACCAATCCAATCGGCTATTGCAATTGGCGACCACTTTAATGATATTGAAATGATTAAAGCAGCAGGGGTCGGCGTTGCAGTAAACAATGCTATTCCTACATTGAAGGAATATGCAGATGCTATTGTTCCATCAAATATAGAGCATGGCGTTGCAAAAACAATTTATAAATATTGCTTACAAAGGGAGTGGGAAATATGAAGGCAGACTTACATTTACATAGTATATACTCAGATGCTGCAGATACAATCGAGCAGTTATGCAGGCTATCCGTCGAAAGAAATTTAACGCATATTAGTATCGTTGATCATGATATGACGATGCATATTCCAGAAAGCATCGAAATGGCGAAAAAGTATAATTTGCAGTTTATCCCTGGTATTGAAATCTCAGCTTTTGATTTTAAGCGCAATCGCCCCGTTCATATTTTTGGCTACGGCATAGAAGCAAAGAGCGAGCACATATTAGGTCTTTGTAATCCACTTCAGGAGCGACGTCACGCGCACGGCATGTGGCAAGCGAAAAAAATAATAGAGGCAGGCTATTCATTACATTTGGAGGAAGCTTTAAGCTACGCGAAAACGAGCGGTATTTTATTTAAGCAGCATATAATGCGTGCGATAACTAAGGCACATCCAGATACGGCAGAATATAAGCAATTATATAAGGAATTGTTCGGAAATGGTGGTTTAGTGTCAGAGGATATTGAATATGTCGATGCCTTTGAAGCGGTAAAGGCGATTAAGGCAGATGGTGGATTGGTAGTAGTAGCGCACCCTGGTCAGCTGGATTCTTATGAACTAATAGAAGAGCTTGTAGCGCTAGGTCTTGATGGCATTGATTTAATTCACCCAGATCATGATGAAATAGATCATGCGAAAGTGCGCGCCTTAGCAGAAAAATATAACTTATTTATGACAGGTGGCTCAGACTATCACGGTGTTTATAGTCATGCAATGGATTTGGAGACGTATTGTATAAATGAAGTACCACAGCAGTTGCTTGAAAAAGTAGTGAAATGAAGCAAGATGCTTTAAAGTTTATACAAAAAAGCTTTGTGCTACTTACATGTGTAACAGTAGTAAGTATGTTTGCTACGTTCCTCATTCATGCCAACATTGGAATGGGTTCAGTAGAAGCCTTAAATAGTAGTATGGGCTTGCTAACGGGCATCAAGATTGGCACAGTAGCGGTAATCGTCAATGTTTTTTTGATTCTTTTACAAATAATCATTTTATGCAAAGAATTCCAACTCATTCAGCTGTTGCAGCTACCGATTGTGCTATTACAAGGGACCATTATTAATTTCTTTTTATATGAGATTTTACATACAGTTCAATTTGATAGCTATACGGAACGGCTTATAATCGTTATCGTTTGTAGTGTTATTAATGGTATTATGCTTGGTCTACTTGCGGCAATTCAATTTATAAGCTTTCCATTAGAGGCAGCTTGCTTAGCCATTCATCAAAAAATGAATTGGGATTTCGGTAAAGTTCGTTTTAGCTTCGATATTTTCAATATGCTATTTTCGCTAGCAATCTCGCTTTATTTAAGTAGTCATTTGAATGTACGAGAAGGGACGATTATTAGCGGAATACTATTCTCTTTAGTAATAGGCTACTCTTATCAATTTTTTAAACGCCAGCAATGGGTGCAGCGTATGCTATAAAAGGAAGTTCGCTTTTATGAGCGACCTTCCTTGTTAGTTTAACTTGAATTATTAACATTTCATTAAAATTCTTAAGTTTTTTCACTGTCTTCCATTTTTTAAGGAAGATGAGCGAAAGAAATGATGAAGAACAGTGGTTGGCGCCCGGATCTATGTCGTTGGCTCACTTTTTTTAGGATTTTATACACCGTACTTCTCCCAATCTCATACTCCTTCGTAATATCAGTAGCACTTTCAAGCTTAATAATACGGCGCTTCGTCTCGGTATCGATGGCAGGGCGTCCACCAAGACGACCACGTTTTCGTGCAGCCTCTAAGCCAGCTTTTGTGCGTTGTTGAATAATATCACGCTCAAACTCAGCGAAAATCGCAAGCATGCCACACATGGCACGACCAGTAGGGGTAGTTGTATCGAAATGATTGTGAATGCTGACAAAGTCAATGCCACGTGCATTCATTTCATCTGTGAGTTGGTAAAGCTCTTTTGTGCTGCGTGCGAGGCGATCCAGTTTATAAACAATAAAGCGATCTCCTTTAGTAGCTGCTTTCATTGCATGCTGCAATTCTATTCTTTCCGTTTTACGTGTAGAGATTTTTTCAACATACATAATCAGTTCGATTCCTTATTCCTGGGCGTACTTTTCAAGGGACATTTTTTGCATATCTAAATTTTGATCTTCTGTGCTGACACGGGAGTATCCGATGATGCGGGACATAATCTTTACTTCTTTCTATATAGTAGATACTCAATCCTTTTTGTCTACAACTATACGTTTTATATAATATTAATTGTAGACGAGTAAATAGACGAAAACAATCAAAATAACCCTGCTCAAACGTTGATTTGAGCAGGGCTTTGAGTTTGTTTATAAAACGGTGGTTAAATAGATGATTTTGTAACTTTATAGATTTGTCCTCAGTTCAATCAATACGAATAATTTATATAAATTATTTGATTTGTAACTTTCGTTTTAGCTCTCTATAAATATTGTATTCTTTTTGATCCAAGAATTGATTTGATTGTTCGAACTATTTTCAAAGAAATCTATTTTATGATAATCTACAGTATTTTTTATAGTAGCTAACTAATAGGTTTCAGACCAAAATCAAAAAAATTTATCCATCAACTGTTTGGGTTAGTTGCTTAAGACCAGGGGCAATAGAAATCATTCACTTTTTTATATTTTCTTCAAATTTTTGTACCAAAATCATCTATACCACTCCAAGCAATTTCATTTCTTTGTCGTGGGTAAATTGCTCTCTATTTTTCCTAATATAAAGTGTTTTAATGACAATTCCATTACAACTGTAACAAAAATGTCTGTTTCTTTAAATTCCACTACATTTCGGCTTATTGTTGGTTGGAGCGGGAAAATAAGGTTATCAAGCGTTTGAAAGTAGGTGAAAGTGCTGATTACGGAACGTTGGTTAAGTAGTAAGCGAGCGTCTGAATTTGTACATGACGGGCAAGTGGGGGTGAGTGAGCCAGTGAAGGGGCAACCACTTTCACAGATTCGTAAGCAACTTGCAGAGGAAGAAGTGGCTTCTTCTGTCGAGGTGAAGCCACTTGTTTTACGGCAACATTTTTTACAGCAAGGCAATGTAGCCGATGCTAAGCTTGTCGAGCAAGTAGATGTAACGGCGATTCGTGTGAAGGGCGGGCTTATTGTTAATGAAGTGTCCTTTGCCGGAGCTAGTTTTTTAGAAGGGTTCCTGAGCATATACGGGATTGAATTAGAGCGAGCTGTTCGGCGCTATGAGGAAAAGCTTCAGCTATTTGAAACGCTGGATTATGAACGAAAGCAGCGTGCCATTTTTATTGGACGATTAAAGCAAGGGGAGCTAGAGCAGCTGTCCCCTTCATTTGAAACCGAGAAGCAAGCGAAAATACAGCTAGAGGCAATGAAGTAAGTAGAAAAGGAGCGTGCGCTAGCGCCATCTTTAGAGGTAGAGCGTGATGAATAATAGAGAAATGAATAGTGAAAGTAGGTTTGCGTATGACAAATAACATGAAAGCAACGAGCTTAGTATTGGGAGCAGCTTTGGTCATCGTCGTTTGTTATTTCACAACACCCGAAATCGTTTTTGCCTCAGCTGGACAAGTCCAAGCTAAGCTCACAAATGCAGCCAATGTCGTTAAAGGTATTTTAACAGCGCTTGTGGTCTTAGTCGGAATTTGTGCAGCTTTATTTATTATTATCAAGCGCATGCCATCAGCAGATGATCCGCATGAGAAGAACGAGGTATTTAAAAGTGTCGGGCGTGTATGTGCACTCGTTGCGTTAGCAGCAGCGATTATTTGGTTACTGCCCTGGGTTTATTCATTATTCACGTAAGTAGATATTTAATAAGTAGAAAAAACTACTTAACAAAAGTAGAAATTTCTACTTTTTGCGAGGTGTGTAAAGTGGCAGAGCATAAAGGAAAAAAGTTTGTTTTCCCCGAAAATGTAGAGTCGGGTTACGGGATTTTTCTAGGAATTACGTTGAAGGAATTACTGCTGTATTTAGTGCCACCGATTGTCATCGGTCTTATTATTATTGCTTTGCCACCGCATAATGTGTGGCTCATGCTGTTTAAATTCATGCTATTACTGATTGTGCTCATTATACTTTTAGCTCTCTTGTCTTCTCGACCGATTCGCCATCGACCAAATATTCGATTTCAGGATTATATAAAGCTACGCAATCAATTTACGAGTAGACAAAAGCTCTTTTATATAAGGAAGAAAAAAGATCGCTTTTTAAAGTAAGGCGGTGATCAGTTTGTGGGAAAAGTTGTTCGGTTCTAAGAAAAAGCCAATAGATGATTATGTATTTGATGATGAGCCGAAAACGCTCGATAAAGGCAAGCAGAGCCTACAAGACATGTCGCTCATTGCAGCACAGTACAATGATTTTCTCGTGACAAAACGAGGCTATTTAGTTGTGTTGCTGAAAGTGACGGGTATTAATTTAGATTTACTCACAACGACCGAGCAAGAGGATGTTTTTGATGAGTTTAATGCCTTTTTAATGTCGACGCTCGGTGAAAATAGTGAGGAAGTGCAGCAATACCTTGATATTACGATGCCCGTTGATTTTAGTGATTATATTTTATTTTGGCAGCATCGTTATTTAACCGTATTAGAGGAGGAACCTGAAAATGAAGCAAAGCTAGCACTCATTGCGAGCTATGTAGATACATTTTCTGGCGTTGTGTCTTCACAGGAAATGACGACAAAGACACATATTGTCGTGCTGCATGAGAAAATACCGAAAAAGCATTTAGCGTCACTTGAGCAAACGGCGATTCATTTAGAAGAAAAGGTATTATTGTTCATCCGGCAACTAGAAAATGCACTGAGTACGTATGATGTAGAGGCTCGGCAGCTAACAGCAAAGGAGTGTCGTAAGATGTTACAGCACTTACTCAATTTCTCCAATCACTAGGAGGTGAGAGCATGTTTAAACGACGACAGCAGCCACACGTGGAAAAGGAACAAGCACTTAGTGACGTACTGGATGGGTCGAGCTTAGATATGATTTATCCGTTTTCATGGGAGGAATGTACCGACCATATTGAGTCGGGTGATAATTTTATTCGTGTCATTGCGATTATTGATTACCCAAAAAGTCGTTACGGCAACTGGTTATCAGAGCTGAAACGTAAGAAGGGCAATATTACGATTGTACAATTTTTAGAATCGTCCAATTCGACGAAAATGGTTGAGCACTATAATAAGACGATTAAAAATAAGCAAGCTGAGGTATTGAAGACGTTTGACCCGCTAAAAAAACGTCAGCTTGAAAAACAGGTTGAAGCAGCTTAGCATCAATTGATGAAATTTCTTGAAAATGAGTCGAGCTACATTTATCAGTACACGTATATTTATTTGCAGGCGAAGTCACTAGATGAACTGAATGCTCTAAGTGATTCTGTTCATAATACGCTCGTGAAATTGCAGCTAAAGGCAATGACCCCGATTAAGGCAATGTACCAAACGTTTTGGAGTGCGATGCCGATTTTAGAAAATCTGCTTGGAGATTACACGTATAAGCAGTCCAATACGGAGGCAGCGAGTAGTATGTTTCCATTTGATGATGCCGAGATTTTAACGATTACCCCACGCAGTGATGTAGAAGGCGTGAATAAAGATACGGGCAGCTTAATTGCGATTGATTATTTGGACCGTAAAAATACACTTAATCAAAATATGGTTGTCATTGGGACGAGTGGTGTCGGTAAGACCACTTATATGGTACAGAAGATTTTACGCTATTTTGCTTGGGGCGTGAAAGTGTTTATTATCGATCCCGAAAATGAATATACGAACATCGTCGAGCATTTAGGCGGAACAGTTGTCCATTTAAGCAGTAATTCGAGTACAAAAATTAACCCGTTAGAAGTGTTTTCCGAGCAAGTCATGGACGAAGGACCCGTTGATTTGGATATGGTTTTAAAAGATAAAATTCAGCGTCTTCTCGGTTTCTTTCAAGTGTTGAAGCAAGACATTACACAGGTGGAAAAGGCGATTTTAGATGCCGTTTTACGTGAAGTGTACCGTGATGCAGGGATTTTGCAGTACAACAGCTTTCGAGAGATTCCCAGCACAGCGTACCCGATTTTATCTGACGTATATGAAGCAATAGCCGCTTTAAAGGCGAGTGACGCTGATCGGTACGCACAGATTGAGGATTTTCATTACATTTTGGAAAGCTATGTAAATGGTAGTAAAACGATTTTTAATGGGCATACGAATATTAATTTACAAAGTGACCTTTTATCGTTTGATTTAAAGCCATTGCAAAATGAGGCTGATGTACAAGGGGCAGCATATTTAAATACATTTAGTTGTTTAAGGTTGAAAATTTTATAATAAAAAAAACGTAAGTTCTTATATGAAGATATAAAAAACACAAAAAGAAACTTTTCAAAGGTGGAAATTTCTACTTTTGAAATATATACTTATTTTAACGCGAGGAGGGACATATATAATGGAAGAAACACTATTTTCTTTGCAGCAATATAAAATGACGAAGCAAAAGGATGAGACGCTGCAGGCAATTCGGCAGGAGAAATTGGATCGGTACCAATCGGACTTCAATTTGTTTCAAGCCTTTTGCGACCAGCATCTATTGGCGAAGGATTTTGATGCTTTAGAGCTGTATCTCCATGAGTTAGTCACGCAGCAGCAAGTCCGTTTATCGACTTTTAACCGTCGCTTAGCCGGCGTGAAGTATTGGTTAACGAATGAATACGGATTTCAAGTGACCCCAGAGCAGGAAGGGAGCATTAAATTACTGCGTAGCTTATACGATCAAGAAGAGTATCTACGCTTAAAGCCGATGAGGGGGAAACGAGCTGAAAAGCAAAGTGATGTGCTACGTCTCATTGATCGTTACGATACCCACAAAAAAAGCGATATTCGCAAGCGTGCCATTTGTTTAGTTAACCTGATTACAGCAAATCGGCCGTCGGAAATGGTGCGCCTCAAAGTAAGTGACTTTGATTTAGAAAATCGTACGGTCCAGGTGATGATGGTGAAGCAGGGCGAGATGAAAGAAAAACGCCTAACGCTGGAATGCGTGCAGGCGGTGCAGAATTATATCGCTGCATGTGAATTAATGCCGGAAGATTACTTTGTCGGTGCAGCTGATAAATGGGGGAACCACACGAGCCGACAGATTAGTGAAGTGAGCTATAACCAAGCGATTCAAAGCTGGCTTGGATTTGCGCCGTACACGTTCCGTAAAACACAAATTACGGCAATGTATCAAAAAGGCGCCGATATCCCGACAATCGCGAAGCAGTCTGGCCATAAATCACATCACACGATTATGGAGCATTATATTAAGTTGAAATCAGATGATGTGGATGAGTTTTTGTAATTAGGGAGATTATGCGATGAAGTTAAAAAAGACACAGAGCCAGAAACGTTGGAAGAAAAACAAAGATGGTTTTTGGAAAATGTAAAGGAAAATAACCCGATGTACATTTATGAAGAAATGAGAAGTCATTGGTTTTGCCACATTTAAACGATTTTATCCAAATGAAGGGTATAAATTTTCCATGGAACATTCTGTTTATGTCTCATCAAAACATCAAGGAAAGGGGGTTAGAAAACAACTTTTACAAAAATTAATTGAAGAAGCGAAACGAAAAGTGAGAACGTTAATTGCTGTTATTGATTCAGAAAATGTTGGAAGCTTCAAATTGCATGAACAGTTTGGTTTTCATTTGGTCGGTAGATTAAAACATATCAGATATAAATTTGGAAAATGGTTAGACATTGTCTATTATCAATTAGATTTATATGAATGATGAATAAAAGAAATTGGGTTATTTACTTAACCTAGTTATTCCAAAATCTAGGTGCTGTTCTTTGATAAGAAGAGCGCTTTTTTCAGTTATTAAAGTTATGTATTCAAACATGGCATCTCGCTTTGATAAACGCAATTGTTACCGTTGTAAACCAAAAATTGCGAAGTATTTTAATTTACCAAAAGATGATATAACCTAAAGGCACATTAAACGATCGAGAGCTTCCTTCACATGTACGATAGGCTTCAAGGGGCATTTGTCTTTACCTCACATAATTCTGCAATACTGACTATATGAGAGAGAAGCGGTTTAACAAAATTCTGAATAAAAATAACACAATTTTGCAATACTTACGTTAATAACGTTTTGAGAGGAATTTATTATGTATATAAACAAAAATCTGTCTGAACATATTAAGGGTAGACTAGATGATTGTGATGATTTAGTAACTAGGACATTTCCTGAGTTAGAAATTGAGGTATTATTTTTCGGGCATTTAGTAGGGGAAGAGGAATTGAGAAATAATATTGTACAACCATTTTCAAATATAAAAAACGATGAAGTGATAAATATATTAAGAAGAAAAGAATTTAAACAGGAAGAAGATCTTAACTCAATGGTTAATGGGATTCTGGAAGGAAAAGCATTAGTCATTTTTAAAAATTCATTAGCCTATACAGTTGATATTTATGTCCCAAAAACAAGAAGTGTTTCAGCAGCAGAAATCGAAACTGTAATTGTAGGACCTAAAGAAGCTTTTATAGAAGACATTGGAACAAACCTTTCTATGATTA
Organism: Lysinibacillus irui; assembly: GCF_028877475.1. Classification (NCBI taxonomy): domain Bacteria; kingdom Bacillati; phylum Bacillota; class Bacilli; order Caryophanales; family Bacillaceae; genus Lysinibacillus; species Lysinibacillus irui. The sequence goes on along the minus strand of NZ_CP113528.1, from coordinate 65,205 downwards.
GGAGAAGATTAAAATCAGACTCTTTAAAGGTAGTTAGTTATAAAATAGGCACGTTAACTCAAACGAAAATGTATTTATTATATATTGAGGGTATTACTTCTTCTGTGTTAGTGAAAGAATTACAAGAAAAAATCAATGGCATTGACATAAAAGGGATTAATGATTTAAACCAACTAGTACAATACTTAGATAAGAAGCCGCTTTCTATTTTCCCACAATATTTTACGACAGAGCGTCCAGATGTTTCAACTTCAAAGTTGCTTGAGGGAAGAGTTATTTGTTTGTTAGATGGTAGTCCCTATTCATTATCAACCCCAACTAGTTTTTTTGAATTTTTTCAATCTCCAGATGATTACAACCAAAGATGGTTACTTGGTACTCTATCCAGGGCATTAAGATTTGCTGCATTAGTAATAACATTATTTGCTTCTGCATTCTATGTAGCAGTATCGATGTTTCACTATGAGATTATTCCTGTTAAATTACTGCATGAGTTTATTAAGTCAAGAAGTGGTGTGCCATTTAACCCACTAATTGAGGCATTAATTATTGAGAGTATTATTGAGTTGTTAAGAGAAGCAGGAGCAAGACTACCGTCTAAAATAGGACAAACAATTGGTATAGTTGGAGGTATAGTTATTGGTACTGCTGCAGTAGAGGCTGGTTTTACAAGTAATATACTCATTATCGTTGTTTCGATATCTGCTATTTCTTCTTTTGTCGTTCCACATATTATTATGACCGCTTCTTTAAGGATTGCTCGATTTATTTTTATTATTCTGGCATCAATAGCGGGATTCTTTGGAATCATTTTTGGATTTATTCTTTTATTAATTCATCTTTGCAGTTTAAAAAATATGGGAGAGTATTATTTTAAACCTATAGCACCATTATCTTTGAAGGACTTAAAAGATACTATTATTCGTGCTCCTTATCAGTTCTTTAAGAAATAAGTGAAGGAGGAGCCTAAATATGCAAAATGAAACATTTAAACCGTTCTATTTATTTTTTATTACCTATATGACTCAAATGGGTATAGTGTTCTTTAGCTTACCAAATATTATAGCCACTCATTTTGGATATAACGGTTGGATCATGATTATACCTATTTCAGTTGTTGTTTTGATTCATATTGGATTGATTGCTAAAATTTATAGTTTTAATAAAGGTGAGTCGATTTTTGAAACAATTGAGAGTTTAAATTCAAAGGCAAAGATGATACTAATGCTTTTATATATTTCTTTAAGCATATTCTGGTCAATTCTTGCTGTTACAATCGCAAAACACTATGCATATGTTATGAAGTTTTTATATTTTCCTTATACTGATATACAGTGGTTTGTACTGTTAACATTAATTCTTGCTTTTTACCTTGTCACAAGAGGAATTATAACAATAGTTCATATCACTACTATATTTTTCTTTTTATCTGCACCAATAATATTTCTTTTATTTTATTTTGTTCCTGACTTCTCCTTTTTGCAATTTTCTACATTTTTGTTTAATGAAAATAAGGACTTTTATGGAGGGATTATCGAATTATATACTGCATTTCTAGGGTTTGAAGTCATACTATTTATGTTCCCGTATATAAGTAAAGAGAAAAGCGGTTTTAAATATGTTTTTTGGGCCCACTTATATACTTCCTTTGTATATTTGATTGTTACTATATTTAGTTATGGATTTAACAGTATACAACAATTAACTCGTCAAGTTTACCCAGTAGTAACTTTAATGAGATATATCGAATTTGAATTTATTGAACGATTGGACTCTATCATTTTTATATTATTTTATTTAAAGGTGTTAATTACTATTACGATGTATGTCTGGATTAGTTTAGTTACCTTAAAAAGGGTGGTTAAATGGAGTGATAATCTTATTGTTTTTGTATTATTGATAGTTGGATATTTATCAACGCTCCCTTTTGTAACAAAAAAAGAATCAATCATTTTGTTATCTGCCTTAACAAAAGTTCAATTGTTCCTATCTGTCTTCTTACCACTATTATTATTGATGATTATTTTTAAAAAAAGGAGAAGTAATGGCTAGAATTTTACTGATTAGTCTAATCTTGTTGATGCAATCGGGATGTATGGACCAAAAAATTGTTGAGGAGTTAGGATTTATTCATACAATAGGTTATGAGTCAATTGAGGAAGGAGAGGATATCGGAAAGCTTAAAGTAACCGTCTCATTTCCAATAGCAGAAACCTTAGAACAGCAAACAAACACTACTGTAGTTGATACTCCAAGGGAATCAATGTTATTTTTGAATCAAAAGACAGATGAAAATCTAGTTTTGGGTCAAGTAAGGAGTATTCTAATTGGAGAGAACCTTGCAGAAAAAGGAGTATGGGATTTAATCGATACATTCTATCGTGATCCAGTTTTAAGACCAACTGTAAAACTGTCTATTGTAAAAGGCAGCCCACAACAAATGCTATCTAAAGACTATCCCAATTTTCAAATGGTTGATAGTGTTATCGAAGAGCTTTTGAAAAAAGAAGCAAGGTTAAATACCATTCCTGAAATGGATATACTTAAGTTTGCGAGAGATTACCTAGATGACGCTATTGATCCTATTGCTCCAATTATTTTACAATCTGAAGATGGAATCATGTCGGAAGGTATTGCATTATTTAGTGATGATCAGTTAAAAACATCACTACCAGAAATAAAAGCAAGAGTTTTCTTTCTTTTAACTGGTGAGTTTAAAGAGGGCAAATTATTAATTAAAATTAATAAAGAAGAGAACGTATTATTTAGTTTTTTAAAGAATAAAAGAAATATAAAGGTTGAATTAAATAATAATCAAGATATCAATGTGAATTTGTCAATTGAACTCAAAGGATTTTTACTGGAATACCAAGGAAAAAAAGATATTAATAATGAGAAACAAATGGCAGAGATGGAGAGAGATATTCAAGAATATTTAGAAAATGAAATAAATGAAATATTAGAAATTATGAAGGAACATCAAATAGATAATCTCGGTTTAGGAAAGTATATAAAAAGAAAAATGGATTATCACACATGGAAAAACCTAGACTGGCCCAAGTCAATTGATCGAGTAAACATTAACCCTACTGTAACCGTGACCATTATAGATACAGGATTGGTTAAATAATGGGGGAGTATCTACCTTATCGGATTTAAAAATTAAAACCAAAGACTTGGCACACGTAGTCTTTGAACTAAGGGATAGAGCAAACAGTTGTAAAGGGTGTTGTAATGGAAGATAGTACTTAGTTCACAGCCAAACATGTACTAGTTGCTGCGAATCTTGGAGGGGCAAAAGAAATATTGAAGGAACATGGTAATGCCTTTTTCTTTGACTGCCTTTTGAAAGGCTACTGATGTGTAAACGGACCCTTGGTCGCTATGTAGTAAACACCCTCGGGTAAGGCGGGTAGTTTATGGTCATCACTCATTTGGCGATAAGTAAAACTGTCTTTTGGAACTAAAGAGTAACCAACTGTGTTTTCATCTTCTCTTCCATCAAAATAGGTAGAACGTGGAAATAATCCTTTTCTAGAGGATGTTAGAACTATTCCATTCTCATCACCTAAAGATTTTTCTTTTGATTCAACTAATAAGTGATCAAGTTTCTTGTTGTTCCAACTCTTAGTAAATTCTTTAAACCTTAATTTTGGTGCATTCATTCCTTACACCCCCAATTCCTTAAAGAACTTCGCCAATTCCTGATCTACTTCCGCAATCTCCGCATCAATCTCTTCTAAACGCTTTGTCACAGCTTGTAAATCAATCGCTTCTTCTTCCTCAAACGTATCCACATAACGAGGAATATTTAAGTTATAATCATTCTCTTTAATCTCTTCTAATGTCGCTGCATACGAATACTTATCGATTGTCTCACGGCGTGCATACGAATAGGGTCGCTATTTTGTTTTCCACTTTCATCGAAACAAATTAATATATCAAGTGTTTCGTTTGAGGGTAATTGTTGCAAAAGAAATGGCACCTCCGTTTGTCTCTAGACAAAATGTCTAATTTTTTGTTATAATGGGCATACAATATAGTATAGAAACGTTTAACTCATGTCGCTTGGTACATGCGTTAGCGTATCGGATAAAGAGAACTCGTGTCGCTTGGTACACGCGTTCTCTTTTTTGTATTAAACCTAAAATAAAGTAGAAATCTTACTTTTTTTAGGTATTCTTTTGTTTATTTATCCTCGTGAAATGCCTCTACCATAAATTCAAACTGGCGTTGTTGACGATTCGTCAATTCGTTTTTTACGTAACTATCAATTAGCTTTTGTAAAATCACGTATGTTTTGCCTTCATCCATAAATGAACCTAATAAATTGATTTCGCTGTGAATGACTGTCGGCACTTTTAAACTTTTCGTGCTATTTGTTTTACCGACGCCCAGCTTTTTACGTGGCTGAGCCGGTTCAATCTTTGTGACTTCTTTTCCAACAACTGTTGGTTCAACCAAGGGAGGTGGCTCGTCCTGTTTTGTAGGCGCAACGTAACCGAAGTCCATATCATTTTTTTTCACAGGAATAGAAGGCTGCATGATTGCCGGCTTTTTCTTCTTTTTAATTAATCCTCCTTTTTCATTACTCATACGAGGAGTAGGAGTCTGATTCCCCAAGTATCCAGGCAAATCTTGTAAAAACAATTGATTAACAGTTAAAAAGAATCTTTCTATTTTCCCTCGTCCTCTTGGAACACCAATTGCGGAAAAGACTAGATTAATTTTTAAATCAATTGCTACTTGCTCCAAATGGTTGGACGTAAAATCACTTCCATGGTCTGTATAAAAAATTTCTGGTATACCGCATATTTGCCAATCAGGATTATTTTTCTGGTTCTGGTGCAAAAAAATATAAACAACTGCAATTCACCTCTAAAGTAAGGGTATATTAACACTATTACTCTAAATAGGGACGTGATTTGTATGGAAAAGGAACAACTATTCAAGTGGAAACACTTTCAACCTGAAATTATTTTGTTAACAGTGAGATGGTACCTTCGGTACAACTTGAGCTTTCGTAATTTAGTTGAGATGATGGAAGAACGTGGATTATCAATGGCCCACACAACCATTATGCGATGGGTTCATCAATATGGACCGGTATTAGATAAAAGAGTTCGACGTCATCTTAAGCCAACAAATGATTCCTGGAGAGTCGATGAAACCTATATCAAAGTAAAAGGTCAATGGATGTATCTATATCGTTCCGTTGATTCAGATGGGAATACCATTGATTTTTATTTAAGTGAATCAAGAGATAAACAAGCAGCCAAGCGCTTTTTTAAGAAGGCCTTGGCTTTTTCGCACGTTTCTAAACCCCGAGTGATAACAGTAGACAAGAACCCAGCTTATCCCCTCGCTATCCAAGAATTAAAAGAAGAAAAGCAGCTACCCGAAGGCATTCAACTAAGGCAAGTTAAATATCTCAACAATATCATAGAGCAGGATCATCGCTTTATTAAAAAACGAATTCGCCCGATGCTTGGATTAAAGTCCTTACGGACTGCCAAACGAATTATTGCTGGGATAGAGGCTATGCACATGATTAAAAAAGGGCAGACTCTCCAAGGGAGGAAGTCTGTCCAAAATCAAAAAGAATTCATCCATCAACTTTTTGGATTAGCAGCTTAAGACCAAGGGTTCACTAGAAATCATTCGCTTTATTATATTTTTTCAAGTGTTTGCACCAGAACCTCATTTCTTCCATGATACAAAAGGATTCATAATTTATGTATTGTAAATTGTAGCGCCGGAGGGATTGTGCTATTAACCGATCATCGAATGAAGCGTTAAATATAAGCACTTTGCGATTTGTTAGCATGGATTTTGTTTTCTCGTATTCATCGGTTAAAGTATTCTCGTTTCCTAATTCTTTATTTGTCATACCATGTACCAAATAAGCCCCTTCACTAATTGTTACAGTAGGCTTGAATTTTGCAGCATATAACACATTTTCGTGAGTGTCTATAATGGCTAGTTCAATAATTTCATCATCATTTGATTACTGCCACGACTTTTTACCACTGAATGCCAAGGTATTTACCACACAGTGCCAAAGTATGTACCAACACGCTAAAATGGCCATTTATCCTTGCTAATTCTAGGAAAACTCACGTGGCTTGACACCGAGCCTCTGCGGGCATGATTCTTGCGCCAGAGAACCAGCTTTGTACGTGCTGGCTCTTGCCAAACGAGGCTATCATGCCCGCCGCTCGGTATAAAGCCTGGCTCCGAACGAGTAGTGGTAAATCTGTTGGCACACACTGGTACACTTCTTGGCAACTGACGGTAAAAAAGATGGCAAGGGTGATACATTTGGTTGTTGCACCTATCGTAAGTGAGTTTTTTTAGACTATTATGTTCGACTGTTTCGCGCGCTTTTTTTAAGGCAGCAAGTTGTCTCTCGTTCAATTTTTGCACAGCAAATACGTCTGGACATCTAGCTGTTTCGGCTAAAAGCAAATATACTGTGGCCCGATTGATGTCATCAGGTAATTTAAGTGATAGTAAAGCGGTCATTCCATTACTAAAAAAGGCAGCTGAAGTAGTGCCGAATCATTTTACAACAGCCATTTTTGATAGAGGATATGATTATGAGCCGATTTATCGCCAAGTACTGAACCAAAAAATGCGTGCTGTCATTCCTTATAATGTCCGTCGAGAAGGCGAAAACATTGGTTTTGATCAACATTTTCGACCAACGTGTATACGTAAACATAGTTACTGTTACGATAGCTATCATGAAAAATACCGTACCCTCAAATTCACATGGCCAAAAGAATGCGAAACATGTCCATTACGCCAAGATATGCTCTGTCAAAAAGTTTTTAAAATCAAGTGCGAAACGGATATTCGGAAATACACGTATCCGGCACGTGGCTCTGAACTATGGAAAAAGCTTTATAAAGAACGGACAGCCGTTGAACGAGTGAATGCCTATTTAAAGCAATTCTTTCAGTTAAAAAATGTTCGTCATAGAACAGGGGAAAAAGCAAAACTGCACTTCAATCTGGTGACGTTTATTTATAATGCCTGCAAATTAGCAGTCGATCGCCTCAATACACAATTACAGACACAACCAGAAGTTGCATAATCTTTAAAAAACGGAAGTTTTAATATAGGAGCAGTCTAAGCTCATGAAAAAGCGGAAATTGCAGAACTGGGGAAAGAAAACGAGGCGAATCATGAGAAGTATCAAAGCGACTGTGCTCTAGATCAGAAGAATGAATTTATAAATTTCAATAAAATATGTGTCTTTAGGCTCGATATAATTAAATTATCTAGTTTTTTATAATCAGAGATTTTTATGCTTTACTTAGATAAAATCTGGTGATAGTATCAAATTACCATTTTAAATAAAGATACATAAACAAGGAGTTGCAATGATCTATAGAGGAAGAATAGTGGCAAGTGGAATTGTTCTTTTTTTTAATGTGCTTCGTTATTTCTACTATCATCAGCATCTGGCATTGCCTTTTAATTGGACATTCTTTGTTTTAACTGCTTTTTTCCTGGGCGTCGCTTGGTGGGCAGGAAAACAATTCGATAAGGTCAGGTATATATCTGAACGAGATCCATTAACCGGTACCTATAACCGGCGTACGGTAGAACACTATTTTCAGAAGGCTGCAAAGGTATGCGATCTAAAAAAGCAATCATTAGGGGTTATTATGCTGGACCTCAATAACTTCAAAGAAATAAACGATGAACACGGCCATCATAAAGGCGATGAACTGCTCATACAAATTGCCTCTACACTAAATAACTATGTGACGAAAAATGATTTAGTTGCAAGATGGGGAGGCGATGAATTCATTATTCTCGTACCCGATATGAAGAAAGATATCGCCAATGAATATGTAAATAAACTTCAACGAGCGATTACGTTGCAAAATGCCGACAGCTTTTCGAATGTCGGAGCTTCCGTCGGGTACGCCATCTACCCTCAGCAAGAAAAAAACTTCCACAAACTCGTTCAAGAAGCTGATGCGAATATGTATAAGGGAAAAAAGGAGAAATGATGGTAATGGTGCTGTTGTAGATTAAACATCTGAAAAGCAGACAGCTATTTACTCTTTTTCAAACACTATAACATATAGAATAAGTTTCCAAGTCGTACTACAGTAGGGTTAGATGTGCAATGAATGCAGCCACATATCTTTAATGGGATAATAATGGAAGATTGAACAATATTGTAATTGGACTCTTAAATGGCTGGAAACGAGTAGTCCAACCGATCCTTTTTTTAAAAGGGTCCTTTTTATTGCAAATTTATGAGAGGGGTAATTGATACCAAGCTCTTTAAATAGAGGTACCTGACCTGAAATATTTGACCAAAAGGAGTCAACATTACTTGAAAAATCAAAGCAAAAAGGTATTTAAAAGAAATGAAGGTTTCCGACTATCTTTTAAAGAACCTATTCAAACTACTTTTACTATTCTTCAAATCGAGGACAAAGAGGTAACAAGCAAAGAAGGGGAAATTAGAATTGTTGATATAAGCTTAAAAGGTGCAAAGCTTACATGCAAACTTAGTTTGCCTGTTCCGAATACTGTTATATCTATAGAATATTCTTTAGCAAAAGAACCATTTTTCATTCATGGAGAATTGATTTGGAAAAAAGATGCGTCAGAAGGATTTATTTATGGTATACAGTTTCTTTCTAGCTCTTATTCAGAAGAAACACTGCTGCAAACCTTAAAAGAGTACGTAAATAAAAATAAATAATATAAAAGCGAGGATAATTATGAGTATTTTTTCTAGAAAATCTATACTTTGGAATGAGCAGATAAAATTTACGGAAACCGACTTGTCACATGTGGGAGAAAGAGCAAAAGAACGCTTAAACTTTTTAGGTATTAATCAGGATACACTTCGAATTGTAAAGGAATCAGCGAACTTACTTGCTCCCTACAAAAATGAAATGATTGATAAGTTCTACGGAAGGATTCAGTCTGTGGGTGGGCTCCAAGCAATCATTAATAAATACTCTACAATTGATAGACTCAGAAAAACGATGGAGAAATATCTCGATCAGTTTTTAGCAGCAGAAGTTGATCACGAATATATAATGACGCGCATACGTATCGGTCAGGTGCATAGTCATATCAATTTAACTGCGGAAAACTTTATATCGGCGCATCATTTACTTATTCAAATAATGTCAGCCGTTTTAATGGAAAAACTGCATCATAAACCCGCTCGAATGATGGAAAGTGTAATTGCAATACAGAAATTAGCAGCATATGATCAACAATTAATAGTTGAAGTGTATATGGAGAATACATTTAAAAACTTCCTTTATGGTGTTTCGGACATGCTAAATGAAGTAACCGAAGTAGATACAACGAAAAGACTCATTAATAGTATGGAAAATCAAATAAATGAAACACATAATGTTTCAGCTGCCACAGATCAAATGAGTGCATCCATACAAGAAGTTGCCAATTATGCGGTAAAAGTTGCAGAGGGAACAGACGATGCTGTGCATTCCGCAGAGAAAAGTAAAAAAGTAGTAGATAAAACAACCACTGATATCGTACAGGTCGGAAAAGTATACGAAGAAATTGTTACAGGAGTAAAACAACTCGGGCAAGAGATTGAACATACGCAAGACATTGTCCAAGTAATTAAAGGGATTGCCGATCAGACCAATTTACTTGCTTTAAATGCTAGTATTGAAGCTGCAAGAGCAGGAGAGCACGGACGGGGGTTTGCCGTTGTTGCTTCCGAAGTTCGAAAGTTATCCGAACATACAAAGGAACAAATCGTTAAAATTATCGCTAATATGGAATCTTTACAACAGGTTTCTTCAAGTGTAATAGATGAAATAACAGAGACTTCTAAACTGGTAGAGAACAGCGTAACGGGGGCAAAGAGCGCGAGCCAGGCACTAATCAATATAGTCGAGATGATGCAAAAAATTAACGGAGCTACTTCACAAATAGCTGCAATGAGTGAAGAACAAACCTCTACAATTATGGATATCTCTGCAAGAAACGCTACTATTTATGATAATAGTGTATTGGCTCAGGAAATCTCTCAGCAAACCGCAAAAACGATCTTCGAATTAAGTAGTCAAATGGATAATTATCGCAAAACGTTCTTTGGGATAAACGTCAGACTTACTTCTAAAGATATTGTGAGAGTAGCAAAAACAGACCATCTATTGTGGAAATGGCGTGTCTATAACCTAATACTAGGTGTTGGGACAATTGACTTAAATGAAGTGACATCCCATGAAACGTGCCGGTTAGGAAAGTGGTACTATGGAGATTTACCTGATCATGTAAAGCAAAACGAAATATTTAAGCAATTAGAAGAACCGCATAAACAAGTTCACCAAAATGCAAAACTAGTAGTAGAGCGCTATCAGAAAAATGATTTAATAGGTGTAGAAAAATCCTTTGGGGACCTCGAAAAAGCCTCCGTTATAGTTATTGACTTATTGACTATATTAGAGAATGAGCTCTAAATCTGCCTTGCTATTTAGGTAAAAAATAAAATTAGGAACTGTGGATAATATGTCAAACTAGATATTCCACGTCCAGTCTTCGGCACACTTTCTTTTGCTAATAAACAGGACTAATATTGTGCGTTTATTATACACAGTATTGAAATGTCATTTTTTCTAGGATTTAAGAAAGTTAGGCTTAAAGCGTAGTGATATATATTGAAATTAATGAATAGTTTTCCTTCAAGCAAGTCCAGGAGGTTAATTTCCAGTAAAAGAGATGATTTTATGCATAAAAATAATAAGATAATTGATAACTTAATACATCACAATGGCAGTCACAGCCCAGAAAAAGTCCTTCGGGATATTGCATATGCGCTTGACAAGTCGGCTATCGTAGCTATTACAGATCAGACAGGAAAAATATTGTATGTTAACGAGCTGTTTACAAAAATAGCTCAGTATAGCGTTGAGGAGCTTGTTGGAACAGATCACCGAATTATTAATTCGGGTTACCACCCGCCAAAATTTTTCAAGGATATGTGGCGGACAATAGGGCGCGGTAATAAATGGCGCGGTGAAATCTGTAATAAAACTAAAAGTGGTAAAAAATATTGGGTAGACACCACAATCATTCCATTTCTAAACGATAAAGGGAAGCCTTATCAATACATTTCAATTCGCTATGACATTACTGCTAGAAAAGAGGCTGAGCGAATGGTACGGAATCTGGCGTATAATGATCAATTAACCAACTTACCCAACCGTACTTCATTTAGAAATTTGTTATTTGAAGAAGTAGAAGAAGCAAAAAAAAACGGTGAAACACTAGCTATTGTCTATCTCAATATCGATCGATTCCGTTATGTCAACGACTCACTTGGGAATGAAACAGGTGATTATATTTTATCTGTCTTAGCTAATAGGCTTAAAACTATTTTGAAAGAAAAACATACCATCGGCAGACTGTCAGGCGATGAGTTTGCATTCGTTTTAAAATATATCCGTGATGAGGAACACATTGAACAAATAACGAAAGAGCTACAACAATTCCTGGAAGAACCTATTGATGTAATGGGGCAATCGCATATATTGTCGCTGAGTTTAGGCATTGCTATTTATCCAAAACACGCTAAAAGTTCATCCGAGCTTTTGATGAAAGCAGAAAAAGCAATTTCCATCGTAAGGGCGCATGGTGGCGGAGGATACGCAATGTATCAAAATGGTACAGCTTCCAAATCATTGGAAAGAATTTTACTGGAGAATGAATTGAGGAAAAGCATTGATCTTGGTCAGCTTCATCTCGATTTTCAACCTAAGGTAAACTTGAAGACCCAAGAATTAGCTGGAGTTGAAGCATTAGTTCGATGGGATCACCCGGATCTTGGGAGGATTTCACCAAATAAGTTCATTCCTGTTGCAGAAGAAACAAAACTTATCCTTCCTCTTGGAGAATGGGTATTGCGAGAGTCATGCAGGCAGGCGAAAAAGTGGCAGAACAAAGGGTGCAAGCCTTTCCGGATTGCCGTCAATATGTCTACTGTGCAATTGGAAGAACCGAAAATCGTAAATATCATTAAAGATATTCTTAATGAAACAGGTGTTACGACAAATTTGATAGAAATTGAATTGACCGAGAGTGCATTTGCAAATAGAGAAGATATGCGAGATAAAATTCGAGAAATAAGATCACTTGGTATTAAAGTGTCCATCGACGATTTTGGAACAGGTTATAGCACTTTTAGTTATATCAAGGAATTGCCGGCTGATAATTTGAAAATAGATATGTCCTTTGTGCGCGATATCCACGAAAATGAAGATAGCCAGGCAATTGTTAAGGCAATTGTAATGATGGCGGAAACAGTAGGTCTGAACATCATTGCGGAAGGCATCGAGTATGAAGAACAAGTCCCTATTTTAAAGGAATTAGGTTGCCATGAAGGCCAAGGTTATTATTACAGTAAACCGGTATCATCCAGCGAATGCGAACAATTCATGAAAAAATGAAGGTAAATTAATTATTATTTATAGGAGCAGTCTAAGCTCTTGAAAAAATCGATTTATGAAATTGATTCGATTATCTATCATTGAAATAACAACAAATTTTTTTCCTTTCCGATCGGTTCCCATATTAATTTGCGAATTGGGGATATCATGCTTTTGTATTAAAGTTGAAAAGGAATTACCCCCATTTAAAGTAATAAAGGGATCGGTATAAATACTATCTGTATCTACATCATTTGTATTTATGTGTTTAAAATCAACCATTGGTACTTTCTCGCTCTTTCCTGATATAAGGGCGACTCTACGGGAGATATACACTTGCGATGAGTCTACATATTGCGTATTTTCTAAAGTATTATCGGGGTCACGTACTGAAAAAAACTAAAATATCATTTAAGCCTTCTTCAAAATAGGCTTTAGATAAATCATTTTTTATATAAACATTAGGTGTATAAATTTCATCTTGGGGTAGCGTCAGGAAAATGCGGATTTACAACGCTAAGCCTATTTTCCTGACGAATCCCTCGTTTTTAACAACGTTAAGAAAGTTTCAGTGGTCTTAAAGAATCTAATGAGACTACTTTCTCTGAGTTAAAATGGTATTCTCCTAGTAAATTAATATGTTCCCAACCTAAGGGCGACATATGGTGTAACAAATCTTCATTAAAACTACCTGTCCGTTTTTTATATTCAACTGCTGTTGTTAGGTGGAGAGTATTCCAAATACTTATAGCATTGATAATTATGTTTAAAGCACTGGCTCTTTGCAATTGATGCTGTATGGTTCGTTCCCTAAGCTCTCCTTGTTTTCCGAAGAATATAGCTCTTGCCAGTCCATTCATGGCTTCTCCTTTATTCAATCCTCTTTGTATTTTTCTTCTTAGCGATTCATCCGAAATGTAATTCAGAATAAAGATTGTTTTTTCGATTCTTCCCATCTCACGTAAGGCTGTAGCTAAGCTATTTTGTCTTGAATAAGAACCTAACTTCCCCATAATTAGGGATGCTGAGACTGTTCCTTCTCTTATTGAATGGGCTAATCGCAAAACATCCTCATAATTTTCTCCAATGACCTTTGTATTTATCTGCCCACGTAAAATAGCTTCTTGCTTTGGATACTCACTTGCTTTATCTATTGTAAATAATTTTGAGTCCGATAAATCTCTTATTCTTGGAGCAAATTTAAATCTTAATAAATGAGTTAATCCGAAGATTTGATCTGTATAACCGGCCGTGTCTGTATAATGCTCTTCTATGTTTAGATCCGTTTCATGGTGCAACAAACCATCCAAAACATGAATCGCATCCCTTGAATTTGTATGAATAATCTTTGTGTAGTAAGAAGAGAATTGGTCACTCGTAAATCGATAGATGGTGGCTCCTTTTCCGGTTCCATAATGTGGATTTGCATCTGCATGTAATGATGAGACACCTAGCTGCATTCTCATACCATCTGACGAAGATGTTGTACCGTCCCCCCAATAGGAAGATAATTGTAATTTGTGATGAAAATTTACTAATACAGCTTGAGCTTTATTCATGGCATCTTCATACATGCGCCATTGAGATACATTGGCTAATTGTTTATATGTAAGTCCGGGTGTTGCTTCAGCCATCTTGCTCAATCCAATATTCATTCCCATTCCTAAAAGGGCAGCCATGATAATGATTGTTTCTTCTTTATCCGGTTTTCTATTATTGGAAGCATGAGTGAATTGCTCATGAAATCCTGTTATATGAGCAACATCCATGAGTAAATCAGTTAATTTTATTCTTGGCAGCATTTGATAAAGGCTTGCACTAAACTTTTTTGCTTCTTCTGGAACATCTTTTTCTAAGCGTGCAAGTGACAGCTTTCCTTTTTCAAGAGAAACCCCGTCTAATTTGTTGTAATTGGCAGCTAACCAATTTAACCTTTCGTTAAGGCTGCTGGTTCTCTCCGACATATAATCTTCGAATGATAAACTAACTGATACTCTCGTATTTTCCTTCGTTTGATTCCATGTATCTTCTGAAAACAAATATTCCTCAAAATCTCTATATTGTCTGCTGCCAACAATGGAAACATCTCCTGCCCGAACATGCTCCCGAAGTTCTGTTAAAACAGCCATTTCATAGTAATGACGATTGATTGTTGTACCATCATCCTCGTATAAATGCTTTTTCCAACGTTTTGAAATAAAATCTACAGGCGAGTCGTCAGGCACTTTTCGCTTTCCGGATTCGTTCATTCCTCGGATAATCTCAACAGCTTGTAAAAGTGGCTCATTTGCCTTTGTAGAATGAAATTCCAATACCCTTAAAAGCGTTGGCGTATATCTTCTAAGTGAATAAAATCTTTTTTGCAGTAAGTCTAAATAATCATAGTCGGCAGGACGGGCAAGCTCTTGAGCTTCTTCCACCGAAGAGACAAAAGAATTCCATTCAATAACGGATTCTAAAACCTCAAAAACGTCTAATTTTTCCTGTTTTGCCTTGATTAAAGCTTGTCCGATGTTCGTAAAGTGTATAACTTTCTCATTCAACTTTTTACCGTTTTGTTTCTGAATTTCCTCTTGAGCCTTACGACCTTTTGATAACAAACTGAGTATTTGTCTGTCATGAATTTCAAAAGCTTTATCAGTTAACTCCTGAGTAAGATGTAATAAATAGACGGTTAATATCGAATAACGTTTATTTTCTTGGAAGTCACGGAATGCATAAGGCTCATATCTTGAACCTAAACGGGATAGCTGTAATAGGCGGTTGCGATGCAAATGGCTAATTTTTACCGTCTCTAATTCTATTCCCCGTATGTATTCGAGTCGTTCTATTACTTTCAGAAATGTTTCGGGTGAAGGATGACCCGGTGGTTCCTTTAACCAACCCAATAACGTTTTATTGGATTCGGATGGATGCTGCGAAGTAATGATCTCTTCAAGTTTTACTTTTTGCTCATTTGTTAGGGACTGACTAACCGTATTAAATAGCTTCTTTTCGGCCATTGCTCTTGCCTCCCACACCATTCTCTCAAGTGTAGTGATAGCAGGCAGTATGATTTTGTTTTTTCTTAGGAGGTCGATACATTCATGTAGTAGATGAATGGCATCACCATTTTCCAAAGCTAATTGATGAAGATGCTTAAATGTCATTCGATATTCTTTTAGGGTAAAAGTTACAAAATCGTATTCACTTCGAATTTCTTTCAAATGATCCCAAAGTGTATTTTCTCTTTGAGGATAAAGACTAAGTGAAGATGGAGTGGCACCGATTTGTTTCGATATATAATGTATGACTGAATCTGGGATGTTTTTGATATGAGTATATGGCCAACCGGGATGCCGAAGAACGGCTAATTGAACGGCGAACCCTAAACGGTTTTCTTCTCTCCTTCGTTTATTTATAATTTCTAAATCTCGTTTGGTAAAAGTATAGTAGGTTCCAAGCACCCACTCATCTCCAGGAATTTGCATAAGGGCCTGTCTCTGTTCTGGTGTAAGCAATTCCCTACCTCTCGCAATTTTCATACAGTATCATCTCACTTCTGTAATTATTCAGTTAATTAGTTCAATTATATATCATTAGAGTGTACTCTATTGATACAAGTGTAGTAGACTGATAAAATCATAGTTAAGAGTGTCTCATAAGACTTGTCTCAAAAACGGGGTGATATTTTGCGAAAAATCGGTTATATACGTGTCAGTTCAACTAGTCAAAATCCTTCAAGACAATTTCAGCAGCTCAACGAAATAGGAATGGATATGATTTTTGAGGAAAAAGTCTCCGGAGCAACAAAGGATCGTGAACAACTTCAAAAAATGTTAGAGGATTTACGGGAAGGTGACATTGTTTATGTTACAGATCTAACTCGGATCACTCGAAGTACGCAGGATTTATTTGAATTGATTGATATAATACGAAGTAAAAAGTCAAGCCTAAAATCAATCAAGGATTCATGGCTAGATCTATCAGAGGATAATCCATACAGTCAATTCTTAATTACAGTAATGGCTGGTGTTAACCAATTAGAGCGAGATCTTATTCGTATGCGTCAACGTGAAGGAATTGATCTGGCTAAGAAAGAAGGCAAGTTTAAAGGCCGGTTAAAGAAATATCATAAAAATCACGCAGGAATGAATTATGCAGTAAAGCTATATAAAGAAGGAGGGATGACTGTAAAACAAATTTGTGAAATTACAAATGTGTCTAGGGCTTCTTTATATAGAAAGCTGTCGGAAGGGAAACAATAATCGATCCTTATTCCATTAAGGGCCATATTGTGGAGGAAACAGATGGGGGTAGCTTCAGGAAAATGGGGATTTACAAAGTTAAGTATTTTTAATTACAAAAGGCCTGAATTCTCTTCGATAACAAAGAAAATCAGGCTTTACTATAGATCCATGTTAGATGAAAGACAATTGCTACTTAATCTGCGAGAACCACCCTGAATATTGGTACATCATTTTTTTAAGCCGTACTATACCTTTCAATAATAAAGTCAATAAAATATCTACTTGCTATCGGCAATACCTTTTTATCCTTGTATGCCAAACTAATTGTACGGGCAACTGATGGAGAGATTGCTTTCGTTTCAATATTATACGGACATCTACTTAGGACAAGTTTCGGTAAAATCGAAATGCCAAGTCCTTTTTCAATCATGGACATAATCGCAAAATCATCATAGACCCGGAATTGGATATTGGGTTCTAGTTTGTTTTGTTGAAAAACCGTTAATGGTTCACTTAGTCCTATCTCATCTAAAAGAATAAAAGGTTCTTTAGTTAAATCTTTCAACGAGACGATTGTTTGCGTTGATAAACGATGTTTTTTGGGCAATACAGCTAGCATTTCATCTTCTTGCAAAGGAATCGTCGTTAGCTTTGATACGGCCTCTGGATTTACAAAGCCAAAGTCCACGGTTCCTTCTTTAATCCAATCAGAGATACTTGTATAGCCACCCTGATGTAATTCAAAATGCACATTTGGGTATTGTTCCTTAAAATCTTTCATCAGTCCTGGTAGCCAATTACATGAAACACTAGAAAAAGTGCCAATTCGAATCAGTCCACTTTGTAGACCTTTCATCTCCTTTTGCTTTTCTAGCAATTCTCTATGTGAATTACATATATTCTTAATAAACGGTAAAAATTCCTCGCCATCCGGTGTTAATGTAATACCTGTACGAGATCGTAAAATAAGAGTAGTAGAAAGTTCTTCCTCTAATGAATGCACCATTTGGCTAATGGCGGATTGAGTATAGCCAAGTTCTTCAGCTGCTTTGGTAAAACTCCCTGTTTCTATAGCTTTGATTAAAGCATAATACGAATTCATCCTTACTAGCTCCCTTGTATTAGAGTTTCTTATAATTCTATTATAAATATTCGTTTTACTAATACAAATTCAGGTGATACCATATATTCAATCTTAATAGAAATAGAATTTGAACGGGAGTTGTATTTCAATGAATATGAATAAAAAGAATGCTGAATTTCTCATGTTGACCGTAGCACTAGCATGGGGCTGTTCCTACCTTATGATGAAAGTGGGACTTGATATTATTAGCCCTTTTAATTTGATTGCTTTGCGTTTCGGAATTGCATTTGTTTGTTTGGCTTTAATTTTCCTGCCTCGCTTCCGTGAACTTACCTCAGTAGCTTTAGGTAAAGGCATTCTAATGGGTGTTTTGATATTCCTAATATTTGCTTGTTTGTCAATTGGAGTAGATAAGACGGCAGCTTCCACAGCTGCGTTCTTGGCAAGCACTACCGTTATTATTGTTCCAATATTAGAATGCTGCTTAAAGCGTATACTTCCCAACAAGTCAATTGTGTTCAGTGTTCTATTGGTGATTGTTGGTTTGTATCTTTTGACAGTAAAAGATACAATTACCTTAGATGAAGGGGCGGTATACTGCCTGTTTACGGCATTATTTTATGCAATATATATTATTATTCTTGACAGGATTGCAAAAAAGGAAAACACGCTCCTTATCAGTATTATTCAATTAGGGGTTGATTCTCTTCTGGGAGTACTATTCATGCTATGCTTTGAAACACCTACATTACCGCAAACCACGGTACAATGGGGTGCAATTCTTGGACTTGGAATATTTTGTAGTGCTTATGGCTTTCTTATCCAACCAATCGCCCAACGTTATACGTCATCTGAAAGGATTGGTTTGATTTTTTCGTTAGAACCTTTATTTGCAGCTATCATATCTTTTATATTCCTACATGAAATATTAGATATAAAAGGCTACATAGGAGCTACTTTGATTTTTTCTGGTGTTGTATACTCACAATTAAAAAATAAAAATAAAAAGGATATCGCAACAACAGATATTAGATCAAAAGATATTGCAACATGAGTTATGCTTTGTAAGGTTTGAAAATTAAAGATAATTATTGTTTAAGGGGGAATAGGTTATGGGGAAATCTTGTATTATTTTCTTTGAAAGAAAATTTCCAAGTGCCAATATGGTTCTTATTAAGGATATGCTTCCTATCCTGATTGACACTGGTTTTGGAAGTGATGCAGAAGAAACGGTACATTTAATTAAAGATGCAGGTGTTTTGCCCGAGGAATTACACCTTATTGTAAACACCCACTATCATAGTGACCATGTAGGAGGAAATTTTCATCTTCAAAATAATTATGGAGTAAAGATTGCTGCACATAAGTGGGATGCACATTTAATTAATGCTTGTAATCATGAAGCCTGTAGTGCTGAGTGGTTAGATCAGCCTGTGGAACCTTACCATGTCGATTTGAAGCTCTCTGATAACGATGAAATTCATACAGGCAGCAGAACCTTTCAAGTCCTGCATACCCCTGGCCACACGCTAGGACATATTTCCCTATATGAACCTGAAGAAGAGATATTCATTTACGGGGATCTTTTTCACAGAAATGATATCGGCTGGTTAAACATCTTTAGGGAGGGTGTTTCATCTATTCAACGATCTTTAGAAAGTGTAGATCGAGTTTCCAAGCTTCGTATCAAGCAGGCCTATTCAGGACATGGACCACAGATAGATGATCCACTCAATTCCATTGATACGGCAAGGAACCGTCTTGAAAAGTGGCTCAAAAGCCCAGACAAAGTTTCATGGCACGCCTGCAAAAGAATTTTTGCCTTCACATTAATCATGAAAAACGGATTGGCGAAAGAAGAAATCGATAACTACCTTCTAACATGTGGTTGGTTCCAAGATTTTGCACGCTACGCTTTTCAGCTTCAGCCAGAAGAATTTATCCAAGTCCTTCTTGATGAAATGATTCGTTCAGGAGCTGCAAACTGGTATAATAATCATTTAATCGCCACAGCACCCTACGTAGCAGCACAAAATAAATGGATGGATAGGAACATCAAGCCGAAGGATTGGAAAACTACATAGTATTAAAAGCCTTTCAAAAACAAATTATCAAATCAAACCTTCAACGACCGTGTTATTAGCTTTTTATGAAATAAATTGCTTTTTGCCCGCGGGTATTAACCATATATTATAAAACCTCCAGGGGGGAGATTTATATGTCATTAAAAGTAGGAGATATCATAACGTTTGAACGGACTTTTACAGTAAGGGATGTTGAATTATTTACAGCGATATCTGGTGATGAAGGGATTCATCATATAACCCCGGATGAAAAGGGAAGACTTGTAGTTCAAGGGTTATTAACAGCAACCCTGCCAACAAAGGTAGGCGGAGATCATAACGTACTCGCTAGAAAAATGAATTTTGAGTTTTTCAGACCTGTGTTTACGGAGGATACAATCATTTGTGAAGTGAAAATTGAAAAATATGAAAGGCAAGAAAATAATAGAATATCTATTTTGGCAACTTTCCTATGCATTAACCAAAATGAGAAACAAGTATTAAGCGGAAACTTTTCGGGAGTAATATTAACAGGGCATTAGTCCGACAATCAACAAATTATATTCTCAAATTGAATAAATTGACTGTTAAACAATCTGGCGCTTTAACGGAGCAACGAAAAAAGCCCAATTTCTCAAATATAAATGTTGAGAAATTGGGCTTTTTAATATGGGAATTTCCTTAACGTTGTAAATCCGCATTTTCCTGACGCTACCCCAACTATAAAAATTAAAAGTAGCGGCGGGATTATCTTGAAAAATAGTATTCTCATTATGCTTCCAAAAAGTTTTCTTCGTGTTAAGCTAATATGTAACATATTAGCTTAACAGGCACTACCTGCACACTAAGATATTTTAATTACAAACATATGTGTGAAAAAAATATTAAAAATAGACTATTAATCGGAAGCACCGAGTAGACGTATTTAAAGTACGTTTATTCGGTGTTTTTTAATTGATCTTTGGTTTTTTTACAAGGTAATTATATAGCGAGATAATTCCTATAGAAAGGTCTAGAATTCCTTAATATTTGAATAAGAAGGTGTTTGAAATGATAACAGCTAAAAGCTACTTTAGCGGCTGCGGGGGCATTGATTTAGGGATGATGGAAGCGGGAATTGAGGTCAAAGAATCATTTGAAAAATTGATCCTAAAGCTTGTGCGACTCTTCGACTTAACTTTAACCACAAAATAAACGAGACAGACATTACAAAAATAACAGTACTAGATCAACAGGATGCTGATGTTTACATTGGAACTTTCCCTTGTACTAGATACAGTAACATTGCCGACATACATGGAACCAGAACAGGTGACGATTTATTCTTGCATTTCTTCCGTCACGTGGCCATCGCTCAGCCTGAAGTATATATTGTTGAAAATGTACCTGGTATGAAAAAGTTTCAAGTTGTAATGGAGTGTCTAACTAAACTCCCGAATTATTATGTACGGGTAGAGTGCCCTGTGAATGCTAATATGTGGCTGCCGCAAGAAAGAAAAAGGTTAATTGTAATTGGTACTAAAAGGCCCTTTAACAATCTTGAATATCCAGAATCGCAACGTGTAACTATGCGAGAAATAATAGATGTAGGAATCGATGTATATACTCCAGACTATGTATACAAGCGATTAAACGGAGAGTATCGAGATAAACCCATTATTACTGATTTGAATGGTATAGCTCCAACATGTGTTGCCCACTATGGGAAGGATCGTTCCACAAGGTTAATTAATGATGGTGTAAAAGTAAGACCTTATTCTGTAAGGGAGTGGGCGAGGTTACAAGGCTTCCCTGATTGGTTTACTTTTGTAGGTACTGATAACGATGCATATAAACAAATCGGTAATGCTGTTCCTATTGATATGGGGAGATGGGGAGGGCAGCAAATTTTAAGGTATTTTGAGTACTACAGAAAACATGCTTAAATAGTTGAAAGGATTAAATATACTATGAATAAAATTACTGATATAACCGAACAATTGAACGTAAAAAAACGTGCCGAAAAAGAAGAAAATCGATGGAAGATAATTAAAGATAAATGCAGGTTAGAGACAGTTAACGAGATCTTACAATATAGACCAGAGTATGACTATGACGAGATACAATGGTTTGAAGATACTCTAATTGAATATGACATATCAATATTGGACTTTTGCTACGATGTCCTTACACTAAGTGAACTCAAATTTAATATTAAATATCATGATACATTATTAGATTGGGATGAATCAGCTGGTTATGTTCTCGTTACTTTGTTTAATTTAAAAAACAATGATGAAGAAAATGAATATGAAAATTTCTTTGAAAAGATAAAGAATCAGGGGAAGGCTAGAAAAATTGTGTATTTTTCCAACTTACAAATTAAGAAGGAAACAGAGCAAATTATTCATTGTCTAAAGCAGGGTAAAGAAGGAGTAATGCTTTTAATCGATCAACAAATTGAAAAGGGTATTACAAATAGTGATGTCGAAAGCCTTGATCGGTTTATAGAGTTTATAGGCGTTGAAGATAAAAGGCTATATGAAGTCTTTAGTGATGCTTTAAGGCTCGATTCCCTCATATTCTATAAATTACACGAAATTAATTGGTACATAGCTGTAGATAAGGCTATCATTTTTTTAGCAATTCTTAAATTAACCATTCCTGAACAATTTGAAGATAGTTTTAATAGTATTACTGAGAGAATAAATGATTCTTTCCTCTAATTATTTTGGCTTAAAATAAAGCCCACGTCGAGTGAAAATATGTATGGTGAACATGATTAAGTATTTAACATAATCTAAGAGTCTATCATACTTTTCCCTCTATTACAGTGATATAATAGAATTTATAAAGTCCTCTATTAGAGGGCTTTTTTGTAAAGAGAGGGGACGAACAATGAACACCTTTCCGTCAAAGAATAAAGTTTTAATTAAAATATATATCAAGTCATACATACTTCTAATGCTATTAGTATGTAGTGCAGTAGGTGCTTATTTTTTAAAACTTTCAAATATGACAGCTGCGTTTTATATAGTCTCTATATTTGGATTGGTTTTTCTTCATAAATTGATAAATCGCGCAATGGTTTTACTTATCAGTTTTAATCAAGTAAAGAAAGCTATATTGATGCGAGAAGCATCCTATAAAGAGTTAACTACAAAAGAGTGCTTATTCAATTCTTTATTTTTAGCACCTGTAACAGTTATTATGTCAATTGCTATTTACAATTCAAATAATTTAATCATACAGGTATTTATCTTTTTTATCATACTCATTTTCCTTGTCATTGGAGAAACAGCAAAATATCGTTTTACATTATATAAGAACTGGTATGATCAAAACTTAATATAGTTGTAGGAAATGATGAAAGACAACATTGAATGATTAGGTTTACTTTCTTATAATGGAGATAGTAAATATCATTCATTTTCTTTCAAAACCTCAACCAAACGGTATAGAGGTACTTAAAACACTCTATGTAAGTGTTCAAACTATCCATTTCAAAATTGGACTAGTCTGCTCGCTTACATAGGGTGTTTTTTCTTTTGTAAGGAAAGCGTAAATGACAAAACATAGCGTGTATAGCTAAAAGTACATAGCTAAAACAAAACAATTTAAGGAGAGAAGAAAAATGTATCTAAACGTTATGACGGAAATGGACACATTAAAAAGTACGATTAAAGTAGAGGCCTTAGCAGAGTTTCTTAAACAAAATCAAGTAACAACATGCGCTGTAACAAATACGAATTTGTTTA
This sequence comes from Lysinibacillus irui, assembly GCF_028877475.1. Classification (NCBI taxonomy): domain Bacteria; kingdom Bacillati; phylum Bacillota; class Bacilli; order Caryophanales; family Bacillaceae; genus Lysinibacillus; species Lysinibacillus irui. Next base: position 41,646 of record NZ_CP113528.1, on the reverse strand, counting down.
GAATGATGGAGTTTGTTTCGATTTTCAAAAAACACAATTTAAAGCCTGTTATTGCGTTAAGAGTAAAAGTTGCATTTGGTTCAAATAACGTGTTGCCGATCTTGTTATATGCAAAGGATAAAACAGGATATGGCAACCTAATTAAAGCATCGAGCGGCATAATGCAAAGCGATGATGGTTTGATGAAATTAAATTGGTTGAAACCTTATTCTGAAGGAATTATTGCTGTTATCCCGATATTAGAAAATCACTGGTTAAGTTCTACCGATGAAATCGAAATAATTCAGGATATTTTTAAGAACGACATGTATTTTGGTGTAGTACGTACTAACTTTATTAGACATAGTGAGGAGCATACAATACAGGAATTGGCCAAGTTATTAGATATCAAAATTACATCCCTCAATGAAAGTTGTTATCTTCATAAAGATGATGCCTTTGCTTACGATGTTTTAAGAGCTATAGAAAAAGGTGATAAAATTTCATCATTTGAGGTATTAGACAACTCTAAATATCTTCCATCTCCTTTAGAGTTGCAGCAACGGTATAAAGATAAACCAGAATGGCTAAAAACCGCTTCAGCGATACTTGAAGCTTGCCATGTTGATTTTGGTGAATATCAAGCACACATGCCTGTATACCCATTAAAAAACGTGGAAACGCCTAAAGAATGTTTATATAGGCTTGCCTACGAAGGATTGAAAATACGAAAACAAGGTTTGATACCTAAAGAGTATAAAGAGCGCTTAGATTTTGAACTTGATGTAATAAGCAAGATGGGGTATGAAAGTTACTTTTTGATTGTTGCTGATTTTATGGCGTTTTCAAAGAGGGCAGGTATCCTAACTGGACCAGGAAGAGGTTCTTCCGCAAGTTCATTAGTGGCCTATAGTTTACAAATTACTCAGGTGGATCCACTACAGTATCAGTTATTATTTGAGCGATTCTTAAACCCCAATCGTATCTCACTACCAGACATAGATATTGATTTTATCGATACACGGAGATTCGAGGTCATTCAATATGTAAATGAGAAATATGGGAAGGATCATGTGGCTCAAATATTAACCGTTGGGACACTTACTGCAAAAGCGGTCGCGCGTGATGTTGGTCGAGTATTAAATTATGAGGAAGCCGAATTAAAAGCAATGTCTACTCTTATTGATAAATCAAAGGCTACTAATATAAAAGATGTTTACAAGAAATCAAAAGAGTTTCAGGAGTTTGTAAACCGAGATAATCGTAATCAAATTTGGTTTGATACATGTTGCAGACTAGAAGGAGTATCACGAAACAAGTCTACACATGCTGCAGGGCTAGTTCTCACACCAAAACCTTTAGTAAACTATGTACCGGTTCAGAAAGGAAACGACGGTGTGTATTTAACTCAATGGACAATGAACGAAGTAGAAGCGGAAGGAATTCTTAAAATGGACTTTTTAGGATTAGCCAATTTAAGAATTATTGACAATATCCTTTCTTCGCTTGAAAAAACATATCATATTAAACCGACGTTAGATACGATACCAATGGACGACTTAAATACATTCAATCTATTACAAAATGGATTAACTGAAGGTATTTTTCAATTGGAGTCACCTGGTATGCGTGATGCTTTAAATCAAATAAAGCCGACTAAATTTGAAGATATAATTGCGATAAATGCATTATATCGTCCAGGACCAATGGAGTTTATTCCGACTTATGCAAAGCGTAAACATGGTCTTGAAAAGGTATCTTATCTACATCCGCTTCTGGAACCAATCTTAAAAGAGACATACGGAATTATAATTTACCAGGAGCAGATCATGAGGATAGCACAAGTCTTTGCAGGTTTTACATTGGGAGAGGCTGATTTGTTGCGTCGAGCAATTGGTAAAAAGAAACGTGAAATATTAGAAGAACAACAAGCAATATTTGTTAAAGGTGCTGTTAATCAAAATCACGATGTAAAAGTAGCTGAGGAGATTTATTCACTAATTGTTAAATTTGCAGAGTATGGATTCCCTAAGAGCCATGCTACAGCTTATAGCTTTATTACCTATCGTATGGCATTTTTGAAAGCAAATTATCCTTCACATTTTTATGCTGCATTATTGGATCAAGCAAACGGTAATGTCCAGAAAATTAAACGGATACTTGCTGAAATGAAAGAAAGAAAGGTTGCTATTCTACCAATAGACATTCAAAAATCTAAAGTAACGAATACTTCAGAAAGTAAAGGTGTTCGACTAGGTTTGTTAAACGTTAAAAGCATTGGTGAAAGCAAATTGAATACTTATATGAATGCTGAGATAGGTAGTGATCTATTTGAATATGCAAGAAATGTTGGTTCCAATTTTGACAATAAAGCCATGGAAGCACTAATTAAAGCGGGAGCTTTTGACCAGGTATTTAAGCAAAAGCGAGGTACCCTGTTGGCATCATTAGAACGAGCTGCAGACTATTCATATACTGATGAATCCTTAGACTTTGGTTTTGGGAAGCCTACATATGCTGAACAAACAAATAAGGATAACTGCTACAAATTAGAAATAGAAGCCTGCGGTTTCTCTGTTTCCAATCATCCGGTTGAAAATATTCGGTCTGTTGAGCTTCAGGACAATACAAATTCAGGTGCTGTTGGCCAATTTGTAAAAGTACCAGGATTAATCGAAGCGGTTAAAGTAACGATAACAAAGAAGGATGAGAAAATGGCCTTTGTAACAGTATCCGATGAATTTGGAACAAGTAGTGTTACCGTCTTCCCATCCTTGTATAACAAAATTAAACCGTTATTAGTTGAAGGGAATATAATACTTGTTACTGGAAAAATCGAACAAAAATACAACAAGAAATCAATAACAGCAAATAAATTAGCTATGTTCCAATAGGGACATGGCTTTTTCTTATATTTAATATACAAAGTGTATTTTCAAATTTTGAGTAATAAAGGCGATTATTATAATATAAAAAATAAGTAGTTTTATAAAAATAACTCAAGGAGGTATTAAATGTTTGAGTCGACAATCGAAACTTATTATTTTCTGTTTGCATGTATGTTTGTAGCTAGCATATTTCCGTTTTTGGTGATAATAGGAAGATGGTATTGGGATGATATAGAAACAAAGCTAGATGAAATTATTAGTTTCATCTCCGACTATAAGTTAAAAAAAAGCTTACCTGTATGGGGCAAGTTTCGAAAACTTCAAAAAGCGTTTGATGTCTTTTTCTATTATGAAAATGAGGAAATAAAAGATTTTCTAAGAATGAATGACAATCAAAATAGAGTACAGGAAAAAATGATAAGTTATGAAAGCTATTTTGAAAACGTTCTAGAGTATTTAAAAGTGCTTAAACCTTCTAAATCCATAGAGGATCAAGAAAGATTTAAGGTACTTAAACAAGACTTTAGAAAAGTAAATGACGAGATACATAGTTACGTTGATGAAGTCAAAGTGGAAATACGTCAAAAGGCAATATCGGAATTTAAAAATGAAAAAGGTTTATTAAATGATTAAATAAACAGCTTTATTAATTAAAATAGTTAAATTACTTACATTATCGTTAACATAATAGGTTAATCAATGGTTATTTAATTAATAATAATGTATCGATAAGGAAATGGAGATGAGTTAAGGTTGGTTAATATAATCAATTATGTATTCTTGGCTGCAAGCGCTGTATTGGGAATTACTATATTAGCTTTTGTAACGAAAGAGCGAAGAAAAATTAAAGGTAAAATTAACAATCTTAAAAACAAACATAATCAATTACAAACGAAGGCCGAGCAAGACCTAAATAATGAGGAAATTGTGCCGTTAGAGTCTGTAGAAAATAAATCATTGGTCTTTTTATTCGCAGTTCCGCTACTGGTGATTATTCCAATAATCTTTTCAATAGGTAATTGAATTTCTGTTTAAGGTTATTAATTATTCCATGAATAGACATATTTATGAATACCGTTAAGTGATATAATAATTAACAAGACAAGGTTACCTCCAACCATACGGTACAGGAGCGGATTTTTCAAAGCATGTAAACGATGAATGGGTGTACTGTGCCCATAAATCGAATTACGTGCTTTTTTCATTGTTAGGAGGATTTAATATGACAGAAAAAATGCTACAAATGCTGAAGGAAGCGAAGGGGGAGATCCTTATAAAGGCCGATGGCCAGGTACTCATAAAAGTCGCTGGAGAGGAACATTTATTGGAGAAAATGCAGCGAGAAAAGGCGAGAGTATTTGCTGAAGGAGTCCAATTAGCATTAGGATATTTCATCGATTACCGACCAGAAATAAGGATGGTAGGGTGAAAAAGGGGAGTTGAGTGACTGTAAAATGCAGTTGCAGCCGGAGCAAAAATGGCATGATAAAACACTCATGAAACTCTCCACACAATATACACACATACTACATACATAGTAAGAACAAGCATATTTCCTCACACCTCGATAGACCACATGTAACAAACACTCCACCCACGTTCTTCTCTTCCGATCCAAATTCATCTCTGGTGCTCGAATGACAAACGCTTAAAAAACACATCGCGCCCTCCCTTCCTCCTTACCCTGCGGTATCAATTTCACGAACCATCTACCTTATCACCCGAAGGGTAGCGCATCGCTATCGCTCACGCAAGCGCGCCGACCGCCCACCCACACAACAAAAAGAAGCGACAGATTTACGTCGCCTGTTTTTGCTACTGTGTACGGGAGGATACGACCCGAACAGACCGCGGGGTAAGGGGGGAGAAAACAGACAAGCTGAACGGGGGTAAGCAAGACAGCGGGGGGCGAGCGTTCAACATGCCGTTGGCATATGGTCTATCGAGGTGTGTGGAATTTGTATTTTTACTTATACAGCTACAGTTATGCCCTAGTTGCTTCCCCTTCTTTATTGATTTCTTCTAAGAATGTGACCAATAAATTACTTAATGCTTCTTGGACCTCTTTGCTTATTATTTCTTTCGTAGCATGGGTTTCTAATATCTTTCTAAAACCCCTTTCCCATAACAAGCTGCTTGTATTTTCAATATCTAATGTGACACCTAGGAAATTAGCAAAATCACGTAAATATTTAAGATAAATTTGTTCTATCGCTTTCATACTGTTTTCCTGAATATGCTGATATTTCTTAGATACATTCTGCATGTCTTTCTCCATGTGATCAAATAGTACTTCTAGTGATGAAATTGATTTGTTTGCAACGGTTGCTAGTTTATTGAGTAATTGTTCTTGTGTTGGTGCCTCAAAATTTGTATCAATTAATCGCCCAATAAATGCACTTAATTCTGCTGGAAGTTCAACCCTTTGACTTGCTAACTTTCCACTACCATTTACCTTCTCTATAACACCTAATATTTTATCTGGACCTTTATAGTTAGTTGAGAGCAGTACCCACATATCAATTAAACCAAGAATCCTTAAATTACCTATAATTGTTCCTTGTGCTTTGGAGAAATAAATTTCGACCTTCATTTTTACTGTTGGCATTTATGCTAATCCTGATGCTTTTATCTTCCTGTTGGCTAAGTTCAAATTTAGATACTTTCTTAGGCTTTCCTCCTTTTTCTATAATAGTACCGTCTGTGGCCTTTAAAGTTGGTACCTCCTTATGCCGCTGGCCTTTAAACTCCCAAGCATTCATGATGTACTTTGTGAAAGTATTAAAACTGTTATCTATCGCTGAGAAATGTGAATTGCAAGCATCACATATTATTTGTCCGGTTTTATGTATTCCTCCCCAGCATGAGTTAAATATATGTTCTTTACTTGTCCCAGGTAACTTGCCATTACAATAAATGCAATTACTAAGTTCTTTCACACGGATTTTCACATTCATTTCGATAATATCTTTCATATTAATCACCTCTTAATTTTTTATATTTATAGTCTATTCCACATTTATATTTATTATTCTCTCTAATATGATTTAATTCTATGTATTTCTACAACACTTTATTTGCAATTATTAAATTTAAGATATTTTAATAATCATTTCTATTTACCTTTTGATTCACATATAAGATACTTAATAGAGAACGAATGTTTGCGAAGGAGGGAAAACATGGATACTTTTAAGCGTATCGGTTTTAGTGTTGGAGATACAGTTAAACTTCTATGGCTGCATCGTTCCTCTGAAACTGAAATAAATCCTAAAGAACTTCATGATACCTATGAAGCTTTGTTTCCTGGACGAAATGTTGCCTATGATTATGTTGCACGTATTGCTAAAAAACTTGAGAATGAAGGGTATTTAACCATGTCTCAAGTTCAACATAAGAAATACTATTCAATTACCTCTTCTGGTAGAGAACACCTGCAGAATTACGAATCGCTATATTACAACAAGTTTGTTGAAATGCTTAAAGTGATTGACCGTATATATTTTTACCTTACTAAAGATGGCCAAAAACCTGAACCTCCTGAATACCCATTACAGCAAGAATTCCGCGCTTATTTTGCTAAATTAATCTCGGTTAAAGACATGACACGTTTTATGATCTTTAATTTGGGTATGAATAGAACAGAGTTCTATGCGGCTGAAGTAAATGAGCAACTTAATGAACTCTTTGGATGGTCGCCATCCAATGGGTATCTTTATGAAATCACTCGTGATATGGAAGCGGAGGGTACTATTAAAGGCCGTTGGAAGGAGCCAAAAAAGAGAACTGTCCGATTGATTAAAGTGACAGATGCTGGTGAGATTTTTGCAAAACAGGTCTCTTCAAACTTAAGGGAGCAAGTAGTCAATGTTAGGAAATATCTAAGATCTTTTGTAGTCTTTTTTGAGTAATATACTTAAAGTTGGTTTTTTGACGCTATTGATAAACTTAAAGGGAAATCACCTTTTAGGAGGAACCTTTATGCAAATTACTGAACAAAAACCAACTTTAGAAGAATTAAAAGCAATGAAAGGATTTACAGTAGCAAAAACTTTGGCCCTGCAATCTAATATTTTCAATTGCTCTTTAGAGGAAACATGGGATCGCCATATACATAAAGCGATACATAGAGCGAATAATAAAGATGAAATTATTTATATTGCAGAAAATATTCTAAAGTTGGAAAAATTGGCTGCTGTTAATAAAATTAAGAAACCACCAGTTTTTATAGAGGGCTATAAGTATAGCTTTAATTCCATTTACAACGATAGACAGTCCACGGTGTTAGTTAAATACACTCTGATTAATCCTGGAAAGTATAAATTAGAGGTCTTTAGAGACAATCAACTCATTTACATTCATAAGCAACTACTTACTTTTCCGTTTAATCAAACCTCTTTAATTCTTCGACAATATCTTAAAATTAAAAGGGTTTCATTTCATTGGGAGAGGTTTAAAGTGGAGGTAACAAGATAGAATGATCAAATTCAATTTATAAAGAATTGGTGGAATTGTAATGAAAAATTTATATATAGCAGAGAATTCTCACGAATTAATTAAGGAATCACGGATGAAAACAATTAGTATAAATCCTACAGGTAAACATCAATATATTAACCCTCTTGAAATAGGGGTTGAAGAGTCCGCTTCTGCTTATGCTGAACAAGTAGTTAATTCTATTAACGAGCTCGCTATAACATTAAAAGAATTCACATTAAATGAAGAGGAAAAACAAGTATTAACTAAGGAATTAATTCATTCCTTTGATGCGGGAAAACTACACGATTTCCGTTCATTAGTTGAAAGACTTTCAATTATTAATTCTTCAAACTCTCATGATGTTTCTCGTTTAATAGAATTACTTACTATGACATTAAAATAAAATATACTTGTAAGGCCATATTGAGATTTAAATTCAATATGGCTTTTAATTTCCATTGAATTTTGAATAAAACTGTTTTTTAACTTACAATCAGATTAATAAGGAGTTGAGTAAAAATGAAATATACTTCATTCGATAAAGCAGTTCTAATGGAAAAGGCAATTATTTTAAATGGTCTAATTGCTAATGGAAATAAAGAGCAAAGAAAGCAAGCAAAAATGCAGTTTGAAAATGAAATTTTACCTTGTATTCTAGCTTTAACATCTACTAATAAAACAGAAGAAGAAGGATGCCCCTTTTTCTAATGGGGTTGAGAAAAAATGAGGTCTTTTCGGATGTAATTGAAATGATTGCTTTTCATAAAGATTTACAAGAGATAGATGATGTAAATCGAGAGCTATTGATACGAACAATATTTAAAACCCCCGAAACTGGATACCTTCATAGTGGTGATCTTTATACAATAAATGAAAAAGGTGTGCTAGTCACAACAACTAGAGTATACAGATTTTCATGGGAACAAATTTGGCCGTATCTTGAATTTGCAAAGCAACAAAGCTATTTATTTTAATCTTGCTGCAGCTGAGGATTACTAATTATAATCAGTCATTGCAATTACAGAATCAACAAGTTAGAATAAAATTGTAACTTTACCAAGATTTCTATTCGTCCGAACCACACGGTAGGACTTTTAATTTTAAGGACACTTTTTTAAGTGAAAATGGACAGGATAAGTCTGTTCTTTTACTTAAAAAAGTGTCTTTTTGTGTATTGGCACTTAGAAAGGAGGAGAACAAATGACCTTATTTGACTGGCTAATTATCTTATTAATTCTCATTGTGATTCTTAAAATCACTAAAGTAATCAGCAAAATGTTTTTCAAAATTGTAAGTATAGTCATGGCTTGTATATTATTTGCCCGACTATGGACTATGATGCAGATGTGGTAGGTGAGAAAAGTGAAATGTTGTCTAAGTTGTAATAACAGTGAGGAGTTAAAGTATAACAATCTTTTTTGTTCTCATTGTTATTTGGACAGGTTAGTCGATGAATTCAGTATCTGCGGGATTCCAATTTACGTTCTAGTAACTAACACATCGATAAAAGTAATAATCGATGATCCTTGTGATTTACTTGGTCGTGTTAAACCAAAGATTGTGAGAAAAATCCTGACAGAGTACAAAAAAGAGGCTACAAATTTAGTTAGATGTGCGTGTGGCCGTCTATTAAAATGCGAGCAGTCCATTCTTGTTCAAGCGAATGGAAAACCCCACGCTTTTTGTGATTTGGACTGCTATGAAACTTTAGGAGGAACAATATATGTTAAAAGAAAAAGTAATTTTAATTCACGGTGAAGAACCTTTATTGTGTGACGAATTCGTAAAGAGTATCATGCCAGATAACCTTATGTCAGTAGAAAAATATGATATGAGAGAAGAATCAATTATTGATGTATTAATGGATGCTTCGCAAGGGAGTTTGTTTGGTTCTGATGATAAAGTCGTCATACTGAACGATTGCTACTTTTTAGGTAGCGAGAAGGCTTTAAGCGATAAAGAAATGGAGTATGTAACCGAATTTATTAATAACAAAGAGAATACAACAACCATAGTATTCCGGTACCCAAAAATAGATAAGCGTAAAAAGCTTGTTAAGGTCCTTTTAAAGAGCGCTAAAGTCTTTGAAGGGAAAACTATTAAATCTCCACAAAACTGGATTAGTAAACGTGCTGTAGGCTATGGGTTGCGATTAAATAACATTGCGGTAGATAAGATGGTAGTCGAGTTAGGGACAGATCTTTACCTACTTGATAATGAATTAAAGAAAATTAAAAATCGTTATCCTTCTGAACAAATGATTACTGCAGAAATGTTAAACGATGTACTATCTAGAACACTTGAAAGCGATATATTCAAGCTACTCGATAGAATTATGTATCGTCGAGTTTCTGCAATAGACTTATTAGCCGATTTACTAATGACAGGGAATGAGCCTATCCATGTCCTGCTGTTAATTGCTAAACAACTTAGAATGATGGAACAAGTAAAAATTAATGAAATAACAGGGCATCCAGTTCAGCAATACTTGGATGTTCACCCTTATGCATTACAAAAAGCAAAAGAGCAGGCTGAAGAGTATACATTAAGCGATATTCAGTCAAAAATGGAACAAGTAGCAGAACTTGATCTTAAAATGAAAAGAGGTCAAGTAGATAAAGTAATTGCTCTTGAAACACTGATTTTAAAATGGATGTAATCTAAATTTACAACTAATAAAAAAGTAAAATAACTAGGAGGCACCCATGTTAACTAAAAAAAGGTACTTAATAACTGAAGGGGATAACATTCGATTAGTAAATGATCCTGGTAAAAACAGATTATATGAAGAAGGAGCTTTTATACTGGCTAAATTAACTCAAAATTCATATAGAATCCTAAGTCCAAAGCGATTTAGACATTTGGGACTTATTGTATCCAATAAAGACAAAATTGAATTTGTCTCTGTAGATTCTCTCATTTTCCCTTAGTTCCATAACTATCAGTATTTAATATTGATATGAAAACTAAGGTAGTTTATAATGATGGCATATCTAATTAACTCATATCCCCCCAACCATACGGTATAGGGGTCTTAAAGCACTTTTGAAGTGTTCAAACTAATCTCACTTAGGGAGTAGTATGTTCATTTATCAAAAGTGCTTTTTTTGAGTTTTTTTGATAAATAAATTTTAAGGATGATCTAACTATGAAAACAAACGTATTAAGGAACACGCCTACACATTCTACAGCAATTGAAAAGTATCGTAGAACTAAGGCAAACAAAAGTTCAAAGGTTATGAATGAATTGCCAACTGAAATTAAGGCGAGAGATCTTGGATGGTCGGAAACTTTACTGGGTGGTGGTTTTGCTACCATTTCAATCGGTATATTTTTCGTCTTACTCCTGTTCTCTGCTTTAGTTTATGGTCCTAAATTCTAGCCTGTTAAAAAGGTCTTTCCTACACATCGTAGGAAAGACCTTTTTCATTTTACTATAAATCCTTTGCTGTTTTAGAAAAGGCGTAATCCATTGTAGTTCTATATCAAATCAGTAATATCTATTACTTTTATACTTCCTTTTTATAGCATATTAACTACAGACTTTTGAAGTGTTGCTAATTCTTACATATATAATATATACTAATAAATATTGTTTAGTTTTTTACTCGACTACAAATATAATAAATAATCTATGATAGAATTAAATAAATGAAAAAATGAAAAGTTGGAAGAACCACTTTCGCAATTATAAGCGAAAGTGGTTCTTTTTTGTTTACATTTATTGTAATTCGATTAAAGAAGAAGGGTGGTTTAATGACTTTATTTTCTACAAATTATGTATCTAATAGGGATTGTGCGATTGAAAGTATAAACGGTAAAACATCATTTGCTTTGATATATGTGAAACTTAAAGATTCAAAATGGAATGAAGGGGGGCAAAATACTAAGGACGACTTAGATTTTTTAGAAAGAACGGTAAGCTCTCAAAGGGGCAGCATTGAGTGGTATAGAGTTTATGAAGATGAGTTTGTAATAATCTTAGATATTCAAGAAGCCTCTAAAATTATTAAGGAAATTACTTTAAATGATGGAATGGTAGTCCAGTCATTACTTGTTGAAAACCGGCAATTACCTGCACTACATTACTTGCGCCAGGTTTCAAATCGATCAGAAAATGCTGTCTTTAAGGACGGTCTAGATATTAAAGAATTTAGCACAGTATTTCAACCAATTTTGCATAAAAATAACCAACTTTCCTTTGAGGCATTGATGCGATGGAATTCAAAAGACTTAGGAATTATAACGCCTAATGTATTTATTCCGATTTTAGATAGGGAAGGATTATTGATTAACTTAACCAAAAAAATAATAAATGATGTGGTAGCTATATTAAATAAATACAAGCAAATTGTCTATATCACGATTAACTTAACTGCTTCATTAGTTAAAGACATTACTTGGTTATTGGAACACCTTGAGAGTATTAATTTCAATGAAAACAGAAGAATAGCGTTCGAGTTAACAGAAGAATCATTAGCAAGTATAGAGGTTAGAGACAATTTGAAACGTATTCGAGAACGTGGTCATTTGTTGTTTATTGATGACTTCGGTACTGGGTATTCTAACTTTCAATATTTAGCTACTTTCAATTTTGATGGCGTTAAGCTAGATCGGGTATTTATGGGGGAACAAACCAATAAAAAAGTAATTGTCCTACTTTCAAAATTTATTAAAGCTCTAGATTTGAAATTTATTATTGAAGGAGTAGAACGATTCGATCAATTTAGCTTTTTATTAGAGACAAAGTATGACGCAATTCAAGGTTACTATATATCTCAACCACTTAAACAAATTGAATTGGACAATTTTATAACTCGAATGAATTTAGGTTTATTGAAAAAAATTTAACATCTTGATATGCACCTTATGGTATGAATCTTCAATACAGACAATTTATATGTCTAACAGCAATACATTGAAATGCCCTCAATAGAAATTCCGTTAAAAGGGGGTACTGCTGAAAAGAAATGGCTTATAGGCTCTTTTATAGCAGATAATGAAGCGTGTGGACTTTCCATATAGGCTAGGTAAAGCTGTTATAGAATGGGATTCACATTGGGCAGCAATTGGCTACTAAAATAAGGGTTATAAACAAGCGCACCTAAAGTTCCGTTTACCTAAACATCATTAATAAATACCCCAAAACTTAACACCTTTCCTACATGATTATTTTTGTGTAGAGGGGTGTTTTTTATATCTTTTTGGTTTTTTTACAACCTACGATAGCTATCTCATAATTAAATTGAAAATGGTCTGAAACAACTAGTAAAGGAGGCATCCCGTTGGAGAATGTCCATTGTAATGAATGTAGAAAACATCATTCGTATGTCTGTAGGAATTGTTTTTACGATGATCATGATGATATTAATGATCAAGGTTGGTGGTGTGCTAATTGCGATTCCTTCAACTTTTGGGATGAAGCGGAGTACAAAAACCATCAATTTGTTATCGTATTAGAAGAAAAATCAAAAGAGATACAAAAGATTTCTGTTCAAACTAAGTTAAAACAGCAACTGTCACCTCTACGTTATCCAGGAGGTAAAAGTAAGTTGATACCGTACTTATTTTCTCTTTTAAACAGGGATAAATGTAACACAATTATTTCTCCATTTGTCGGGGGCGGAAGTTTCGAACTATCACTTCTTGAAGCAGGTGTTGCTCAAAAATTAATGTTAAATGATCTCGATTACGGTATCTACTCGTTATGGTGGTGTATGCTCTATTCTCCTGAATCTTTAATAGACAGAATTATTACGTTTAAACCAACGCACAAGGCTTTTTTTAAAGCCCAGAATTTAATAAAAACTGATTATCTTAACTTAGATATGGTAGAGGCCGCATGGAACACTTTAATAGTTAATCGGCTTGCATATAGCGGTATAGCGAAAGCTAACCCTTTAGGTGGAATTAATGGCTCTATAGAGAATTTAACGTCTCGGTGGAATCCAAATACATTAATTAAAAGAATTAATAGAATCCACAATATGGCTGATAATATTGAAATCCATTGTGAGCAAGCAACTAAATTCATTGGAGATTGGTTTTTTAAGGACAACGCAACGTTGTTCATTGACCCTCCTTATTATCAAAAAGGACAGTTATTATACAATCAATTCTTCAAAGAGGAGGATCATATAGATTTGGCATTACTACTACGAACATTACATTATGGTTTTCCAAGTTCAGATATTATCGTTACTTACGATTACAACACATTTATAGACGACATTTATTACGCAACAGACAAACGTGAAATTATTGGAAGACAATATTCCATTTAAACTCCTATTACCTCTAGTTGCTAATGAAACCTAAAGAAAGGGGTTTTTATCTATGGTATTTAAATACATTTCGGACAAATTGATTCTAAAATTAGCTTCTATTTTTGGATTTCCTGGTGAAGATGAAAACCTATTAGAAGTTGAAAGAGAAAATTTGAGATTAAAAAAGGACTTATATGAAGAACGATTACGAAACAGTAACTCTTCTGGGCAAGCCGAAATAATTGCACTTCGACAGAGGGTAGATGAATTAACTGAAGATAAAATTTTTCTTTTAGAACAAGAGAATGCTTGGTTACGAAATGAAAATCAAATGATAAAACAACTGGCAACCCCTTCAGTAAGCCAAATATCTTATACACCTTCTTTTAAGGAAATAATTGAATTTACATATCGAGAAGGTATTTTTGAATATTATCTGCATGGTGGTTTGAAACAGGAGCGGAAAATTGACCAAGTTACCTTAATTGGAGAACTTATCAGAACCTTCCCTGAGCTAGAGTTTAACATAAACCACAATAATTTAACTGTCTCTTCAAGAAGCATTCGCACCCTTAAAAGAATATACCCATTGGATTCAAAAATATCAGTTGCTGTCTTAACTAATTTTAACTTTATTAATTGTTAAGGAGTTGTTTACATGTTTAAATGGTTGAAAAATAAAGCGATCGAGATAGAAGTTGAAGAAAAAATAGCTAAAGAAAATGCTGAAGAAAAGCGGATACTATTAGAACAAGAGGAACAATTGAACTTGGACTTAACAAGTCAGAATATCCCTTATGAGTTGGTACAGAGTATTACGTTGAACGAGAGGAAAGATTTATTAGTATTTGCAACTGACAATGGCACTCTTCCTCTACGATTATCAAATGATAGAGACCTACTATATCAAATGAATTATTTATTCCCCTATGATTTTGTAGAGTATTTACAAAAGGATCAAATTTTTCAGTTCAAATTAAACATTGCCTTTAAAGGCTTTTCTCGGTTCTTACCTACATTGCCAATAATGAGATTAGAGGGTAATTCATACGTTTGGTTTACTTTAGATTTAGCAAAAGTCATTAATGTAAAGGAAATTCGTTATTTTGCCGATGTTGTAGTCGGAAAAGAAACCATTGCCCAAGATGATTTAACTTATCAATCCGTGTTGACTAATACCTTAAGATACTATAGTCAAAAGTTTGGAATAACTCTCAAAGCACCGCTTCTAGAAAAAGTAAATCTTAAGACAAGTTTATTTACTCAAATAGCTATTAGTCCTGAAAAAGAAGTTTTTACTATTAAACCATTACGTGTATTACTAAGTGAGTTTTACCACAAAGATCTTGAAATAAAAATTAAAGAATATGTAGAAAAAATAGTTAACGTGATGGCTTGGGAAAAGGAATTTCAACGTTTTCAAAATGTCGTGGACAACATATTAAAGACGTATAAGTATGATCAATATTTTAAGGTTGAATATCACAAAGTTCTTTCTAACACATTTAGCTTTATTTTGATTAGAAATGAATTGAAACTCCCTATAGTGTCATTTGATGTTGATTATTATTTAATTCGATACAAAAACACATCCGATTACTTTAAAGATTTAATTGAGAATGGTGTTCTTGAAGCAATATCAAAAAGTCTTCAAATAAAATATAAATTACTTACTAAGAGTAGAAAATTAAAAATATCTAATAATTTTCAGTTCAATATAGGTGGTGATATATCGTTTAATTTAGCAAATCTATCATTGGTAGAAGCTTGTTTAGATATGGAGAATTTCCTAATTAATGAGTATGGTTCTGAAATGGCCAAAAATGTCCGGTTTAGTCTTTGTGAAGGTTTTGATATACATAAAGGCTGGATAGGGCTCTACGATCAAGATTGGGAAACAGTGAAACGAGCTTACTTAGTTCCACTTCAAAATTATAATTTAGTTAAGTATGCTTCAGAATGGCCTTCTCAAATGGTAGTTGAGGTTAGAACAGAATGGTGCAGCCACGTGCTAACAATAGATACAAAGAAAAACAAAATAACTTGTACATTGGGCACTGAGGTTATAGAGGCTAAATTTAAAGATGGGCTTAGAGTATTTTCATATTAAATCCTGACTTGTGCAATCTAAAGAAGTCACTATAAGAAAAAAATCTAAATATGTTTGTAAAAACGGTTTTGCTTTAATATACTTAGTAATAACATTTCGATTAACTGATTATCTCTAACCAAACGGTGAAGAGTCAAAAAGCACTTCAATAGCAAGTGTTCATTTACTTCCAAGGGAGTAGTGTGAACATTTGTCATGTTGAAGTGCTTTTTTCATGTTTTTTGAAATGAAAAAATATAAGGGAGTAATAGAATATGACAAAAGAAATGACATTATTCGATCAATTACAAGAAGAAGGGATTAAATATCCCGCAATGAAAGCAATTTTTCATTATTACTCAGATAATGAGAAAAAACATGCTGAAGAGTTACTTGTTGTGAACGAGTTACAGTATGAGACAGCTTTATCTATTGCAAATGAATTTGGGAAACAGGGCTTAATTAAAGAACTTAAATCAACCAGAACTAATTATTCAATTGAAAACATAGAAGTCCTGGAGCTAAAAAGCCAAGTAAGCATTGAAGATTATATGGGTGCACTACAAAAGACAATTATTGTACATGATAAGCTTTATGATCGAAACATACCTATCATTACCGATTCTATGTACGATGGCTTATACCAGGAATTAATTAAACTTGAAGCGGTAAATCCACATGCTGTAGATCTTAATTCACCAACCCAACGGATTGTCACTAGCTTTGCCGAGTCACTAGAGAAAGTTAATCATAGCCAGCCAATGTTATCGCTTCATAAAACTACAACAGAAGAGGGCTTGTTAAAATTTATCAATCAACGTAAAGGCGAATCAATAATTGTTCAAAACAAAGAAGATGGATAAACAGTAGCAGCTGATTACATAGGGAACTATGATCACGGTTCTCTTGCTGATAGTGTTACTAGGGGTAATGGATATGAAGGCGAACGTGTTTTACATTCCTTCTCTCAAATCGATAACATTCCTAAGAAAATACCTTTTAATAAAAATCTTAAATTGCGATTTGAGGTAGTAGTACCCTTCGAAGAGTTTAACCGCATTAATATCAACGGAGAGTACTCAAATACACGTAATCTTGCATCTGGTACTATTCGTACATTAGATGGCTCCTTGGCTCGGAAAAGGGGTTTAAAAGCATATGTAATTGAGGTTATTGAAGTAGAAGGTATGGAATTCACATATGACACTGAACGAATAGAATTTGTTCGTTCATTAGGTTTCGAGATTTCTGATACCGTTGTATTTTTTGAAGATAAAAATTGTAATTGGGAAGAAGAAACAGCACGCTTTTTAGAGTATATACAAACGTATGATGAAAAAGTACGTCCTCATTTATCTCATATGATTGACGGTTTAGTTATTAAATATAACCGACTAGCTTTAAGAGAGGAATTGGGGTATACAAGTAAGCATCCGCGATGGGCTCTAGCATACAAATTTTCTTCTCTTGATGCTATTACAACACTTAGAGATATAGTTATACAAGTAGGTAAGACAGGCCAACTAACACCTGTAGGGGAGCTAACGCCTGTAGAAATTGGCGGTACTACCAATAGTCGTGCTACGCTTCATAACTTTAAAAACATATCTTTAAAGGATATACGGGTAGGGGATCAAGTTTTATTAGCAAGAGCAAAAGATGTAATACCGCAAGTTATTAAATCGTACCCAGATCTTAGAACCGGAAAGGAATTCGTTTTTGAAATTCCTCCTGTTTGTCCAGAATGCGGTGGTCCTCTTGAATATAGTGGTGAAAATCTATTCTGTAGGGGAATGAACTGCGAACCTCAAAAGCTAGGGAAACTAGAACATTTTGTATCTAGAAATGCTATGAACATCCAAGGGATTGGGGAAAAAACAATCGAAACACTTTATGAAAATGGAATTCTTCAAGACTTCTCGGATATTTATAATTTAAAGCACCATAGAGAGGCTATAACGAGCTTTGAGGGCTTTGGAACAACAACCTTCAACAAATTAATCAAGGAAGTTGAGAAAAGCAAAAATCAGTCTTTAAATAACGTTTTATACAGTCTTTCCATTAATCACATTGGAGAAACCGCTTCTAAAGATTTAGCTAAGGTTTTTTCATCAATGGAAGAAATACTGCAGCTTGCTGAAAATCCTGCCAAGCTGAATACAAAAATATTGAGCTTAGATAATTTTGGAGAAAAAATGGCCAATGAATTTGTATCCTATTTCACAAATAAAGACAACGTAGAACTAGTTAAAAGGCTATTAAATCATGGTTTAACAATGCAAGCAGCAAAACCTCTAACTGCTAGTAAAGCAGTCCTAAAAGATAAGGTATTCGTAATTACTGGGACTTTCTCAAGAGATAGGAAAGCTTTTAAATCCGAAATCGAATCATTTGGCGGGAAAGTAACTGGTTCAGTAAGTAAGAAAACAGATTACTTATTAATGGGAGCAGGTGTTGAAGGCAAGACAAAGCATACAGATGCCCTCAATTTAGGCATTAAAATACTATCTGAAGAAGACTATTTAGAATTAATAAAATAACAACAAACGAAAAGCGCGGCCAATGCCGTGCTTTTATTATTCAAAAATACTGATGAATGAGAGGAAGAGAAAAATGCATTCAAAAGAATATATTAAAACTTACTTTCGAATTAGTTGTGGTTATGAAATGGGAAGAGGTATGGATGAACAAAAGTATGAGCTTTTAAAATACGAAATTAAGAACATTTTCGAACCACTAGGATTTGAAATATGCCAGGGAAAAATCTACGGCTCTAGTGATACTGCCTATCGGAATAAAGAATCGCTTTATTTACACCCAATGAACTTTAGCGGCTATATCCTTGAATCGTCAATTAAAGAAATTGAAGCGGCTATAAAAGCTAGTGGTTTGAATTTAACCGGCATTGACACTTATGAAATCCTATATGATGAAGATGCAGATTTTTTACAATCACAACTACTGGCTGCTAAAAATGAAATACGCGAAGAAATTTTCGATAAATATAAAACCACTCGTAAAGCACATTATGTAATGAAAGGTTTTTCAACTGATAAAGTAACTACTAAACTTTTTGATAAAGAGTTAAACAATAAAATTTATGGAGAATTCATATCTGATCTTAGAAATGAAATGGTGAAACAAGGTCTATTGATTGAGGCTAAATCACACCCCGGTTATTATCGTTCTCTGAATAAAACTGAATTAAAAGCATGGGAAAGAAAAAATGGTCCCATATTTTCAAAGGTACCTGTTATTGAGCTAATCGAAGAGGAAGATAACCTTTTTACAATGTTTAAAATTGACATTTAGTCATTTTTAAGAAATTTTGGTTGATTACTGAAAAACATACTTTTCTTTCAAAATAAATAATAGTATACTGTTAGCATACTATTTATTAACACTAAACTCCCTATCCAAACGGTAAGGGATTCCCTTCTACACTTCATCTAGAAAGTGTCAAACTTTTTCCTCAAGGAATCAGTCTGCACATTTACTAGATGGAGTTTTTTTATGTGTTTCAAATAGTAAATAAATTTTCAGGGGGCTAACATATGTTAGTAAATGACTTAACTTTAGCAAAAATTGCAGCACAATTGGGGTATGAACCATTTGTAGCAGAAGATCAAGGAACGAGATTATCTAAGTATAATTGGATAACGGATTATACTGCCATTAATGACTTTATTGCTGACTATAAAGCAGCAATACCTGTTGATGAGAATTCTACAGACTATAGGATCTCAAAAGACTTTTTTCAAAATAACAAAAACATCATTAACCGCGCTATAAAGAAAGAGGCTTCCATTATCATTTCGGAAAATTCATGTTTCGGAAAAGGCTTTTTAACTCAAGAAATCATTGACCGTATTGATTTACTTGAAATGTTAATAAGTAGCAATGAATTAAAAGATTTTAAAGAGCACGTTTTAAATAAAAGTGGTCGCTATAATCCCACTTTTGATAGAGCTAAATCTTTAATTGTTGAATGGTTTGCAGAAAAGCCGATAGATTATATAGGACTGCTTGTAGGTCGATTACTCACTAAAGATTACGAGCAGTACTTCCATTGTGGTATTACGGGGGATGCATCGATTCAAGATGCTATTACAAAGAAAAACCCAGTTTACACACTCTATGAGACAAGTCAAGATTTTGGAGGAACTGCAATTAGAATAGCTGAAAAGGCACCACACGATCTTGATGTTACATTCACTTTAAAACTAAGCAATAACTGTTTAAATCAACAAATTGCAGCATGGCAATTACGCTTAGCTGGTTATGTTGAAAAGGAGCAAAATGTCTTTGAGTTCAATGCAACACAGAAGACAAAAATTAGTTAAAATTGAATGTCTTTAAACAATGAAATTACTATCATCATTGATTAATTGTGGTATTAAAATTTAACTTTATTTACATTTTACAACTCCAACCAGACGGTAAGAGTTAGATTCTAAAAACGCTATTTGTGCGATGCGGTAGGCAATTTTTTGTCATTACCGTTCCACAAATGGCGTTTTTTTATATGCAGTATCAGTTTTTTGACTAAGTAGCGTATAAAGAGAAAATGGAAGTAAGATTTTTATCTTAATTGGAAGGATGGTAGAATGCATGAAATTTTTAAAGAAGAATACAAAAGTTATTGTACGGTCGAGAATATCCAAAAAAGAACTTATCAGACCAATTTCGGATTATGTTGACGGAAAACTTTATAAAAATTTGGGGGTATATATCGATCTACATATACGGGACTTTAAACGCGGTGGTTTTTTCTATTCATATAACGAAATCATTCATAACCCTGTAATTTTTGATTTATTTATAGAAAAATTAGTTCACCCTGAATATAAAATCTCCTATGAGGATATCGATAAACCGATTTGGATTATTAAATCCTATAAAAAAGGGACACCACTTTTTTTAGTTTTAGAAGGGCATAGTATTCCAAATCCCGCATTAACTTTTTTAAATCAGATTTTAAGCACTTATGGTTATATCAATAAAAAACCGAAGTATGAAGCTAAATCCATCAAGAAAAATCTCTCTCCTCACGATCGATAAAATACATTTCTATTTCCAAACATAGCAAATCAATGTAAAATAACCTTAAATAAACTTTGCGAAGCACGCAAGTTATCTACAATAGGTAACTTGCGTGCTTTTTTAATTGGGGAGATGAAGATATGAAGAGACAAGTGACTATTTTATTTTTGGCAATACTTATTTTACCAGGTTGCCAAACACCTGATTATGGTTCAGAAAAGGAAAGTACAGAAGTTTTCGAAACATCTAGTGGGACCGAAGTTGCAACATTAAACGGTTACGTAGTAGAGGTAACTGAAGATAATATTATAAGAATTAAGGTACCGAAAAGAGGAGAAATGATTCAAAAAGGGTTGCAGGTAAACGAAGAAGGTGTTGTTAAGGTTGCATTAGCATCTGTTCAGCTTCCTACTGGCAATTTACCATTGTCTGAAGAAGCAAATGCAGTATTAAAAAACTTACTTTTAAATAAAGAAATATCACTTGATGTACTTGGTGAAACTGCCGCTCCTGGACAAAACTCGGCACTAAAAGAAGTCCAAGGATATATACATTTAAAAGATACTGATACTTCTATCCAAGAAATCCTTATTGAGAACGGATTAGCAATCATTGATAAAAATGCACCATTTATAAAAAGCTATATGCCCGAGTTAGAAAAAATACAGTCTGCAGCACAAAATAACTCTATAGGCGTATGGGCAATCGATGGATTTGTCGATTTAAGCAACACTATCGGTGGGAAATTTACAAATGTAATAAATGTAAATGAAGATGAAATTAAATCGATTTTAAACGACATACAGAAAAAAGGGAAAGAACTTGAGATTTCTATTTTCAATTAAAATGGGTATTGTAACAAATTGGTTTACTTATTCCTTTTTGACATTCATTTAAGTTATACGTAGATTATTAATAAGAAATGTATATAAAGGAATTGATAATCTATGGACAAAAAATCAGTTGTAATGATGGAAGACATATATCCTGTAGGTAGGATTTTTATAAAAAATGCTATGTCTTTTTTAAATGTTCCTAAAAACCAATACTCTATGTTAACTAAAAAATACCCAGCGCCTGAATACCTTGATTTAAAACTACCAAAGGGAATTTTAGACGTAGAGGTTGATTCCCATGCTTTTGGAAGATGGAATCAAAGAGTAGGTCCCTTTACGACAAATGACATACTAACAAATGTATTTAGGGTTGCAATATTAATAAATCCCAATCGTGTTCGCGTTTTGGATCGTAATTTGGCCATTTTGGATAATGATATTGTTTTCTCTTTTGAATTCGACAACAATACCTTAAGAGTTACAACATTTTTCGGAAGGATCTCATTAAAGCCATTACTGTTAAATGTTGAAAATTTAAGACGGTATAATTCACGGTATAAAGAAGAAGTTACTTTGGACATTGACAGTAGTGTCCTTAAGGAACAAGAACTTCCTATTACGCCATCCTCTATAATTGAATTCATCGATTCTGAAGATATTTCTCACATTTTCTTTTACATCAAAAGTAAAGATGGCAACCAAACTAGAAACTTTTTTTATCATTTAATCAGAACTGAAAGTCTAAAAGCGAGAGAGAATACAGATAAAAGTATCAATAGTGCAGATGAAGCAGCTGATACGGTAGGGGAATATTCAATAATGAAAATTGATATGATTCATCCGAGTCGTTTTAAACTATCTGAATTAGAACTACATGTCTTGGGTTTATTAGGGAATATAAGATTTTTACTAAAATACATGACTCAAGTAGATCCTGACCGAATCGACCAACTACATGAGACACATTCTAGAACGGCAATAAGACGTTTTGCTGGAAATAAGAATTGGAATTTTTTAAAGAAAAATAAATAACAATGAATTGAAAGAAATTGTTCAATACGAAGAAAGAATAAATGGTGAATAATAACAAAATAAAACCAAATAATTATAAAACGATTGTAGTTGGTGAAGTGGGAAAAGGTATGAGTTTTAAAGTTGGAACCCCATATAATAATGTTGTTGATCGAGAAGAAGTATCATACGCTGAGGATTTTATTATGAGAAGCACAACACAGGCGCTTAATACGATTTCTAGGTTATTACGTTAACTGAACAATCTGAGGGTTATTCGAAAGTCGGAGGAAAGGGATTGATTATTATATTATTTATTTCAATTGGTATCATAATTGGTATCGGACTTTTTATATTGTACTTTATTAATTATTGGTTAGAGAACCCTGTTAATTTACAGGGGCTAGAGTTATATCAGGGAAATGAGACTACTGAAAAGTTTCTATTTTTCTTTCAAGATTTTGAAGTAAGAATAGTTTTGAGTCTTGTTATAATTGCATCAATTCTTTTCATTATTGTCTTTTCAAGAAAAACCAAAGAAACCGATTGAAGAATATCTTGTTCAATAATTTTAATTGGAAGAAATTGTTCAGTAAATTATACAATGAAATGGGGTAGTAGTTATGGGAATGTATACAGCATTTAGAGGTAAAGTAATCATTAAGGAACAATATAAAGAAATGGTTGAATTAATCAATAGTGGTGAATGGGGTATAGCAGTTAATAAATATCCATTTCTAAAAGAATAATACGAAATACAAAGAAGTACCATTATTCCTTACGACATTGAAAGAATAAGCGAACAATTAGATAAAGATGGAGAAATTTATTTAGAACATGTTCCATCTGATTGGGCTTCAGATAGTACTTATTTTACTGGTTTAAATGAATTAGAATGGACATTCATTACAAGTTTAAAAGATTATCAAGATAGAGAACATGGCAATAAATCACCTATTGAAACCTTCATTGATGTAGTTCTATCAGAAGTTACTTCCAAAGTGATTACAATACAAAAAGCGTATGAAGAATGGATATATAATGATATTCCGTTCATCGAGTATGATTTTGACAAAGTAGTAATAAATAAAATCACTCGAAGTTCCTGAACAATTCAATTTACAAAGTGGGATACTGCACAATATGAGGATAAAATAATATTAAGATTCCTTTCAGAAAGTTTTGTTCTATTCTTTCTATGGGGGCTTATAGGGTGCTATATTTTTATTTCGAGGTTTAAGTCAACAAAAGAGGAAGGTTGATTATGTATTGTTTAAATTTAATTTTCGTAAAGAAGAAAAAAATCTCCCATTACCTGTAAGGGAAGCTTTAAAAGATCTTGATAGTGATATGATTCATGTTTATGAGAAATCCTATAGTTATATTATCAAACTCTCTAAAGCAAAAATTATTTCAGGAGTTAATGCTCTATTTACTTTTGCGATTTGGTTCATACTCTTGGATTTTTACAGATACTATAACGGTACGTCAGGAGATTCAAGTCCTTTATTCAAATTATATAAAATGATTCCACTTCCAAATGAGAATTTATACATTATTGGTGTTCTCGGGTTTATTACGACTTATCTAACTGTATTCTTTATGGGAAGCGCGGTTACATACTTATTTGAAAGAATAAGAGTTGAAAGACATATAGCTAACAAGAGTATTGATACATACTTGAAGAAACATAAAGGAAGTTTAAAAAGCTTATTATTTGGATTTCTCGCTTCCTTAACTTTTTATTTACTAATACTAGAAGATATGCAATTTCACCAATTAATACTACGTGATGTAATAGTATATATCTTTATGCTAATAACCATTTTTATTTACAGCTATAACAAACTTGTTTTGAAATTCTCGAACCATATGAAGAATCAAGTCTTAAATACTTATCTGGAAGCAATAGAATCACTTTTGGAAGAAAGTAAAGACGAGAAGGAAGAATGAGGATTTAACATTAAAAATACATCTTCAATACATTAAAAACATTTGTACTAGAGTAAATAATTGCTATAATTAATTGTAGTAGAGAAGTACTTTACTAACCCATTCCGCGTGGGCTAGTAAAGTACTTCTCTTTTTTTATCTTAAAATTTAAAAGGGCGTGTTATTTATGACAATAACTTTAGTAATTGCAGAAAAGAAAGAGGCTGCAAAATCAATAGCACAGGCATTATCTCCGCAATTCACTGAGAAAGAAGGATACATTCAAGGTTCTAACAATTTAATATTCACATGGGCTAGTGGACATCTTGTTGAGATAAAATCACCGGAAGAAATGAAAAAAGAATGGGGAGAATGGGCTTGGGATACCCTCCCTATGATTCCCGAAAATATTCAATTAAAGGCTAAACCGAAAGTTAAGAAGCAGTTAGATATCATTCAAAAACTAGAAGAGCAGGCTAGTGTCATTGTTAACGCAGCTGATTCGGGGACAGAAGGTGAAGTAATCTTTAACTTTATCGCTATTTATCTCCGCTTTAATAAGCCTATATATCGCTTATGGACGTCATCTTTGCAACCAGGGGCTATTCAAAAGGCATATAAGGAATTAAAGCCTGCAAGTGCTTATAATGCCTTAAAACAAGCTGGATTCTCAAGGGCTATCTCTGACTGGATTATTGGTTTAAATGCCACTAGAGCATTAACTCTTGCTGCTGGTGGGAAAATAATACACGCAGGTCGGGTTCAAACTCCAGTACTAGCATTAGTTTATGATCGCCATAAAGAAAGATCGTTATTTAAAAAGATGAAGTTCTATCCCTTACTAGCTACATTTTCTCAAGGAGCGGAAAAATATCAAGGGTACTTTGCAGGGGACCGCATTATTGATCAAGATGAAGCAAGGTCGATCAACGAACAAATTAAAGCCAAGCAAGGTACTATTACAGGCATTAAAGAGGAGCAAAAGAAAACACCTCCACCGCTTCTCATGGATCTAACGGACTTATCAAGAATTGCCAACCAAAAATACAGCTATACAGCAATTAAGACGCTAGAAATTGTCCAGTCCTTATATTTAAAGAAATATGTAACATACCCACGTACCGGGTCCAGATATACGACAACAGATGAGATACCATTAATGCATAATTCATTTGATGTATTAAAATCTCAATTTCCTAAACTAGCTACTAACGGAGATAAAAGCCTTGTTAATGAAACAAACACAAGAATAGTCAATCCCAAAAAAGTAGTTGATCACCATGCTCTACTACCAGAGCCGGTAGTAGCAACAGATCTTAGTAAGGAAGAAGAAAATATTTACATGATAATTGTGGAGCGGTTTTTCACGCAATTTCAAAAACCCTTTGAATTCATGCAAACCAACATAAAAACAGAAGTTCAAGGATATTATTTTGAGTCCACATACAAACAACCTTTAAGTCTAGGCTGGACGGCTATCTTTAATTCCGAAGAGGATGATATCGTCGAATGTAACGACTTTACTGGTATTCCAAAGCTTTTTGAAGGAGGAGTATCATGTGATGATGTTGAAATAGAAGAAAAGGAAACATCGGCACCAGCTGCATTCACTGACGGTTCATTAATTCAGATGATGTCAAATATAAGTAATAAGATTTCGGATCCAATCTTGAAAGCTAAATTAAAAGACTGTGGGATTGGAACCAGTGCTACAAGGGCCACTATTATCAAAAAATTAATTGATACAGAATACCTCGCTTACGAGAATAAATCTATCACAATCACTAAAAAAGGGATTAATGTAATTGAAATCTTAAGAAGTACAAATATTAGTTTATTAACATCGCCTGAATTAACAGCTGAATGGGAAAAAGAATTAGAGCAAGTAAGAAATGGGAAATCAAGCAAACCATTTATGGAAGGTATTAAGAAGTTGGCGAACCTCATTGTAGATGAGGCGAAAAAGCTTAATTTAGAATCAAATGATTTTATTCAGAGTTATGGAAAATGTCCGAAATGCGGTAAGAATATAGTTCTGAATAAAAAGAGTTATTATTGTTCAGGTTATAATGATGGCTGTAAATTTTTCATTTGGAGTACTCAATACCATAAAAGTATAACTCCTAAAATGATTGAACAATTACTATTAAAAGGTAAAACAAACTTGCTCTCATTTTCATCGAAAAATGGGCCGAAATCCTCATTTAAGGCAAAATTGATTTTACCCGAAAACCTAGATGGTGGTAGGCTTGAACTCGAATTTGAAGCCAAAAAATAAACAATTCTGAATTATCTAGTCCTTTTGCATTTAGGTATATAATAATGTAGAATGAAAAAGACCTTACACATTAACAAAATATAACATTATTGAAAAAACATAAATTGTAAAAGGATGGATGATTCTTAATGGGCCGTCAAATTAAATACGAATTTCTCCGTATAATAGATCGAATAGAGGAAGATAATATATTAATTGTAATTGCGAATATTAGAGAGGTTTCAAGAGATTCGAAAACTGGACATGTAAATGTGCTATCTCGCCATTCACATTCAGAAGAATATCCTTTAAATAATATCCCTAGACATATCCAGATATTAGATGCCATCGAACCAACTCAAATAAGCCCTCAAGAATTTGACCAACTCACAAAACTGTATAAAAATGATATTGAAAGCTTTTTACTTTATAATCCAAAATATTAACTCTCTAGAGAATGTTCTCTTAGATAATTCTTAGAAGGGCGGTTTGTGAGATATGAATAGTACTAATACTAATACTAATTTAGAACATACAATGGATTTATTTAAAAATTATCCATATATGCAGGATGTTATTACCGAACATAAGTTAGAAAATGATTTACACCGTATTAAATGGCACTTTTTCGAAGAGGAAGAAGTAAAAGGGCAATTCGGGAAAATCTTAGAAACTTTTGAACTATTAACCTCATCTAATATTCCAGACATTATTTCTGGACGCTCTAATGCGGTCCAAGACTATGTGTCAATTGGAAACCAGTTACATGTATTTTCTAAAGAACAAGCAAGACATGAATTAAATTTATCAAATGAGGATGTTGCTCGACTTTTTTCTAAGGTGGAACTAGGTGGAGCAAAGTACTGTACTAAAGAAGATCCTCAGCAACTTTAAAACTGCGAAAACAACAGGATATGTCCTATTGTTTTTCTTTCTTAGTAATTGTTTTCTACTTAATTAACTATTAACAAAGTCATATATATGTGGTAATATAAAGTAAATTTAACGTACAAATTGCGAAGAACGCATTTATTCCTAACGGGATAATTGCGTTCTTTTTTGTTTGTCCAAAATAGTGTGAAGATTGTTTCTAAGGACAATCGTTATTTTGCGTCCTTTCATTGAGCACCTTATTATTAAGTCATTCAGAGTACAAAAAATTACAAAGGAGAATAAATTATGTTTGACACTATCAAAAAAGAAATGATTCAAACACTTCAACACATGTCAATAGACGATAATTATATTGAAAAGCAGGATAAAATTGATGCACTTTTTAATATATTAATTTCTGCTAAATTACATATTCCTAAGTTATTCGACGAAGTTCCAGTCATCGATAAATATGAAGGTCGTAGAAACTTCTCTAACAATTCAAACGGCTATCCTTTAATTAGAAAACTCAAAGGCGGAATACTTCAAATAAGTAATGAGGTTGACATTTATGTTCCTGAAACTATTATTCGTTCACAAAACTTAAAGCATGGGGACATTATTAAACCATCAAAAAATAACAATTTGGATGGTTACTATTTTCAAAAATTAAAGGATGGTCCAAAGATAGAGAATGATACACGTGGAGAGATAGATTACTGTATTGTTTCAGAAAACAAAATTGATCAACAATTTACTGCTTCACAACATTTGGTAGATGGGGAACCCAAGCTGATAAAACTAGATAATGACCTACCAATAACTTTCATAATCAGTTTAGAGGATACTCAAAAATTCAAATTAGAACCTGGAAGTATCGTGAGTATAGCCTATGACATTAGAAATCCAAAAATAAATAGAGTTATCTGGAATTATGAAGAAATAGCCGTTCCTAAAAGACCTAAACCTTCAGGACATTACAAGTCATCAAATACATCTAGCTCTGAGAGTGAAGAACCTAATAATGAAATTGTGGTAAATAAAGACGATCTGTGGGTAAGATTCGAAAATACTAAGAATGTTTTGATTGAGAAAAAAATACTTTTGCTTGGGTCAGATTTTAAAAAAGCTCAATATAGTCAATTGGCACATGAGGTTAATTTCACCCTAACAGTTATGACAGGTCATGAAAGAGAATCACAAATACAAGCTGCTATTCGAAACAGTGATATGGTTCTAATTGCCAGTGGTCATTTAACTCACCACCGTTCAGAATTACCGCGAGATATTTGTAAGTTATATGGAATCCCTATGCGATTTATTTCATCAAATGTAGCTGGTATGAAAAGAGGTCTTCTTGATTTAATTGAAAACCCAGAAGTTCTTGTCTCAAACTCTTATTAAAGGAGATAAATTGCATGTCAAAGAAAACTATCTATCCAGTATTACTTCTAGGAACTTACATTTTACTCTTATGTTCCAGTTTAGCCTACATTTCATTTGTAGCGCTCGGAGCAGAAGATATTTTTATTGACGTTTTCAAACACCTGATTATTTAAACTTTATTTAAGGAGGGGCTGTCGTGTTTAAAAAACTAATCCCAATCAAAACACAAAGTAATCCAACTATTTCATTGCATAACGGTAAGCATGAATTTACATTCTTAACATCAACAGAATCCTTTGAAGGTATAAAAAGCTATCTAGAAAATAGATTGGAAAAACAATTAATAACTCGGTTAGAACTATCCAATCTAATTGAAGGTAATTTAAATTATTCATCATCAAATTCAGAGGTTCAAGGACATCTTATTTTTATTATGCCTAATTTAATTAATCTTGCTTTTCAGCAAAGGAATTTTACTTTTATCTTTCAACAGGACATTTTAACTGATCTTAGTCGCTCTGAAGAGCTTCAACAAGCTGTATTTTCAATGACAGATAAAAAATACTATGATTCATTAACTCATATCCTTGATTATTTATTACGTTATAAAGAACCGCAGGAGCCATTGAGTTTTATGGAAGTATACTTGGTCTATACACTTGTAAATAGCATTTTATATAACACTTCACAACAAACTGGTGAGGTCTAACATTACATAACTTTTTAATTCTCTTAGAAATTCAATTTGAAAGGAAATCAGCGATGTCACATGAGGATTTTTTAAAGAAATTACCATCAAGCAAAGGCATCTGGATGGCCTTGGCTACAATCAATGAATTGGTTAATGAGGGGTTTACTCATGAGGATGCAAATAAGATTCTATGGTACGCGGTACAAGAACATGCTACTCATGTGTTTGTAGAGAACGATACTAAATTAAACTAATAATTGGAGGAATAAAAACATGGCCTTAAATGTTGCTACTACTGTATCAGCAAATGTCGTTAAATTACCTTCGTATACAGTGGTAATACAAATGAATATGGGTAGCTATAGCTTTGAGTTACTTACCAACTATGAATTTATAGCTGTGAGTAAAGAAGCTGCTCTTAAAGTAGCAGCTGATATGTTGAAAGAACTAATACCATTTGTAGAGGTTTATTACGATCTAAATCTGGATGGATTAAAAATAAACATTAAAGATAATAAGTACTTTGATTGCGCGGAAATACGAAATTTTGAAATATATGATGAGTCTCAAATTGATTTTGTTTCTAATAAATCGTCAATTAGTATAGGGTTGGGTCTTAATTGCTACTCTTTTGTCACAGAAGAGAAGTTTTATGAACATATTGAGATGAATACTTATTCTTCATCTATAATCAAATTTGAAGCTGTAGGGTATGGAATAGCACTCTTAAATTAATATTGAGCCCCATAGCTCTATATGTTATCGTTTTATTAATTCAATATTCTTTTTGATGCTACGGAAGCACCGATACATCGTCATTTCGACATGTATTGGTGCTTTTTTATTTATTATTAAACGGGGTGATCATTATAGAAATTACTGTGATAATAGCAGAAAAGTCAGATGCAGCACACGCAATAGCAAGTGCCCTTACAAATGATTATAAAGAATGTCCAGGTTACCTAATGGGGAATAACGGTTTACTTATCACTTGGACTCAAGGGCATCTTTTAACACTTCAGGAGCCCGATGAAATTAATCCAGAATGGGAGGATTGGTCTTGGGACACCTTACCTATCCTTCCAACCTATTTGCCGCTTAAACCGCTTCCTAACGCCCAAAAACAGCTAGATGTTATTGCTAGTTTAATTAAAAACTGTCATGTAGTAGTAAACGCTATGGATGCTGGTATAGAAGGAGAATTAATATTTGCATATTTGGCTATTTATCTTAAATTCTTAGATTTCCCCACTAAACGTCTGTGGACCGCTTCATTACAACCAACTGCCATAAAAAAGGCTTATGAAGACATGAAGGATATTAAAGAGTATCAACATTTAAGAAATGCCGGATTAGCACGTAGTATGGGAGACTATATTTTAGGAATTAACAGTACAAGAAGTATCACCCTGGCAGGGGGAGGAAAGACTATATCAGCTGGTCGGATACTTTCACCAACATTGGCCTTAATCTATGATCGTCAGATAGCAAGGGACCAATTCGAAGAAGAAATTTACTATGGTATTAAGGCTACATTTCAACAAGGTTCCATTTATTATGATTCCTCTTTCAAAGGAGATCGATTAATTGATTATGATGAGGTTGAAAAAATAATTAATCTAGTGGAGAAACAAGAAGGGCAAGTTCAGTTTACAGATGATACAAAGCTTCAAATGCCCCCATATCTACCTAACCTAACCGATGTGACTGTAATGGCCAATCAACGCTATGGAATAAAGGTATCTGATGGTGTGAAAATCCTCCAGAAACTTTATCTGAAAAAATTGATAACATATCCCAGGACTTCGAGTAGATATGTTACACCTGATGAATTGGATCTTCTTCATAGGTCTTATAAGGCTCTCATTGAAGTATTTCCAAATTTAAAGAAGGGAAGCGAAATCAGCAGGGTTAACTTGAATAACAAACGAATCTTTAATCCGGAAAATGTTCAAGACCATCATGCAATATTACCTGAAGCTACAAAGCCAGTGGATCTAACGGAAGAAGAGAATTTAGTATATCAAATAATTGTAGAAAGATTCTTTTTGCAGTTCCAAGCGCCCGTAAAGACTTTGCAAAGGAAAGTTTTAACCGTAGTTAATGATTACAATTTTCAAACCACATTTAAAAAAGTAATTGATTATGGCTGGAAAGGGTTAAATTTAGATTTTACAAATCTCCTTATTGAAGAGCAGGACGATGATGAAATGTTGGAAGAAGAGGTTGATGTATTACCAGATATTCAGATGGATATTGCAATTAAAAATATTGGATTAGAAGTGAAGGAAAAAAAGACAGCAGCACCGCCACTCTACACTGAAGGTTCACTTATGAAATTGATGGAAAACATCAGCTCACTCATTACAAATAAAAAGTATAAAGATGCACTTAAAGGATGTGGAATAGGTACAAGCGCAACGCGTGCTGAAACCATAAAAAAACTACAGGACAACGGTTATGTAATTTCTCAAAAAAGGAAGTTAGAGGTTACTAAATTAGGAAAAGCCGTCATTCAGCTCCTGCGGAAGAGTAAATCACATTTACTTACTTCACCAGAGCTCACTGCGAAATGGGAACTTGAATTAGAGGAAATCAAAAAAGGAAAAGACTCAAAGCACTTTAATGATGCAGTAGCTAATTTCACATTAAACTTTGTGGAGGAAATGAAAGACTTATCACTATCTGATAATGCATTGTCTGCTTTCTCAGCAAAATGTCCATCATGCGGCAAGCCTCTAAATGAAAATAAAAAGGTCTATTACTGCACTCAAGATGATACAGATTGTACTTTTTATATTTGGAAGAATCAGTACAACAAAAGTATCACCAAAAAAATGTTAGATGATCTTATTCAAAAAGGGGAGACATCTCTGTTAACCTTCAAAACAAAGGACGGAACAAGAAAATATAAAGCTCGATTTAAATTAGTCATGCCAATTAAACAAGGGAAGCTTCAATTGGAGTATATATAATTTATACCTATTTTATTGGAGATACAATTATATCGAATATTAACGGCTCTAATATTTGATAATGTAGCAGCCAGTTGCCTTTACTTGTATTATAACCCTTTGGAAATTATCCGTTAGTCTACTAATGAATTATAATATAGAGGTGTAAAAACAAGGGGAGGAATCAATGTATGAACCACAATGATCAAGAAGAAAAACCCTTTTTTGAAGAAATGAAAGAATTAATTAACCGTAACGAGATAGCAATGCTTGGATTTTTGATGGTAACTTTAACAATATTTGTATTTTTCGTCAGAATTGTAATGGATCTAATTCTTAGATAAAAATAACGTGCTAAAAACTCTTGTTCAGTTTTAGCACGTTTTATTTTAAGCTTTTATTTATATAAGCCTTCAAAATCGGTATAAACATAAAATCGATAATGTCAATATAACAACGTAAAAGAATGTATTAAACAATATCCTTTTGCGACGGATTTTTTTAAAATCAGATTTTGTTCTAACATCGCATAATCCTTTAAAAAGCATTCTAACTTCATCTTCAGGTGTATCAATATTAACATTCTCTAATAACTTACTTACTTTATCTTTATTTTCTTTTGGAATTGCAAATACTTCAACATATTTACGGCATTTCTGATCCATTTTAAATATTGAAACTAAAATACCACTCATATAGACATCCCACCTTCTATTTCTCCTTATTCAATGCTTCACTAACACGCTCGATAGCACGTTCCCTTGTTTCATCAGCCATATTAACATAGAGACTCGTTGTATTTAGGTTAGAGTGTCCTAATTGATCACTTAACAATTTAATATCTCCATCATTTTCCTCATAATAGAGCAATGAGAAAGAATGTCGTAATTTGTGTGGAGATAGCCCCTTAATATTAGTTGAATGAGTCACTTGAGCCAGATAAGCTGAAGTATACTTTTGAACAATATTCTGAATTGCCCTGTGTGATATATTTTTAATTCCACCATGACTAGTTACAAAGAGAAAAGGGGAGTATTCTGCACCAGAATATCGCTTGTTACGCACTTCTAGGTACCTTTCAATAGCCATTAATGAATCAATAGTGATAGATATTGTTTCATGGCCGCCACCTTTTCGATCAATAGAGATTTTCACATTATGAAAGTCTATATTATTTATTTCTAGTGACACCAATTCATTTAGTCGAATACCACTACCAAGAAATAAAGAACAAATTGCAAAGTCTCGTTCCTTATCTCTTTTAAAAGTAGCTAATTTCCTATGATTTTCTTCAACTGTTTGTTCATAACCATTCGACAAGAATTCTAAAAACCCCTTTATTTGATGCTGTTTTAGAATTTTATCATTCAATGCATCAGCTCTGGTTGCAGGGGATACTTTAATGCGTTTCAAAGGGAATTTTTCCATTACATTTCTCTCGATATATGTGTCACCGGCAGCATTTTCCGTCTCATTTACCAGGTAATTAAATAGGGAACGTAAGGCGCTTTTCGCTCGATTAACTGTAGTATCTTTCCTTGTTTCATATACTTTCTTTTCTTTCTTTTTTTCAGAAGCAATATTTTCATTTAGTAATTTATCAAAATATGTCTTAACAACATCTTTTCTAAGACAGTCTAGGGTTTCTAAAGGTACATCTTTGGCCAATTTAACATCAACAATGCGATCACTTATCAACCAGTTAAAAAAACTTCTATATTCGTAAATATACTTTGATAAGGTATTTGCTGAAAAGTCATCTTTTTTAGCTTCATAAAATTCTGTGATGTAGTAGGGAAGTTCCTTTAAATTTTCTATTGTTAATCTCTTCATATTTTGTTCTTCTTGGGTAAGTGCCAAAAAAATCACTCCTTTTAACCAAAATCAGAACAAATGTTCGCATAATACAATTTTTACGAACATTTGTTCTTATTTTAATTTCACTTAACTTATGACAAATCTAAACATCTCATGTATTAATGGGGGAACCATACACATCATCACACCTACTAAAATCAACAGACCTCCTAGAAAATCTTTGTTTAATGGGTCCTTTTCATTTTTATAAGCAATTAATGTAGTAATTGATACAAGGATTATCACCAAAACCACTGTTCCGTAAAGAAATAAACCATTCATATGTAAAATCATTTAAGTCCCTCCAATTACCCTTTGCTTTTAATAAATTTATAAAGTAATTCATTCTTTTGGTAAGTAGTTAGAAAGGGTAGCCCATATCCCATTTAATACAACTTTCACATACCATTGAAAGTGTACTGATAAAACTTCTTTCTATTCACTAACCACAACAAAAAAAGATTATTTCACCCTTATTCAATTCATTCTCTATGATGTTTAGAAACTTATTGATCCTTTCTAACAATCCATCATCTATATCCATGGTTTGTAATCTGCTTTTTGCTTCATGATAATCACTCATTTTATAGATTTTAAAATAATCATTGTTTGTTAAAAAAATATCAAAAACTTCTGCAAAATCGCTAGATTTAGGATTACCCATAGAAAAATTAGTATATGCTAGTAAGTAATTTTCATCATCATCACCATATGCAATATCATACAAATCATCTTCATTAATATATTGATCTTTTAATTTTGTTGGAATTTTATATAAAGAAATATCATACCCCATTTTCTTTTTCCTCCTTATTTATGATTAGACCCTTTTCATGGCATTAAACCGTTTAGTTTTCAGCGGGATTGATAATGCTATTGGAATAGCACATAATACACTGGCTAAAACATTAAATAAATCGTTAGTTTTAAATATGATTAGAATTAAAATGATAAGTATGGTATAATGACAGAAAATTTCGAGTTTTAACTGATTTAATGTCTTCTTTCTAAGTAGTAAAGAACCAATAGACAAACACAGTAATGTTATAAACAACAAAGCTAATAGTATCTCCAAATTTTTCACCTCTATATCAATTTTACCATATTAGCGGATTTACCACTACTAGATATTCGTAAAATTTGTATTATGCGAATATCTAAATGGAACATATGTTCCATCCCCTTCGCGTTAGAATTTTCACAAGATAATGTACATGGTCAAGAACTTCTGGTCAGTTTATTTTTTGCAGTGATCGTTTATATCCTTGTCCTTTTCACATTAAATCCGTACTTTCTTGTCTTTTATTTTAGATATGAATGTCCAGACAAAAATAAAAATGTCTAAAAGTTCTTGTCCAAAAATAAAGACAAGAACCTTTAGACAAATTAAAAACTTATTAATTTGCTTTTACTTAAAAGACTTTATGAATGAAATGGTTAATCTAAAAGTGAAAAGTTCATATTTTGTATGATTTCTTCTAAAGAAATAGATGTTTTTTGGGAGAACTCTTTAATTTCTAACCATATATTCCAATACCCATCCTCACTACTTATATCAGTGCAATATGTATGAGTCCATTCGTCTTTATATGGAAATGATACTAGTCCATAATTGTTTAAAATCACAATGTGTTCCTTTAATTTATATGGATTTATCCCTGTAGATTCTTCAATCAATGCAATATGAACCTGCGAATTAACTGCCCGCTCTAACATAATTTTAAAAATTGAACGAGTGTCTGGTGATAATTTCCTAAGAATATCTACCTTATCATTTATTTGTTGTATCATTGGAATCAATTCTTCTTCGTTATGTTTCCATCCAATAACACTGTTCATATTATTTAGTGATTGACAGTATTGAAAACCTTGAAGACTTGTCCTATCTACAATAGAGTTATAGAGTTTATCAGCTACATCACTATATTTCTTTTCATGTGCTTTCTTCATTTCTTGTAATCTACTTACAGGAAATTTTACCACATCATCTGTCTCTTTATGATGTTCATGACAGAGTAATATTAAGTTAGCAGCAGCTCTTCTATCCTCATTAGTTTGTTTTTTATTAAATCGTTCACCGCCAGGCATTGCCGCTTCAATATGACAAATCTCGCCTACTAAAATCCCTTTATCATTTAATATAGTTTGAAAACATCCAGGGAAAGCACATTGATTTCCTGACTTTAAATATAATTCCCTTAACACTTCTTTTATAGGTGGAAGTCTTTTAGGCAGTTCCATAGTTTACAATCCTCCATTTTATTATTCTTTAACTCTCGTTTTTAGATTGCTCCATTTTTTGATAATAACAGGAATCATTATTAGTGCTGTACTAATAAAGAGAGCAGCCCATAACATGGATGAATCATTATCAATTATAATAGTGTCCGAATAAAATCAATTTTTTTAGTTTGCCTTTGAATTAAAAATGTTCCAATTGTAGCAATACCAACTATGAAAGAAATACTACTTATAATAATAGTGATAACCACTAACTATACCTCCCTCTTTGAAGTTAGTTTAATACCTTTTCTTCAAAAATACTCCTTTTGTAATAAAAATTATTTAAATTTCATAATTATATTTTATCGTACCTTTGGTTTTATGTTTATCTAAAATTCAATTCTACTCAAGTAGTTTACTCTTTACTGTATGTAATAATTTACGGGTACGAATAGTTAATTATTTGAGTAGACTTTACTTATTCAATAAAAAAAGATCTTGAATATTTATTCAAGATCCCTTTTTTTCTTCTTTATGTTTTAATTTTCAATTACATCAAGCCATCTTTTAAACTCTTCTTGGGTACTTTTATGTTTTTTCAAGACTTCGTTTTTAATATAATCTAAATCTAAATCAAAATCTTCTCGATCATAATTCTCATAAATAATTATATATATTGTATTAATCATTTAGTGTATTTTCATAATCGACAAAGCATCCGCATCCACCAATGTCCCACATGTCACACTGGATAGGTTGCTTTTCTAGCAAATTTAATGTCATCCCCTTAATGTAGGAATAAGGCTTGTTAATAGGATTACCCTTACTATCATTCCCAAATAATCTTCTACTCGATGATAGGTAATCAACTGATTCTAATATTTTTTCTATTTTAAAAGATTTTATTCCTGTTGATAGATAGTTATAGACATCCTTGAATAAGTAATCCTTACATTTGCCACTTTTGATTTGTGGTTGTTTAGTGTAACGGATATACTCACTAAGCACTATTTCCTGCTCTTTCACCTCTTGAAAAGTCTTCTCATCCTTTAGTAAAAGATTTTTATAATGACCTTGACCAGCCTTAACGCAACGACCTTTACAATTGTTATGAGCAAATCCCATATCATATAGGCGTGGTTTCCGAATGCCATATAGATTCAATACATCTTCATTGTTTATTACTTCATCAATTAATGGCATTTGTACATCAAAAGGTGCCCAGTTTTTTTTGATTGCATCCTCACGATGCATTTCATCCCAACCAATTCCAAAATATAAGATTGTATCAGCTGCAAACTCTTCTTCTAATGGCGATATGTCCGTTTTTAAAAATTCGTAATTGTACTTAATTTCTATTAAAGGCTTTATCCCCTTTTTTAAGAATTTAGCAGCTGGCTCCATTTTTAATTTTTTTGAACAGTTACCTACTCTGCTGTTATATAAAAAACGTTCTTTTGCCATAAGTTGTATCGGAGTTAACCCAACAGAATGATAAAGCATAGGCAGTTTTAGCTTATCTGAAGCCTCGTAAATAAATCGATATAGATCAGAATCTTCCCAAAGTGTATCCGTAAAATACAATAGAATATTATCATTTGGATATTTTATTTTTACTAAATGGGCAACAGTAAAAGATGACATGCCCCCGCTAAAAAATATAATGTGATTTTTCATAGTTCGTTCCTCACTTTAAATTTCATTAACATCTTCATTGGATGAACTTTAAAAAAGCACTTTCTAAAAAACGAACATACAAAAGTAATGTCCTTTTTTATCAGAAAGTGCTTAATTCATTCAAACTAAATTACCTTTAGAATTGCATCTTTTTGAGCTTCTCTTAGGTATAAAAAACTCCCATTAAGCCCTAAAGTAAGCGGCTTTTTCACAGCTATAGTACATAAATGATTAACCCATAAGAACTTTGCAACTATAACCGGCCTAAAGCTTCCATCTTCATGACTCACATCATAATAGTGTAAGTTAGGATCTCTTTCTTCTAAGGGAACCCTTAGTTCAGAAGCAAATTCAATTTTTTGATATTGTAATTTTGGCATATTATTTCTCCTTCTTAAGAAATGACATTTATACACACTCATTTATCCAAGTAATATAATGGCCAAATGGACTTGTACCGTCTTGATTTATTAAAGTCATTTCTAAGAAAAAAATATCTTTATTAAAATAAGCCATTAAATCGAACAGTTCTCCCCATGTATTAACCACAAAGTCATGTTCACCCATATAGTGAAGAACCAATTCCTTTTTAAGTTCTCCCTTATACTCATCACTAGTTGCAAGTTCAAAGAAAACTTTATACTCTCCTATAGGCGTTTTTCGGATTTCTTTTAAATCTGCAGCTGGTACATTTTCATTAACGAGAGAATAAGAAAAGCGACTCTCAAAAGGATAAAATTGTGTGAAATTCTTTACTCTTTTATCTGTTTCTATTGTTATAAAAAGTCCACCGACACGATC
This sequence comes from Lysinibacillus irui, assembly GCF_028877475.1. Taxonomy (NCBI): domain Bacteria; kingdom Bacillati; phylum Bacillota; class Bacilli; order Caryophanales; family Bacillaceae; genus Lysinibacillus; species Lysinibacillus irui. Next base: position 2,404 of record NZ_CP113528.1, on the reverse strand, counting down.
AATGCCATAAATGTATCCGGCATCACTATTCTCATACCTAAATTGCATATAATATCCTCTTTCTGTTTACATTTAGTTTCAATTTTTAAAATTTTAATTACTGTTTATCACAAAACACATAATTTCCTCCTCTACATTATTTTTTGAATGAAGCCAATAAAAATAGCCTGATTTTCACTTAGACTATTAAGACACTTAGATGATTATTAGTTCATTCAACAAATGGCCATATAACCATGTATTCAATATTTGAGAACAACAAAAAGCACTTTCCCAAATAATGATCAGACGAATCCCTAAAATCGAATTCGTTTGAACACCTTTAAGAAAGTGCTAGATTATCGCTCCACCGTGTGGTTAAGCGTCAATGTTGAAACTACAAATATGAAATTAATGTACCATATGATTTTTTTGTGGTCAACATATTCTAAGTTCACAAATCATTTCAAGTAAATGAAAAGGAGTACCCTAACTTAGGGTACCCTTTTATTTATTCAACTTAAATTTCCAACAATAGTGTATTAACAAAACATATACTATACAGCAACTAAAAAAGAACTGCATTAAAGTATCTTTAGCAGAAGAAGCTTCTGCCCCTTTAGCAAATATCAAAAATGTTAACACTGTTGCTAATATAGTTAATATGTTAACCATATTATATTTTTCCTCAAATTCTTTTCTCAACTGTCTGTATTTTTTATTATAAGGAATATACCTTCCCAGAATTGCGAACAATTCATAAATGATATAGATAATAGCAAACCCTATTAAAAGCACCGTTGCAAACGAAGTTACAATTTTTAACTCCACCAAATATGTTGCTATCATAAGGCCAATCATCGTACAAATTGAAATTGTCACCATTTCAGCTAAAATCATAGTAATTATTAGAACATTACTATTGTTTAACCTTCCGCAAAAGTACTTTAATGCTTGTACTAAAGCAACCGCCCCAGCAATTGTAAACCAAAACGAAGTATTCTCCCATTCCTTATTTGAGCTAATTTTTAGCAAATAAGCTATTAATACTAATAATGCACCGTAAAGTAACATTACCCCTACAAAACCACTTTCATTTTCTTTCATATAAATTCCTCCTTTTCTTTATTTGAGAACAACAAAAACACTTTCTCAAATATGAACAGACGAATCCCTAAAATGGATATTCGTTTGAACACTTTTAAGAAAGTGCTATGTAATAGCTCTACCGTATGGTTAAGCTTCCGTGTTGATTCAATAATAATGCTACTAATTTATCATATTTCCTAATTATGGTCAACTAGGTTCAAATGACCTTAAGCAACAAACTGTTTTTGGTTAACTTAATTCTTTAAATCTAATTTCCTAGAATTTCAATTATTTAATGTCTTTTGTTTACGAACATAGTATGAAACTACAATTAGATCTCTAATTGGCGACAAATCATTAGATTCATTAAGAACAATAATCCCTTCCTTTTTTAGCCGTGTGAAATTATATCGATAATCGCTTACATCTCTATCCCCAATTACATTAAGTGCATTAAAATGTTCAAAATTTAGAATTTCATTAACCGCAGCTTGCATTTCACTTTCTCTTGACTTTAGAATTAGGCAATTATTTTTCGGAAAAATTGTAACAAAATTTATATCATTTAATAAATAGTCTATTGATTCATCATCACGTTTTCTAACTGTAACCTCTGGTAATTTCTTTATAAAAGCATCAAGTGCTAAATATTCATCTTTTAAATGTTCATTTTCATTATAGAAAAAGATGTCTCTATAATCATTCGAAGTAATTAAATCCATAAACTCTTGGATTAATAAATAGTTCCGATGATACTCATCATAATCAACTATAATCTCTGCAAGTGTATTCCTAACTTCATCCCAAGTTATATTAACTACTCTAATACTAGCTTCATCCACATTTTTAAAACGTTTCCTATGTTTGTATAGTTGGTCGTCAGTTAGTTTGTTATTACCTATCTTTACTTCGATTAAGATATGCATTGAATCATCTCTACTATAGATATGGGCATCAGGGTCACCCTTCTTATTCTCATCTGAGGGTACATAGTTTGGATCAAATTCATGACTTAATTCTGAGATACCTAAGATAACTGCGCTTGAAACACTTCCTAATATATCTTGATTGACTTGCAGCCCATATTTGAATTCACTGTAACATTCAGCTATACCTAACAACTCTAATACCTTTGGAGTAATACTTGGCTTAGTTTTCTCTAACATCTTAATAAAAGATTCAGTAATTCGATTTTCAGGCTTCTTATAATACAATTCATATAGATTTCTTTTTCGCGCCTTTAATGTTAAAAATGATTTCATTTTCATTCTCCTTTTTCGTGAGGTAGATAATTTCATTATAAAAAGCTATATGATTAAATCATATAGCTTAGTAA
>NZ_CP113527.1:112500-115000 GCF_028877475.1 Lysinibacillus irui | reverse complement strand
CGCTAGATCCTAAGTCTAGTGCGTCTGCCAATTCCGCCACACCCGCTTATTATTATTTCAAAATGGTGAGCCATGAAGGACTCGAACCTTCGACCCTCTGATTAAAAGTCAGATGCTCTACCAACTGAGCTAATGGCTCGAAAAAATGGTGCCGGCTATAGGAATCGAACCCACGACCTACTGATTACAAGTCAGTTGCTCTACCTGCTGAGCTAAACCGGCATATGGTGGAGGATGACGGGCTCGAACCGCCGACCCCCTGCTTGTAAGGCAGGTGCTCTCCCAGCTGAGCTAATCCTCCTGGGTATTATGCCTAGCGACGTCCTACTCTCGCAGGGGGAAGCCCCCAACTACCATCGGCGCTAAAGAGCTTAACTTCCGTGTTCGGTATGGGAACGGGTGTGACCTCTTTGCCATCATCACTAGACTTTTTAAAAGACAAGATTTATTATAACATATTTCGTTATAAATACAAGCTTTTTTTAAAACTTTCTTGTTCTTTCAAAACTGGATAAACGGCGCATTGACTGCTTCAAACAATTTGGTTAAGTCCTCGATCGATTAGTATTCGTCAGCTCCATGTGTCACCACACTTCCACCTCGAACCTATCTACCTCATCGTCTTTGAGGGATCTTACTTACTTGCGTAATGGGAAATCTCATCTTGAGGGGGGCTTCATGCTTAGATGCTTTCAGCACTTATCCCGTCCACACATAGCTACCCAGCGATGCCTTTGGCAAGACAACTGGTACACCAGCGGTGTGTCCATCCCGGTCCTCTCGTACTAAGGACAGCTCCTCTCAAATTTCCTACGCCCACGACGGATAGGGACCGAACTGTCTCACGACGTTCTGAACCCAGCTCGCGTACCGCTTTAATGGGCGAACAGCCCAACCCTTGGGACCGACTACAGCCCCAGGATGCGATGAGCCGACATCGAGGTGCCAAACCTCCCCGTCGATGTGGACTCTTGGGGGAGATAAGCCTGTTATCCCCGGGGTAGCTTTTATCCGTTGAGCGATGGCCCTTCCATGCGGAACCACCGGATCACTAAGCCCGTCTTTCGACCCTGCTCGACTTGTAGGTCTCGCAGTCAAGCTCCCTTGTGCCTTTACACTCTACGAATGATTTCCAACCATTCTGAGGGAACCTTTGGGCGCCTCCGTTACCTTTTAGGAGGCGACCGCCCCAGTCAAACTGTCCGCCTGACACTGTCTCCTGCCCCGCTAAGGGGCATGGGTTAGAATTTCAATACAACCAGGGTAGTATCCCACCGACGCCTCCTTCGAAGCTGGCGCTCCGAGATCTCTGGCTCCTACCTATCCTGTACAAGTTGTACCAAAATTCAATATCAGGCTACAGTAAAGCTCCACGGGGTCTTTCCGTCCTGTCGCGGGTAACCTGCATCTTCACAGGTACTATAATTTCACCGAGTCTCTCGTTGAGACAGTGCCCAGATCGTTACGCCTTTCGTGCGGGTCGGAACTTACCCGACAAGGAATTTCGCTACCTTAGGACCGTTATAGTTACGGCCGCCGTTTACTGGGGCTTCAATTCGCAGCTTCGCTTGCGCTAACCACTCCTCTTAACCTTCCAGCACCGGGCAGGCGTCAGCCCCTATACGTCACCTTACGGTTTTGCAGAGACCTGTGTTTTTGCTAAACAGTCGCCTGGGCCTATTCACTGCGGCTCTCATGCGCTTGCACGCTCAAGAGCACCCCTTCTCCCGAAGTTACGGGGTCATTTTGCCGAGTTCCTTAACGAGAGTTCTCTCGCACACCTTAGGATTCTCTCCTCGACTACCTGTGTCGGTTTGCGGTACGGGCACCTCTCACCTCGATAGAGGCTTTTCTTGGCAGTGTGAAATCAGGAACTTCGTCCATACGGACTCGCCATCACAGCTCAACGTTACAGTGTGCGGATTTGCCTACACACACGCCTTACTGCTTGGACGCGCATAACCAACAGCGCGCTTACCCTATCCTACTGCGTCCCCCCATTTCTCAAACGGTGAGGAGGTGGTACAGGAATATCAACCTGTTGTCCATCGCCTACGCCTGTCGGCCTCGGCTTAGGTCCCGACTAACCCTGAGCGGACGAGCCTTCCTCAGGAAACCTTAGTCATACGGTGGACGGGATTCTCACCCGTCTTTCGCTACTCATACCGGCATTCTCACTTCTAAGCGCTCCACCAGTCCTTCCGGTCTGACTTCAACGCACTTAGAACGCTCTCCTACCACTGACATCGTAGATGTCAATCCACAGCTTCGGTGAATCGTTTAGCCCCGATACATTTTCGGCGCAGCGTCACTCGACCAGTGAGCTATTACGCACTCTTTAAATGATGGCTGCTTCTAAGCCAACATCCTGGTTGTCTGTGCAACGCCACATCCTTTTCCACTTAACGATTACTTTGGGACCTTAGCTGGTGGTCTGGGCTGTTTCCCTTTTGACTACGGATCTTATCACTCGCAGTCTGACTCCCGTGTATAAATATCT
>NZ_CP113527.1:0-107500 GCF_028877475.1 Lysinibacillus irui | reverse complement strand
TTAGAACGAGTGATAAACGTTTTTTTGCTATCTTCATTTGTCATTAGATCTAAATAACGTTGGCGATAACGTTGCTCAACATCCTGTAAGCCGTGGAATTTCTCCGGCATAGGACGTAAAGCTTTTGTAAGGAATGTGAAGTCCTCAGCTTTTACTGAAAGCTCTCCAACTTGCGTACGGAATACATTTCCACGTACACCTACGATATCCCCTAAGTCAGCCTGTTTAAACAACTCATATGCTTCTTCACCTACATGATCTTGGCGAACATAAATTTGGATTTGTCCTGCTAAATCTTGAATATGGGCAAAACCAGCTTTTCCTTTACCGCGTTTCGTCATAATACGTCCCGCAATAATCACCTCTTGAAGGTTTTCTTCAAGTTGTTCTTTTGTTTGGTCTGCAAATTGTTCACGTACTTCTGCAGATAAATGTGTACGCTCAAAACGGCTTCCAAATGGATCTTGTCCGTTTTCTAGTATCGTCGTCATTTTTTGGCGTCTCACCAATAGCTGATCATTTAATTCTTCTATATTTGACACTTGTTTCACTCCTTAAGTAAATTGTCCGTGTTTACGTCCATAATATTTCTATTGTACACAATTTTAGTGCTGTAATCATCTCTTTCAGTTTATTTTCAATTCAACACAAGATGATTAATAATTCTAAAAATTAAAGTCAGCACAAAAAGGCGTCTCTTATAATAGTGAGACGCCATAAAAAACTATATTATTAATTCTTTTGCTTCAGGAACGATTAAATTAGATTCGACCTCTTCATATTCCTGTACAAGACTATTTAATAGTACACGAAGATCCGCTGCTGTTTCAGTTTGATTAATCGCATTACGCGCTTTACCATTACCGCGAATTCCTTTTAAGTACCATGAAGCATGTTTACGCATTTCACGTACTGCTATTCCTTCGCCCTTTAACTGGAGTAAACGTTCAAAGTGCAATAGACATACATCTATCTTTTCACGGATACTCGGTTCTTCCTTTAGCTCACCAGTTTCTAGGTATTGAACGGTACGATAAATCATCCATGGATTACCTAATGCTGCACGACCAATCATAACAGCATCTACTCCTGTTGTATCGAGCATCCGTTTAGCATCTTGTGGCGTTTCCACGTCACCATTACCAAGCACAGGAATCTTCACGTTTTCCTTCACTTGGCGAATGATATCCCAATTCGCCTTACCCTCGTACATTTGTACACGAGTACGTCCATGGACTGCTACTGCAGAGGCACCTGCACGCTCAACAGCTTGTGCATTTTCAATGGCAAAAATATGCTCATCATCCCAGCCAATACGCATTTTTACGCTGACAGGTTTTTTAACTGCATCAACAACAGCTGCCACCATTTCATATACTTTATTTGGATCTAATAACAAGCGAGCTCCTGCTTCACATTTTATAATTTTATTAACTGGGCACCCCATGTTGATATCAATAATATCAGCAGTAGTATTTTCATCCACATACTTCGCCGCTTCCACTAAGGTTGCTTTATCTCCACCAAAAATTTGTAGTGACAGAGGATTTTCACGTTCATCGATATAAAGCATACCTAATGTTTTCTCATTTTTTTGGACAATGCCCTTATCACTAATCATTTCGGCATAGACAAGCCCTGCTCCGAACTCTTTAACTGTTAATCGGAAAGCAGAGTTACAAATCCCTGCCATGGGCGCTAAAACTACTCGATTGTCCATAACAATATCGCCAATTTGAAATGGCTTCTCTGTTGTATGACTCAACGTTGTCTTCCTCCTCTAAAGGCTCTTTCCTCTTCTTCGCTATCTATGTTAATGCTGTGCATTAAAATTCATTGATACTGTATTTCTATAGCTTAATGTACCGTCGAAGGTTCTTTAAACGTTTTCCATAAGGTTACACCTTCATTTTCGCAATCCATTTGCTGCAACAGATTATGTGCTTGTTGTAGTTGTTCACCAAGAGGTGATGGTGTAATCTCAACTAAGGGTACTAAGACAAACGCTCGCTCGTACATTCTTGGATGGGGAACAATTAAGCTCTCAGTTTTAATATTTTCGTGATTGTATAGCAAAATGTCAAGGTCAATGATTCGTGGGCCCCAGCGGAATTCTCTTACACGCCCTAATTCCTGTTCAATTGATTGGCAAATCTCCAACATATCAGCAGATGAGACATTCGTTTTAATATGAACAGCTATATTTAAAAAATCTGCCTGATCTGTGTACCCCACTGCAGCTGTTTCATAAACAGATGAAATACGAACAACCTCAATATTACTTTTTTCCTTTAATAGGGCAACGGCATGCTGAAGATTCTCATATCTCTCTCCCATATTAGTTCCGATAGATAGGTAGACATCCTTCATTAGAAATCACCTCTCGTTACCTCAACAGACACCTCTTTATAATAACCATGAATAGGTGGGTCTGGTTTAATTAGCTCTACTCGAACGCCCTTTACTTTATCAGGGTAGGTTGTTAATACTGCATTCGCTATTTTCACAACAAGAGCTTCAATAAGCTTTAATGGATCGCCCTCTACGATATCACGACATATCGCATATACCTCTGCATAATTGACTGTATAAGAGAGATCATCAGTTTCCCCAGCCTTTGTCATATCTACAGCAAGAGAAACATTTGCTCTGAAGCGTTGACCAAGAGTCGTTTCTGCTGCTAATACACCATGATAGCCGTAAAACTGCATGTCCTTTAAGTGAATATAATCCATCACGCTTCCTCCTTAAACAAACGTTTTCCTACTAAAATATCAGTCATATGCGTGGCACGTGCCATTTCTTTTACATCATGAACTCTTATCATATGACAACCCTTTTCAATACCGTAAACTACTGTTGCAGCAGTCCCTTCAAGACGCTCCTCGACAGGTAGGTTCAAGACATTGCCAATCATTGATTTCCGTGATGTCGCTAATAACACTGGATAGCCCATAGCTACTAAATCCCTTAAATGTTGCATCATAGCAATATTTTGTGCAGTGTTTTTAGCAAAGCCGATACCTGGGTCTAAGATGATATGATGATCAGGAACGCCGGCTTGATGTGCAATAGCGATACTTCTTTCTAAATCCGCTTTTGCCGAGGCCCAAAAATCAATACCATAGTCCATATTTTCACGATTGTGCATTAAAATAATGGGAACATGCAAATCTGCAGCAACTTGGGCAATTTCCGGCTCCGCTTTTGCTCCCCATATATCATTAATGATGTGTGCCCCCGCTTCAATTGCGGCACGTGCTACATTTGCTTTATACGTATCAACGGAAATAATCGCCTTTACTTCTTTGGCTAACGCTTGAATAACAGGTACGATCCGTGCAATTTCATCTTCATCTGAAATTCGTTCATACCCTGGACGAGTAGATTCCCCACCAACGTCAATTATTTTAGCTCCATCAGCAACCATTTTTTTCGCTTGAGCAACAGCAGCTTCAACATTGTTATACTTGCCACCATCTGAGAAGGAATCTGGTGTAACATTTAGAATGCCCATAACAAATGTTTCTTTTGTATAGTCTAATGTAATACCATTAATGGTTAATGGTTTCGTATATTTTTCTAGCATGAAAACGCTCCTTCTATCCTTGCTCCACTTCTTGAACAAATGCTTCATGTAAACACGAATAAATTGGCCCTTTATTGCCTAAAAATTGTAGGTTTTCTAAGCTACTTATAGGCACAAGCTCTTGCACAGAATTGGTAATGAAGCATTCTGTACTTTGTAGTAAGTCTTCTTTTGTATAAAAGCCTTCCATCACCTTAAGACCAAGAGCATTGGCCTTCTCTAAGACCCATGCTCGAATAATCCCTGGTAAAATGCCTGTCTCTAAAGAAGGCGTATATAGTATATCATTTTTTACCCAAAAAACATTTGATGTTACCCCTTCAGCTACATAACCCTCTTGCGTTAAAAAGAAACCTTCTTGCTGTGCCAATGACGGCATTTCAAAGCGACCGAGTACGTTATTGCCATAATGATGTGATTTAACACGTAATCCTTGTTCAGGTGTATTGCGTGGAGTTGAAAGCCATTGGGCTATTTTCTCAGTCCCCCGCGGTATGTCCTGAAGTTCTTTACGAAAGATGATGACATTGGGTTGTTTATATTCGGTTGGCTGTAGTCCAATATTATGCTCTCCAGCTGATACATTTAAACGGAAGTAGCCATCTTGCCCGCCTGCTAGTTCATTTAATTGCTGCACTACCTCTAGTAAAACATTTTCAGGATAGGTTAAATGAATGTGGTATTGTGATAATGCAAGCTGTAATCTTTCCATATGTTCTTCCCAGCCAAATACCTGACCTCCATATGTCCGAAACGTTTCAAAAAAACCCAATCCGTACAAAAATCCATGATCAAATGGAGAAATACGCAAATCCCGTGCAGCCACATAGTGCCCATTCATCCAGCATTGCATCTATTTCACCCCTTCGACGTGGGTTTCTATAAATTGGCGAAGGAGTCTTTTACCTTGCTCAGTCATAATGGATTCTGGATGATATTGTACACCCTCAATTGGATATTCTTTATGACGAAGCCCCATAATTTCTCCCTCCTCAGTCCAAGCTGTGATTTCAAGACAAGCGGGTAATGTCTCTTTCTCTACAATAAGGGAGTGGTAGCGAGTTGCCAGGAATGGGTTTGGCATGCCTTTATGCAAACCTACTTCAGCGTGGAGTACAGGTGATGTCTTTCCGTGCATTAGACGCTCGGCCCGTATGACATTGCCGCCAAATACCTGTGCAAGCGCCTGATGACCAAGACAAACACCCAAAATCGGAATATTTCCTGCGAAATATTTAATAATGTTCAAGCTTTCACCTGCTTCATTTGGGCTACATGGTCCCGGTGAAATAACAATCATATCTGGTGCTAGTTGTTCTATCTCCTCTGCCGTTATAACATCATTGCGCTTCACCACTATCTCATGACCAAATTCACCCAAATATTGGACGATATTATAGATAAAAGAATCATAATTATCAATCATTAAAATCATTTTGCTCGCTCCTCTGCCATTGCCTTTGCCTGCCACATTGCCTTCGCTTTATTTAACGATTCCTGATACTCTCTTTCGGGAACAGAGTCAATGACAATGCCTGCTCCTGCCTGGATATGCGAAACTCCATCTTTTATAAACGCTGTCCGAATGACAATATTAAACTCCATGTCACCTGTAAAGCCGAGCCAACCAATCGAACCTGTATATAAACCACGGCGCACAGGCTCTAGTTCCTCAATAATTTCCATAGTGCGGATCTTCGGAGCTCCTGTAATTGTCCCTCCTGGGAACATTGCACGAATAACATCCGCATTTGTTTTACCTTCTGCTATTTCGCCTCGTACATTCGACACAATATGCATTACATGAGAATAGCGCTCAATGACCATAAACTCGTCCACTTCCACTGTTCCATAGGTTGACACCCGACCTAAATCATTGCGCTCTAAATCCACTAGCATCACATGCTCAGCGCGTTCTTTATCATTATCAATTAATTCTTGTGCTAATGCTAAATCTTCCGCCTCTGATTTCCCTCTTGGTCGAGTACCAGCAATTGGCCTTGTAGATAATTCATTTCCATGGCGTTTGACTAATAACTCCGGGGATCCAGAAACAACAGCAAAATCTGGTGCTTCAATATAAGCCATGTACGGTGATGGATTAAATGCTCGTAATGCCTCATAGACATCCATAGCTGAAGCATTTAATTTCTTGGACTGTCGAACAGACAAATTCACTTGAAACACATCACCCTGTGCTATATAGGTTTGTATTTTTTTTACGGCTGCCTCAAAATCTGTTCCAGCAAATGAAACAAGTAGTTCATTTTCATCATTGATAACTTCTACAGCGTTTGTTTTTTCAAATTTTCGCGTAGCTAGTCCATCTTGTGCTGCAACCTGCCAGTTATGAGCCCACTGTTCCAAGTTAACATCACTTTCGTCTATCTTCATAAGCGTCACTATATTGGTCTTCACATCATGCACTGCCCAGCAATCAAATATATAAAAATAGTTGTCTGGTATTTCTAAGTCATTCTTCGCTGTATTGGGAAGCACTTCAATTTTACGTGCATAATCATATGTGACAAATCCAATGGCTCCCCCTTGAAAAACAGGAAGCTCCGCATGATAAGGAATTTTATATTCTGCCACGAGCTCTTCCAGTAAGGCCAGAGATTCACCCTGTAAAACTTCGTGTCTACCATTTCTCCAATTGACTGACAGTCCATCCTCTACCGATTGTGCAATGGCTAATGGATTCCAAGCAGCAATCGTAAAATGTCCACCACGTCCACTTTCTAAAAATACATGTGCTTGTTGTGTCTCTGTTTGTTTCTTGTAGCTATAAAAAAATGAATCTGCATCCATCGTTAATGTTTTCGTAAGTATAGTCTTCAAGTCTTCTTTCCCCTTTAAACATATGATGTGATTCCATCTTAACTTGAATAGTACATAGAAGCGAATATTTTTATAATTTTAATAGTGTCCATTTCTAGGCATTAAAAAGGACCCCTTTTATAAAGGAGTCCTAACATAAAAATTAAAAATTAATCTTCAAATTGGTATAAAGGTGTTGATAGATAACGCTCACCGTTTGAAGGAACGATCGCAAGAACATTTGAACCCTTACCTAAACGTTTTGCTGCTTCAATTGCAGCATAGATAGCAGCACCAGATGAGATACCACATAAAATCCCTTCTTCACGAGCCACTTTACGCGCTACTTCAAAAGCAATCTCATTTTCAACAGGGAATACTGAAGAATAGATGTCAGTATCTAATACTGCTGGAACAAATCCAGCACCAATACCTTGAATTTTATGTGGCCCTGGTTGACCACCAGAAAGTACTGGTGAATCCTTTGGCTCAACTGCAATGATTTCAATGTTTGGATACTTTTCTTTTAATACAGCACCAGCACCCGTAATTGTACCACCCGTACCAACACCAGCTACAAATGCATCTAGTGTTAGACCATCAAATGCTTCTACAATTTCAGGACCAGTTGTTAGACGGTGAATAACAGCGTTCGCTGGGTTTGTAAATTGTTGTGGCAGGAAGTAGCCGTGCTCTGCAGATAATTCCTCTGCTTTAGCGATTGCACCTTTCATACCTGCTGGACCTGGAGTTAACACTAGCTCTGCGCCATAAGCTCGTAAAAGGTTACGACGCTCTAAGCTCATTGTTTCTGGCATAACTAAAATGGCTTTATATCCTTTAGCAGCTGCAATCATTGCAAGACCAATACCTGTATTACCGGATGTCGGCTCAATAATTGTACCGCCAGGTTTTAATGTCCCATCTTTTTCGGCCGCCTCAATCATTGCTAAGGCTAAACGGTCTTTTACTGAACTACCTGGATTAAAATATTCTAATTTTACATATACAGTACCTTCATTTTCACTTGTTGCATGATTTAATTTTACGATTGGTGTTTTACCAACTAATTCAGCTACTGAGTTTGCTATTTTACTCATTTAATAATCCACTCCCAATCCCTACTATTTTTATAGGTTTTACTTATTTTGTATTTTATCAATTTTTCCATTCGATTGTCAATAAATAAACCGTATATTTTCAGAATATTTATCTGATACTTTGTTTTTAAATAAAGATAAAAAGAATCTGCCTCTTTTATTTGGGTTTGTCACTACAAATGCCTGCAAGTTTGATCAGACTCGTTGTACCCACAAAAAATTGCAGACTCTTTTCGTTTATCACTTTTCCTTTTTAGACTCTCCATAATACCAAGTAGCATTAAATTCAGACCAAAATGCTTCTGGTGTTACGGATTGTGGTAATTGCTCTAAAGCCAATTCCCGCTCTATATGTTCTTTCACATCGTCATATGTAAAGGATTGTCCTTCTAATACCTCTTGCACTTGAACAATTCCGTAATGACCATTATCTAATTTAAAGGCCTTACTTACCTCTTTTGTCTTAAGAGATTTCACAGCATTAATAATTGCGGGGTCTATATTTTCCTGATTCTCTGTAAGGTAGCCAATATCTCCCCCTAGACTAGCTGAGGCACTATCAACGGAAATTTCACGTGCCAGCACCATAAAATCAGAGCCATTTTTTAATTCACCCAATGCTTCGTCAGCAGCCTTTTTTGAATCGACTTCAATAAAATTGGTACGATAGCTTGTTTTTGTATTATATAATCCTTGATTTTCCTCATAATACTTTTCAACACTTTCTTCTTCTATCACTACGTCCTTTGTGAGTACTTTATCCAATATAAGCTGTGATCGAATTTTTTGGCGTAGCTGCTCTGCTGAAAGATTTTGCATGGCCGTATCAAACTTATCTTGAGCAGAACGCATTAGCGCTAGTTCAAGGTCAATTTCTTTGTCTGTAACTTTTATTTTATATGTTTTAGCTGCCTTTTCCATGACCGATTCATTCACTAAATTTTGGAGTGTTTCTTTACCATATCGTTCTTCCATGGCAATCATCCATTCTTGGCGTGTAATTACATCCCCGTCAATGGTAGCGACCTGCTCATCGCTACCAATTTCCTGACCTTTATTCGGGATCAACCAACTAATGAACCACAAAATATTTCCTAATAACAAAATCGATATAACAGCTAAAGCAGGTTTTGTCTTTAAACGACGTTGCAGTAAAGGCGTTTGGTTTGGTGATACAGTGGTTGAGGGTCTTCGATTACGCGTTGAGCTCATCGATAAACCCTTCTAACTCATCTTTAGAGAAGCTGTATTTTTCTAAGCAGAAATGACACTCTGCTTCAGCTCCGCCATCCTCTTCAATCATTTCTTTAATTTCTGCAGTTCCTAAACCTAAAATTGCTGCACCAAACCGCTCTTTAGAACATTGACATTTAAATTCAATTGGCATGGAATCTAAAATTTGCAGGTGACCATTTCCTAAAACAGCTTCTAGAATTTGCTCTGGCGTAAACCCTTTTTCAATCATTTTTGAAACAGGCTCTATTGTAGCAAGGTGTTGTTCAATTTCTTTGATCGTTTCTTCCTCACAACCAGGCATTAATTGTAAAATAAATCCACCAGCTGCAAGAATAGTGTTGTCTGGATTAACGAGTACACCTAATCCAACAGATGACGGTACTTGCTCAGAAGTAGCAAAATAATAAGTAAAATCTTCAGCAATTTCACCCGAAACAATTGGTGTTTGTCCAGAGAACATATCTCTTAATCCAAGATCTTTTACGATTGTAAGAGCTCCTTCTGTTCCAACACCTGCACGAACATCTAACTTACCATGTTCGTTTAAATCAAAGTGAACATGAGGATTTGTCACAAACCCACGTACTTCACCATGTGCATTACTATCAATCACCATTGGTCCAATTGGGCCATTACCCTCAATTTTTATAGTGATTTTCTCTTCGCCTTTTAACATAGCTCCCATCATGACAGCGGCTGTCATTGAACGACCTAAAGCTGCTGATACAACCGGCCATGTATTATGACGACGTTGTGCTTCTCCTACTGTGGCTGTTGTACGGGCTGCAAATACACGTACTTGACCATTAAAACCTAAACCTCTTACTAAATAATCATTCATAAATAGAATGTCCCTCATTTCCTATTGGTTACGTTTATATAGCTTATATAAACCCTTTAAAGTTAGAAATGGATCCACAACATCAATTATTTGTGTCTCCCCTGCGATCAGATTTGCTAGTCCACCTGTAGCAATCACTAACGGCTCCTCTTTACTTTGTGCTTTCATTCGGTTTACAATGCCCTCCACTTGTCCTACAAAGCCATAAAAAATTCCTGCCTGCATGGCAGAAACGGTCGTTTTCCCGATAATATGTGTAGGTCGAACTATTTCAATACGCGGCAATCTCGCAGCTTGTGTATAAAGAGCCTCTGTAGAAATAGTTATGCCCGGTGCAATAGCACCACCCATGTAATCGCCCTTTTCGTTCAAATAACAATAGGTTGTCGCTGTACCAAAATCAACTATGATACAAGGGGCTTTATATAAATCAAGAGCTGCTATGGCATTCACAATGCGGTCAGACCCTACCTCACGCGGATTTTCGTATTTAATATTTAAACCTGTTTTTACACCAGGACCAACTACCAAAGGCCTTTTTTGAAAATATTTCTGACACATTGCCTCTAATGAAAACATAATTGGTGGCACAACTGAGGATATAATAATGCCTGTAATTTGTTCAAATGAAATGCCTGCGTGATTAAAAAAAGAAAGAACTTGCATAGCATATTCATCTTCTGTTTTATGAAGGTCTGTTACCATACGCCAATGGAAGGCTAATTGATCGTTGTCATTGTAGACACCTAATACAATATTAGAATTCCCTGCATCTAAAACTAAAATCAAGGCTAACACCTCCCATATCGTCATTGTAACTTTCGCCACTCTATTGTTACAACTTTTGTCTAAAAAAAGTGAATATACTTTAGAAAATGATACCACACTTTTTATCTTGATTCAGCAGATGTCCCTCTCGTCTAAATGGTGGAAATGAACGCTTTTTGTTTGATAATCAGTTGTCAAACACACGCAGAAAAACGGAACATCGTCAAAAGCCCACATTTACCTCAATACCTCTTATGAATGTCATAAATTTTGAAGAGTAATCAAAAAACATTGTTCTTTAAAAAGGAGCTTCCTTAAAGTAGGAAGCCCCATTGAAATTATTTGAAATTAAATGTTTCTGGATCTGGACCGCAACGTAATCCATCATTTAACGCATCTAACTGCGCCATTTCCTCATCTGTTAAAGAAAAGTTAAAAACATCTAGATTTTCGACCATACGTGTAGGTGTCATCGTTTTTGGAATCGTAACTACATTATGTTGTACATCATAGCGTAATACAATCTGCGCAGGCGTTTTATCGTATTTAGATGCTAACTCTTGAATTAAGGCTTCCTCTAGTAGGGAACCATTCATCAATGGAGACCACGCCTCCACCTGTATGCCTTTATCCTGACAATAAGCACGAACTTCCTCTTGTGTTAAATGCGGATGGAATTCGATTTGATTAATAACAGGGACAACAGTAGTTTCCTTCAAAAGCTTTTCTAAATGGTGTACGTGGAAATTACTAACCCCAATTGAACGTACTCGATCATCTTGATATATTTTTTCTAGTGCTTTATAAACTTCAATGTAATTTTCGTCAATCCCTGGCCAGTGCACTAAATACAAATCCAAATAGTCTAACCCGATTTTTTCTAAACTACTATCGTAAGCAGCAAGTGTTTCGTCATAGGAAAGACCATCGTTCCAAACTTTTGATGTGATAAATAGTTCATCACGAGTTACTAAACCTTCTTCTATGGCTGCACGTATTCCTCGTCCAACACTTTCTTCATTACGATATACCTGTGCTGTATCAATGCTACGATAACCCTTTGCAATTGCTGTTTTTACAGCTTCAGCTAAGTCATCTCCTTCAGGTACTCTAAAAACGCCATAACCAACTAAAGGCATTTTAAGTCCATTATTCAATGTTACATTTCCCATGCTTAAACACTCCTATCTATAAAATATCCTCTAACGAAGATTCGTATAGAGCTTATCTTTCACTCCTATATCCTAATGCTTATTAGTAATAAAAGGCAAAGAAAAAGACTGCTTACCAAATTAGTAAACAGTCTTCCTACTTTTAATCACGTTTTTCATCGATACCTTTAGGAGCATCATTTTGTTGTTCTTTATTTTCTTTAGCTAAATCAAGAGTTGTTGGATTCGGCTCTTTACTCAGTAGCTCTTTTTCAACAACTGGTTTACCAATTGTATCTAATGTTGGCTTCGCTTCAATTTTCGGCGTATTATCCTCAATTTTTTCTACAGCCTCTGGCTCTGGTAAAACACCATGGTCACGCAAATGCTCGATTTCCTGTGCATTTAACGTTTCTTTCTCCATTAAAGTATTGGCAATTAAATCAAGCAGCTCACGTTTTTCCGTTAGGATACGTTTTGTACGCTCATATTGAGTATCAATAATTTTTTGCATTTCTTTATCGATTTCATAAGCTACAGAATCAGAGTAGTTTTGGTCTGAATTAAAGTCGCGACCAAGGAATACATTACCGCCCTGACTTGAACCAAATTGCATAGCACCAAGGTTTTCACTCATTCCGTATTCAGTAACCATTGCACGAGCAATGCTTGTAACCTTTTGGAAATCATTATGTGCCCCAGTAGAAACTTCACCAAGAACAATTTCTTCAGCTACACGACCACCAAGGAGACCTGCAATACGATCTAAAAGCTCTTGCTTTGTTGTAAAGAAGCGCTCTTCCTTCGGTAACATAATCGCATACCCACCCGCTTGACCACGCGGAACAATTGTTACTTTGTGTACTGTATCTGCTTCATCAAGCTCAAGACCAACAACTACGTGGCCGGCTTCATGGAAGGATACAAGTTTCTTCTCCTTGGCTGAATATACACGGCTAGCTTTAGCTGGACCAGCGATTACACGGTCAGAAGCTTCATCGATATCTGCCATATTGATGGTGCGTTTACTTTTACGAGCCGCAACAAGCGCTGCTTCGTTTAATAAGTTTTCTAAATCTGCACCTGAGAAACCTGGCGTACGTTGTGCAACTGCTGCTAAATCAACTGTATCTGCTAATGGCTTATTGCGTGCATGTACTTTAAGAATCGCCTCACGTCCTTTTACATCAGGATGTCCTACTGTAATTTGACGGTCAAATCGACCAGGACGTAATAACGCTTTATCTAAAATATCTGGGCGGTTTGTTGCAGCGATAATAATAATACCTTCGTTTGCTCCGAAACCATCCATTTCAACTAACAATTGGTTAAGTGTTTGTTCACGCTCATCATGTCCACCACCAAGACCTGCGCCACGTTGACGACCAACCGCATCAATCTCATCAATAAAGATGATACATGGTGCGTTTTTCTTAGCATTTTCGAATAAATCACGGACACGTGATGCACCGACACCTACAAACATTTCTACGAAATCAGAACCCGAAATTGAGAAGAAAGGAACGCCTGCTTCACCTGCTACTGCACGGGCAAGTAATGTTTTACCTGTACCTGGAGGACCTACAAGTAAGATACCTTTTGGAATACGCGCACCAATTTCAGTAAACTTGCGATGGTCTTTTAAAAATTCTACAACCTCAACAAGCTCTGCTTTCTCTTCATCAGCACCTGCTACATCTGTAAAACGTACTTTTTTCTTTTGATCGTCATAAAGCTTAGCTTTACTTTTACCAAAGCTCATCACTTTATTTCCGCCGCCTTGAGATTGACTCATTAGGAAGAAGAATAAGAAAATGATGATAATGAAAGGAATAATTCCCGTAAAGAATTGAATCCATCCACTTGTTTCTGGTGCTGCTAAATAACTAATATTACTATCTTTATCCCTAGCAGCCTCATCGATACGGTCCATTAAAGATTGGTTATCACGAGGGATATTCGTTGTAAAGCTTTGACCCTTTTCATAACCTTTCAGTGTACCTTCAACGACGTAAACTGATTTATCAGGTTGAATTGTTGCACTTGTTATTTCTTTTTTATCTAGAGCTTCTTGAAACTCATGATAAGATAATTCTTTCGTTGGTGAATTTCCACCATTGAAAGTACCAAAAATACCGATAATCACTAGGAAAATCAGTAGATAGAATATGGTATATCGAAATATTCGATTCATCTCCAGCCTCCTCATTACAAACAGAAAAATTATAAGTAAAATCTTAACATATCATGATTTCATCATACAACGAAAAGCCCTACTTAAAAAATGTTTCGTTCACTTTTTGCCGTTATCAAAACAGTTTTTAGGCCATCTTTATACGTCCCAGCGTAATTGTACCTGTTCCTTGGACTTGATTTAGCTGAACATTGTGTCAAGATTTTGAATTATGTTAAACATAACGAAAAATACGTGACTTGCGCTGGAGGTCTTACTTTAATAGCTGGTCTTTTTGTATCTTAGAAAGAATAAACTTCAGGCTTCAAGATACCAATATAAGGTAAGTTGCGATATTTTTCTGCGTAATCTAAACCATACCCTACAACGAAGCCATCTGGCACTTCAAAGCCAACATAATCAGCAGATAGGTTTACTTTGCGACCTGATGGTTTATCAAGTAATGTAACAATTTTGATGGATTTTGCTTTGCGATATTTAAATAAATCCACTAGATAGCTTAACGTTAAACCACTATCAATAATATCCTCGATGATTAATACGTCACGTCCCTCAACGCTTGTATTTAAATCCTTTAAAATCTTTACTTCACCAGAAGAAACAGTAGCGTTACCATAACTAGAAACATCCATAAAATCTAATTCAATGAAAGAATCGAAACGTTTCATTAAATCAGTCATAAATGGCATTGCCCCTTTAAGAACACCTACAGCTAATGGGAATGCATCTTTGTATTCCGCTGTTAGTTGTGCTCCTAAGTCTGCAATTCTTTCTTGCAATTGTTCTTCTGTAATCATAATTTTTTCGATGTCATTTTGTAACATATCGATTCCTCCTCGTGATGTATCAAAAAATCTTCAACCTATTACGTTGAAATATTTTACAAAGACCTTAGTCTACGATGAGCACTGTATCATCGTTTGGTTGCGGAGTGGTTGAAAAAAATATTCCCATACGCACACCAATTACCGCTACCACCTCATCAGTTTGAGAAATCAGTAACGGCCAGCTATTTCGCTCATTTAAAGGAATCTTTTCATCTATAAAAAGGCGAGATAAGCGTTTTGGCTGATCCATTCCTTTTAACAGCATTTTATCTCCATCCTTCCGTGCTCGAATGTAAAGCGGTAGATGGAGTTTGCTAGCGTTAAAATAAAAAAGTTGTGCAGTATCCGTCAGCAATTCAGACGATAAATCATGCAAATTGACTACGCATAAGCGTTCACCATTTATCAGTGTTGTCCATCCATTAGCAATTGAAATAATCTGTTTCTCAGGAGATGTTTGATCCTCTAATGGTTTATTCTTCTGAATCGTTAATTTCCCGTAACGGCGAACTGCTAGAAAATCTTCAGGCAAGTGAATTTCAGCATACCCTGCTGTTGTATCACAAAGCTTTAAAATTGAAGTCAATAAAGCAAAACTTTGTATCGTATTTGAATCTTTGTAAAGATAGTTTAATAGTATTAAAATGAGCCTCCTTTGTAAAGCAAGTGGTATCAATTGAAAAGCCTCAATTTCTAGGCTATATGTATTTTCGTTACTTCTTATTACGGTTTGAGAAAATACATCTTGGGCTAATGACATTAAAAAGGCGTCGTCTACTTGTAAATGCTTTGTGAAATGGGTGATTTGTTCAGTTACCCGAGGATTTTCCGCCTCCAGTAAAGGCACTACATGATGTCTAAATCGATTGCGTACATAAGTATCTTTGGAATTGCTAGCATCTTCTCGATAATCCAAACCTTTTCTAAGTAAATATTCCCTTATTTCAGACTTTGTAACCGTTAAAAACGGACGAATTAATGATTTTCCTTCAAAAAGTCGTTGGGGACGTATGCCTTGCATACTATTCATTGTTGCGTTTTTCGTAAGGGCCATTAATACTGACTCCAGTTGGTCATCCGCATGATGTGCAGTTACAAGCTTATTTGCATTTATTTTTCCCAAGATTTCTTTGAAATATCGATACCTTTCTCTACGACAAATGAGCTGTGTATTACCATTTTCCTGTGCCATAATTGCAGGTACTGGAATCTCGGTAGCATGTAAGGAAACACCATTGTCGTCACAATACTTTTGGACAAACGCTCTATCTTCAGCTGAAGCTTGTCCTCTCAACATATGGTCAACATGCACTGCTTCTACTTGAATATTCCACTGCTCCTGTGTCTGTACAAAGTAATGGAGTAATGCCATTGAGTCCACTCCACCCGAAACGGCGATGAGAAGATGGTCGCCTTGCTGTAATAATTGCTCTTCTTCAATAAATGTTTTGACCTTTAATTCAAATGACAAACGCTTCTCCTCCCCTTTTCGTTGTTATTGATTATCAGTGACTCATAGAATATTGAGCTGGTCTAAAAACAGACCATGTCGGTACAACATGTGTCACCTCTAACATTAGTACTGTACAATCGTCCTCAATGTCATAATAACTTTGGAATGATTGCATAATCGTAGTTAACTTTTCTTGAATGGTTTTATTTGTACTTGCGACCTGCTGTGCAAAAGCTAAAAACGCCTCCTCCTGCTCACTCCAATCAGCTACGCTTGAAAATAGACCATCTGAATGCATTAAAATGACGTCTCCTGCCTTCAGTTTCCTTTTCTCAGCCTCCACTGCTGAAATTGATAAGAATCCTACAGGTGCTGCATTACTTTCAACTTTCAGTACTTCTTTCCCACGTAAAATATAGGTCGACATTCCTCCAGCCTTCCACGACCACAAATCACCATGCTGTAAATCAACGAGAGCAAAATCAAGTGTTGCGTACATATCATCTTGTTGCTTTAATGACATGACATAATGCAATGTATGCATCGCAGTTTCCGGATTCATATTGTAATTGAGACACTCTCTCATCAAATGTATCAATTTTCTACTTTCATGTTGTGCTTCTTTACTTTGCCCCATACCATCAGACAACAATATCGCAAATAACCCTGGATGCAATTGGAAGAGGGCATGTGAATCCCCAGAGTATAAGGTAGCATTTTTAGACATGCTATATATATCATACTCTACTTCAAAGCTAATAGCTGATCTAAAGCATATTTGTACATGACGAAACGGTATTTCACAGGCTGTTACTTTTTCAATTTCAAAAGGTTCATCAAAAATTTCATAAAGAATTGGCAATATCATACGTTCAGCTAGTGTCGTATCTTCCTCCCAGTTGACCCGTGCTGGCGCTAAAGCACAGACAATTTTTCTTGCTCCTGGCTTATTGCTAAGCACATCAAGTTGAAAACATTCAATATGGGCCTCCTTTAAACGTTCAGCGATGTCTTTTTCAACACTTACAAATGAAATCGTATCCTCCTTCATCTCAGCAATTAACTGGTTTAAATGATTACTCATATCACGAAGTTGCAGAGCAATCATTTTTTTGCCATGGAAATACTGCCCGTTAATCCGTTCTCTATAGAGCTCCGTATCTAACTCCTCAAAAATCTTCGTCGATTTCACACATTTATAGCGTATTTGTTCTTCTACACGGTGGATAGCTGATTCTTTACCTACTCCTTTCATATGAAACCAATCAGTCATCAGCTTGTCCATCCCATTATTTTTAGCTCCCCAGCAATGTTCGTATCTGAAACAACTTAAACAAGTATTCATTGGAGAAACTTCCTTCGCTTCTTCAACCGGTGCCGTCATAAAACGATCAAACACAAGCTCCTTCATGAATTGAACAAAATGCTGAAAATGCTCTAACTTATATGTTACATGATCTGTTAACCAGTTCTGACGTGCCAGTAAAACCTCCTCACGTTGTGGGAAGAGCTTGTCCCTTACCTTATCTGAATATTTTTTAGGAATCATTAGAAAAAGAAGACTACCAATAGCAATAGAGGTAAAATAAACGCTATCTAAAGGCAATGTGGCGTCATAAAATAAAAAGAACACACTTGGTAAAATACTTCCGATGGCAACCCCAAATCTACCACCCTTCGCTCCCATACCCGCACACAGCCCTGTTAAAGTTGCAACTGAGAGCATGCCGGTAAATGAAAGCTTTGCCACACCGATTAGCGTCCCTAGCACAGCCCCGATTACAGTTGCCAAGGGAACACTCCCAACTAATGCACCAAAACAGATAAAGAGTTGCAATAAAAAAATGGGGAGAGAAAAATAGCTAAACACAACTGCTTGCATCCCTGTAAGCATGGCGGCAAACACCACTAATCCAGAACCCAGCTTCTCATATGTCCAATGACTCGTAAACCATTCATACGAGTTAACAAACAGCACTTGCATAAACAGCGTCATAATAAGAGCTAGAGCTACCTCACAGCCTACATAAAATTGTACAAGCACTGGTGGTAAGCCTTGATACATCACTCCTTGCCACATTATTTGTACTAGCAATACAGCTAAAGATACGGCAATGCTTTGTGGCAGCTGCCAGTAACGGAAACGCATAATACATTCATACATAACGATCTGTAAAGCTAGAATAAGGACTTGTCCAAAGCCAAGGAAAAAACAACCAACTAAACTACCAAATAGAACATATTTTGCATACTCCCTATATTTCGTTCGAATGATGGCCCAAAAAGGAACTGAGAACGGTACAGCTGCTTCGAACACAACGGATTGAGCTAGAAAAAAAGCGGTTAAGAAAAATAGAGAGCCTATCAGTATTTGTTTCTTTTTTATACCTATTTTTCGGCCTTCTACATTCGTTGTATTATACCATTCAATACTTGTCATATAACTTTCCCCTTTCCGCACTTTTGGCTATTATAAAAAATTATGTGTGGAAAGATTGTCTGACGTTGACAGAAAAAAATTAAAATATTTCGACTAATAGATATACATAAATACGAGAACTGGCAACAATTTCTTTCACAGTTGCCTTATATTTATGAAAAACGTTGAAAAACCACCTTATTGATACAAAATAATAATGTCTATACTTTTACCCTCACCATACTTAAATGGCATTCTATGTACTATCTCGTACTTCATTAAACTACTGCACCGATACATTTCTACGTAAGAACAAAAAATCCGCTAAAATAACACTTCTACACTAATTTTTATTAATTATATTTTTTATTATTTTTTTAATAAACTTACTTGACACTAACGCAATTGGCTTGTATTATTTAACTTGTTGCTTAACGACATGCGGAAGTAGTTCAGTGGTAGAACACCACCTTGCCAAGGTGGGGGTCGCGAGTTCGAACCTCGTCTTCCGCTCCATTTACTATATTGGCGGCCTAGCTCAGCTGGCTAGAGCGTACGGTTCATACCCGTAAGGTCGGGGGTTCGATCCCCTCGGCCGCCACCATAGTAGGCCCGTTGGTCAAGTGGTTAAGACACCGCCCTTTCACGGCGGTAACACGGGTTCGAATCCCGTACGGGTCATCTCAAATAGGCGTCTCAGAATCTACTTCTGAGGCGCCTATTTTTATTCTAAAAATGTAAGCTATGGACTCCTAGAATTCACTCATTACGTTGAAAATTCTATGTAACAAAGTTTAAAATATGGCATACTAAATAAAAGATTTATTTTTAGGGGGGTTCATTTTCCTTGGGCGCATTAACGAAGGCTGCTTTAATTTGTGGGAGCGGCTCGATGATTATTTTAATTTCAATTCTTATTAATTTACCTTTTTTTGTTCAAATAGCACTATTACTTTGCGGACTTGCGGTAAGTATATATGGTGTTTTTTTACTTGTCAAAATGGTGACCCATCCAGCAGAAAAGGCTATTATCGCTCCTGCTGACGAAAAGGATATAACACCTATAAAAAAGAAGAGAAGGCCTTCTTCTACTCTATAGGGACATGAAAAAAGGGATTAGCTATGAACAAGCTAATCCCAACTCTATTTCATACACTTTTTCTACGATTAAAACAGTCAGCAAACTACCCTCTTCTAGCTCCGCGACCTCCGCGTTTTGATTCTGTAGCACGTTTAAGTGTTGCTAGACGTTCATCACTATCTTTTAAGAAGCGTGCCATTTTTTGCTCAAAATTTTCTTTTGGCTGGTGGCGTTCGTTGCGATCATTAGAACGATTCTCACGACGTGGGCGTGCTGGTCGCTCTGGTCTCTCAGCTTGAGGCTTTGCTTTACGGATTGAAAGACCAATCTTTCCGTCCGCTTCAACATTCATCACTTTTACTTCAACTTCATCTCCAACTTTTAGATGCTCATTGATATCTTTTACATAATTGTCAGCAACTTCACTAATGTGAACTAAGCCTGTTTTGCCATCTGGCAGCTCAACGAATGCTCCAAAATTTGTGATTCCTGTTACTTTACCTTGTACCTTGCTGCCTACTTCAATTGACATAAAAAAAATGCTCCTCCTTAAAAATTAAGCGACTCTTTTGAGCCATGTAATCAATTTAATCAAACCTTTTACTACTATAAGCTTCTCTTTTCATTATATATAACAATAAAAGAGTGTCAACAATACATAGCTTTTCAGTCGTCCTTTTTATCTTTCTTATCTGGCATAATGAAAATAACTTCACCTTTTTCGGATAAGTAATACTCTTTTCTTAGTAGTTTCGCGATATATTCATCATCCTGTAATTGTTTGATTTTAAGGTTTAATGTTTCTTGTTCCTCTTTCAATTCAGTGAGATGCTTATTCGCTTCTTCTTTTGATTTCTCTTTTGCCGCTAATGTTTCATTTTGATGTGACAGCACATTTAAGAGAAGAGCGATAATAATGACTGGTACAATCGCAAAAAAGACAATACGACGCATTTTACGTTTACGAGCTTGTTGTTTGCGATTTATAGCTCTATCCGTGTTACGGACATAGTCATTATCAAGCTTTGTGAAGTTCTGTTGTTCATCATTTGATGAATGACGTCTAGTCATGCCCGCACCTCCGAAAATTATTGTTGCTTTTTATTATACTTCAAATATCGTAATTTTTTAAAAAAAGTGTAGGACAAATACGAATAAATTTTGACAAAAGGTCTTATAACAAACATTACTATATTTAATAATAGCTGCAAAATATGTCGAATTACAGTGACAATGAAACGTACAATGAACCAGAAGGGCCTCCATGTTATATTCACCAAAATTCTAGCTACGAAACGTAAAAAAGTTTGAAAAAACGATTGATACAAAAAAATTCCGGCTATTTGCGCTAGCGGGTCATAAGCCCGCCAAGCGCCGTCTTTTAGCCAAAATAATAAATAATATGTCAATCCTCCAAGTAGAATCCATGTTAATATTTCAAAAATCATCATCCACTTGCGAAGGCTTGACCTTTTTGGAGTTGAAAAAACAATAAGTCTTACACTATCAATTATGAAACCAACTGCTATACCGCTCAAAACCATGACAATTAATTGATAAAATTGTTCACTAACAATCATCCAAATAACTTATGAAGGAAACCTTTCGAGAAGCCACTTTCCTCCTCGTCATACTGTAAGGTTTTTACAGTTCCTTCAAGTGTCAATAATCCTTTGTCAACATCTAAATGAACGATATGCAGTTCCTCACCACGAATTAACAAGTGCCCTTGGGACGTCTTAATAAAAAACTCTTCCTGATCAAAGCGTTCAATTGATTTTACAGAAGTCATGTCCATTCTTTTACGATTACGAATCGTTAAAATATGCTCTCCAGATGGAATTGTGTAACGATTACTTTCTTGATGTAGCGTCATTTTCTTCCTCCTTTAGTCGTCCTAGCTTCTGTTCACTTTATGCGGACAACCTTCAAAGCATGACAAACTTTATTTAAGTTGTGCATTACTTTCATCCACAAAAGAAGGGTAGGGCAACATTAGGTAAGTTAGAAAATAAAATTAACGCTATTCTTCATCATCGATAAATTCAGGTTCAACTTTTTCTAGTCTTTCTTCTTTCAAAATTGTAAACATTTTTGCTGCATCTTCTTTTTTCACTGTATCACTTAATTCTTCAACACGAGCTGTTACTATTTTTTGACCAAAACGGATAGCTAGCTCATCCCCAGCTTTTATAGCACTACTAGCTTTTGCTACCTTTCCATTGACTGTAATACGCCCTTGATCTGCCACCTCTTTAGCTAAAGTGCGGCGTTTTATTAAACGGGATACTTTTAAAAATTTATCTAGTCTCATCTTTTTACTCCCTTTCTAATTGCTTTGCTTCATTCCAGAATGCATCTAATTGTTCTAATGTAAAATCAGCAAATGATTTTCCACTAATTTTCACCTGTTCCTCTACATAACCAAATCGTCTAGCAAATTTCTCATTTGCATGTAACATGGCCTCTTCTGGAGACAGCTTGTAAAAACGTGCTAAGTTCACTAATGTAAATAATACATCACCAAACTCATCAAGACGGGAGGCATTTGAGCCTTTTGTCACCTCATGGCGGAATTCCTGCCATTCCTCAGCAAACTTATCCCATGCTCCCTCCACATCAGGCCAATCAAAACCTACTTTGGCAGCTCTTTTTTGGTAGTTATAGGCTGTTTGTAATGAAGAGGATGCTCTATACTCTTCTTTTAATAATGGTTTATCGCTAGTACCCTTTTCCTTAGCTTTGATTACCTCCCAATTGGCAACTACAGCATCAGCATCCTCTACTGCTACATCACCAAAAACATGCGGATGGCGACGAATCATTTTTTCGCTAATTGAAGCTAAAACATCCTCTAGTGTAAAGTAGCCTTGATCTTCACCAATTTGGGCATGTAAAAATATTTGTAATAGCACATCACCAAGTTCCTCAATCATTGCAAAATCATCCTCAGCATCTACAGCAGCCAAGTATTCATGTGCTTCTTCAAGTAAATATTTTTTTAATGACTCATGTGTTTGTTTTTGATCCCAAGGACAGCCATTCGGACCTCTTAGCGTGGCAATAATTTGGCGGAATGTTGTCCAATCTCTCAATGCTTCTTCCTGAGATTTTACAGGCGGAACGTACACTGTTGTTAAATTATTTACTTCGACACTTTGATCGAGCTCATAGAGAGGTACCGTTACAATCTTTTCTTGTGAAGACCCTGCAGCCGTAACAACTGTCACAGGGTACTCATCAGCGTATTTTTCCATCAATGTTAGCTTCACTTCTGAAGCACTAAATGTATCGTATACTTGAGCAATTAAGATATGTTGACGCATGTTGATGTCATGCATTGAAAAACTAGTACCATCAAGTAATTGGAAGCCTTCAATTGGGTCAATTTTTAATGCGCCAAAGATTGGGTCCAGGAAACTTTGACCACCCTCAATGACTAAATTAATTCGACTATTATTAGCCGCTGCAATAAGTAATTGTACTGTTTGTTCTGCAACCAATGGGTGGCCTGGCACAGCATACATAATATCCTCAACAGCAGTAGCTTCAATAAGAGCATCTGCAATTTCTGCATAGACTGGCTGGAATGCATCATGTTTTTCATAAACCTTATCAAAGCTTTCGAATTGTACTCCCTCAGCTTCTAATTCCTTTAATACTGGATGATCCACTGTTCGTACATATAATTTTTTAGCAGCCTTTAATTTTCTATAAACGCCCATTTGCAGCTGATTAAAATCCCCCGCACCTAAGCCTATAATTGTTAATGTATTCAATATTCACACCTACTTCTTTGAATTTAGCCATAATTGGTAGACAGCCATTCTGCGTCCAAACGGCAATAAATACCACTCTTTTTCTACTAACACTCGTTTCTTAGCAATAATCGTTAGCATAGCAAATGCGCCAAAAAATACAGCTGTTAGACCTGCCACCACCGCCATCAAACGTGAAGACATCAAATGGCTTAAAAACGCTGATGCTATTTGTAACCATACGAGTACAACAGCTGCCATACTTAATGATGCCACCCCTACTTTTTTATAAAAGTCTCCTGATGCAAATTGAATACCAGTCAATCCTTTCAAATAAACAATAAGCAAGAAGGCTGTTACTAATAATCCAATATCATTCGCAACAGCTGCACCTAATACACCCAACCAACCAATTAACCGTACATTCAATATGATTTTTAACAAAAAGCCAATGATTAAAAATAATGCTGGCTTTTTTAATTTACCATATCCTTGTAAGATTGCCGTAAATGTAAGAATAATTGACAATGGGACGATTTGGAATACATAGACGATTAAAACTTCTGATAAAGTATTGGTTTTAAAAAGCATTTCATTTATATAAGGCATGACAAGCATTAAACCTAATGAGGCTGACCAGCCAAATAGTATCGATGCTTTGTATGTTAACTGTATAAATGGTATAGCACTTCGCCCCTCTTGTTTTTTCGACAAATGAGCAACAAGTGGCACAATAGCAAGCGACAACGAAGAAGCGATAACAACCCCTAATTGTACTAACGGCTGTCCACGATCATAAATACCTTTCGTTTCCTTCGCTAATGTAGGTGCCATACCATTGTCAATCAATGATGTATAAATCGTAAATGAATCGACCAGCTGGTATCCAAGTAATAGTAGACCACTCATGCTGACACTTAAGCTCAACCATGTTACTTCTTTAATAATTGAAATACTTTTCACCTGATGTAGGTGTTGATTATTTCGAAGTCCAAATCGTTTATAAAAGATATAAGCAAGCAATAACAGGGCCGTAACTTCACCAATTACTGTACCGATAACAGCCATTTTCCCTGCATCATAAAGTGATTTTGTTGTTGTCATTATAATAAAGGTGCCTACTAAGATAACAGTTACTCTAATCGTTTGTTCGAGAACTTGGGCATATGCAATAGGCTCCATAATGCCTCTAGATTGAAAGCCACCTTTCATAATTGCTAGTGCTGGCATAACCAATACTACAAGGGAGCCTGTACGTATTAAAGGTGCCAATTGAACATCACCCATCCACTGGGCTATAATTTCAGCACCTCCAAATAAAATTGCAAAAAATAATAGCGATAATATCGTCAAATATCGGAAAACCACACGCATAATGGTGTTTCGTCGTTTCTGACGTTCTACTGTATCAGCAATGCAATCATTATCTGCAAGCATTTTAGAAATGGCCACAGCAAAGCCACTAGATGTCCAAACAACGAAAATTGATATAACGGGATACACCTGTTGATAGATATAAAAGCCTTCATCTCCAACTAGATTTTGAAAAGGTACACGATAAATTGCACTAAGAACCTTTACAATAAGGGCAGCAACTGTCAATAAAGCTGCACCCTTCATGTAGCTTTTCATGCCAAAACGTTGCGACATAAATTGCCCTCTTTCCTTCTTAACAATGCCCATAGTATAGCATATCTCCAAAGTTTGACGCGCCAGGTAGCACTACTGTTCCTATAATGACTTATTTATGTACGCAAAAAAAGTTATTGTTCAGCCTAAAAGGTCATCGCAATAACTTTTCCATGCATCAACTATTCATTTGTTTAGCTAAGAAGTTAGCAGCTGTTTCCACTACTTTGACTTCTACCTCACCGACAAAGTGTACTTTTGATAAGACAATAATACAGCCTATTGGATCACCGTTTACCATAATAGGTGTCGCACAATACGATTTTACCTGCTCATATTGTCCAGGGACAATTTCAATCGTTGTTTCCATTTTTTCAATTTTTGTTGATCGCTCTTCCATGAAACCTTCCGCAAAGGATGTAATGCGACGATTAATATATTCTTTTTTACCAATCCCTGCTACAGCAATTACTTCATCACGGTCAGTGACAAATGCTGGTGTTCCTAATGTTTCATAAAGTGTCTCAACATATTCTCTTGCAAATTCCCCTAAATCATTGATAGGAGAATATTTTTTTAATATGACTTCACCTTCACGGTCCGTATAAATTTCAAGAGGGTCGCCTTCACGAATACGTAGCGTCCTACGAATTTCTTTTGGAATAACTACACGCCCTAAATCATCAATACGACGAACAATTCCTGTTGCCTTCATTCTAATGCCTCGCTTTCGCTACAATGAAATTTTTATTCAACTATAGTATGGTTTTTATTTAAGTAATCTATGCAAAAACTGATGAAAAAGGATTTCGCAACCAACAATTTTTTTCATAAGCTATTACGTCAATCAACTCCATATTAGTTTGCCCAAGGAATAAGTTTCTATAATTAATTCATAAAAAATGTATATAAAAAGGCCATCTTATCTTTTCCGAAAAAGATAAGACCGGCCTTTTTGCTAGTGCTGTTTTTTTGCTTTATCAATAATTTGCATGAGCTCTTCCAACAAATCAAATGGTTGATATTTTCCACACTTTCGCTCATCTATTGTTAATTTTAACTGCATGCCGTCCATACCAAAACCGACAGCACGTTCAAATTTCATCGATTCTTCAATGATTTTACTGCCATCAACATTGGCTGTTCCCTGTTCAGACAACAGAATTGTAATCAGTTTTTGCTTTTCCTTTACAGATACTACTCCTGCGCCAAGACCCCAAACCTTCATTCGTGCTATTCGCAGTAAACGCTCTGTTTCAATTGGAAGATCGCCAAATCGATCCTCTAATTCCTCCATGATTTCATCATATTCCTCTACTTGATCCATTGCCTTAATGCGTTTATACATTTGGATTTTTTGATATCCATCCGGAATATAGACGTCAGGAATATACGCATCAACACTTAGCAATATTTCGATATCTGGCTTCTCTTCTTTTTTTACACCTGTTTGTCGTTCAGCAATGGCGTCTTGAAGCATTTGAGAATATAAATCAAAGCCGACTGAATCAATAAAGCCATGTTGCTGCGCTCCGAGTAAGTTACCTGCGCCTCGAATAGATAAATCCCGCA
This sequence comes from Lysinibacillus irui, assembly GCF_028877475.1. Lineage (NCBI taxonomy): Bacteria > Bacillati > Bacillota > Bacilli > Caryophanales > Bacillaceae > Lysinibacillus > Lysinibacillus irui. The sequence continues at coordinate 81,062 of NZ_CP113527.1, read as the reverse complement.
TGGCAATTTTAAAGCCTGAGCCAAGCTCAGTAAACTCTTTAATTGCCTGTAAACGCTGCTCGGCTACATCTGTCAATACTTTGTCTCTTTGATACATAAAGTACGCATATGCTACCCGGTTTGAACGTCCAACCCGTCCACGTAACTGATAAAGCTGGGCCAAGCCCATTCGATCAGCATCATGGACGATTAATGTATTCACATTCGGTATATCAACACCTGTCTCAATAATGGTTGTCGTAACAAGGACATCATAGTCACCCTCTAAAAAGGCTAAAATCACTGATTCCAATTCTGACTCTGTCATTTTTCCATGCGCATGACCTATTCGCGCCTCAGGAACGAGTACCTGAATCTCCTCTACCTTACGGGCCATATCTTCAACTCGATTATATAAATAAAACACTTGTCCGCCACGTGCCATTTCTCTCTCAATTGCTTCTCGCACTAATGCTCCACTATGTTCCATTACATACGTTTGGACTGGGAAACGATTGGCTGGTGGTGTTTCAATAACAGACAAATCCCGAACACCTACCATAGACATATGAAGAGTACGTGGGATTGGTGTAGCCGTTAAAGTTAAGACATCGACATTAGTCTTTAATTGCTTAATTTTTTCCTTATGTGTCACACCAAAACGCTGTTCCTCATCAACAATTAACAAACCAAGATCTTGGAAAATTAAATCTTTAGATAAAATTCGGTGTGTTCCGATAACTATATCGACTTGCCCCTCTTTTAAACCCTTTAATGTTGCAGTTTGCTCTTTTTTAGTGCGGAAACGGGATAATAATCCAACATTAATAGCAAAGTCCTGAAAGCGCTCACGGATTGTTTCATAATGCTGCTGGGCCAAAATAGTAGTAGGGACAAGGAAAGCTACCTGCTTACCGTCTTGAATAGCCTTAAATGCTGCGCGAATGGCTACCTCTGTTTTACCATAGCCTACATCACCACATACTAAACGATCCATGGGGCGTTCTCGCTCCATATCTCGCTTTACTTCAACAATAGATCGAAGCTGATCCTCTGTTTCTTCATAAGGGAACATGGCCTCGAAATTACGCTGATCATCATTATCAGGTGTAAAAGCATGCCCTTTCTCTGCTTCTCGCTTGGCATAAAGCTTAATTAAGTCATCAGCAATATCCTGTACAGCAGAGGATACCTTCGCCTTAGTTTTTTTCCACTCTGCTCCACCTAATTTATGTAGCTTTGGTTCACGATCTTCTGATGCCACATATTTTTGGATTAAGTCTATTTGCTCTACAGGTACATACAATTTATCGTCAGCACGGTATCGAATATGCAAATAATCTTTATGTGTACCATTGACCTCTAGCGTTTCCACACCAATATATTTACCAATCCCATGATGAACATGCACAACATAATCACCCGGCTTAATTTCTGTATAGCTCTTAATCCGTTCAGCATTGGTCATTTTTTTTGTTCGCGCTTTTTTCTTTGCCTGCTGCTTAAAGAGCTCATCCTCTGTCACAATTGCTAAGCGCTGCAACGGTAATTCAAAGCCACTCGATAAGCCACCATCAACAATATAAATCCCAGGTTCTGCTGGTTCACCTATTGTTGTATGAATATCGTATTCTTCAAGCATTTGCTGAACCCGTTTCACACGTTCTTTATCCCTTGCAACAATTAGTACCGTAAATTTACCAAGGAACCAGCGTTCTACTTCACTTTGTAGCAATGCCATCTGCCCGTGAAATTGCTGCATAGGCTTGCAAGAAAAATTAGTTGTTTTATTAAATGTGATCCCTGAAAATGTTCGTGAAAATAACGAAAACGAAAGCTTTTGTTGTGGCAACATCGCTAGTATTTCTTTTAGCGTGAAGGCGGGTTTGACATCATGAACCATTTTTCCTTCTTCAATTAATGATAAAAACCATTCATCCTCTTCACGTTCCCATGCATCCATAACCTCTTGAATGCGTCCAAGCTCATCGAAAAGCACAATGCCATCCTGTGCAAAGTAATCTCCCAGATAGGCCGTTTTATCGTATAATAATGAACCATATTTGTTGACGTAATCAGGTAAGTTTCCTTGTTGTAACAGTTCAATATCATACTGAATATGCTGATACAGTAACTCCTTAGTTTCCTGTTTTTTGACCTTCTTTAAGCTGGCTGCTAAGGCGGATTCCAAACGACCAGATAGCGACTGTCTTTCTGCTTTAGTCAGAATAACCTCTGCAGCAGGAAGAATACGAATTTTTTGCAATTTATCAATAGAGCGTTGGTCGTCTGCTGAAAATGTCCGTATAGAGTCAACCTCTGTATCAAACAATTCAATACGAATAGGCGATTCTAAATAAGGAGGATAAATATCTAAAATGCCTCCACGCAACGCAAATTCTCCAGGTGTTGTCACCATTGAATTACGAACATAACCCATCTCAACTAATGTTTGTAACCACTTATCAATTTCGATATCATCACCTATAGCTGTTTGTAAAAAATATTGTTGCCAATGTTCCTTTGGCTGCATAATTTTCCTTAAACCTGCTACGGGTATTACATAGATAGCCTTCTCACCTCTAGCTAAACAATCAAGTGTTGCAATTCGCTCTGCACGTAATTCAGGTGATGCCACAGAAAGATCTGCTGCAATGAATTCATCAGCAGGGTAATAATGTACATATTCTTCACCTAATAATCCAGCAAGCTCATCAACCATTTTTTGTGCCTGCAATAGATTAGGAGAAACAATATAGATGGGCTTCTTAACATATTCAAATAACGCATCAACCATTACTGGTCGTGCGCTTCCTGTTAAACCTGTAATAAGCTGTGATGCAGTTTGACCGCTCTGAATTTCCTGTAAAAATGATGTAATATGTTTATCCTGCGACACAAGTTGTCGTAAAACCTCCACAGTCAAAAGCTCCTTTCAGCATAAATTTCTATTTGTATCTTTTTTCAGTATTCTTCTCATACTTCTATAAAGGAAGATACTTGTATTCATTTTTTCAGTGTGATCGCAGAATTTTTCGATCAAGCATGAAAAATTCTATACATAGCACCGAGGCGTAGTCTTTCTATTACTCTAGTGCTATTTTAAATATCTCTATTATTGGCTATTTTATAAAATGGAAAAAGGCCTTGAACACACATGAGTGCGTCAAAGCATCCTTCCAATTATTGAATCCATTTATTGAGTGCGTGATAATCTGGATATTGTCTCAGCGAATCCTCACATTGCTCACAAATGCAGTGCACAGTCGTTTGTCCATGTTGATCTTTCTCAACATAATCATCTGCTTCTCCCAATTCGAAAATATGCAGTTTTCGAATTGTATCATCTGCATCAAATGGTAGTGTCCCTATTTCTACTTCACAATGCCGACATCGGTAGCGAACTGACATCTCCAAATCATCCTCCTTTAAGCAACTTTCTACTTAAAGTATAGACATTTATAAAAAGGATTATGCACTTTCCAATGTCGTCAACATTGCAATCACTTCAAAATTAGAGAATTATTTTGTGCTTGTAGTTAACACTATTCAAAACAAGCATTTAGCTGCAGTTATAGTATAAGGCACATTGTAGCTCATCCTTAAACCATTCCAATTATCCACTGACTTTAACAAAAATTTTTTAGTTGTGTTCCATTTATTTGCTAGTGTTAAAGTGATTCATCACATCAAGAAACGGCTTTGAAAGAGATGCTTCGACTGCATTTACAGATTTTTCGATGGCTTCTTCCATAAGAACCTGATCGTCCTTTGAAAATTTCGCTAAGACATAGTCTGCAACTTTCATGCCCGCAGGTGGACGATTAATTCCTACTCGAATACGATTAAATTCCTGGGTACCTAAATGTTGAATTAAAGATTTAATGCCGTTATGGCCGCCTGCACTACCTTTTTGTCGCAGACGCAATTTTCCTGTTTCTAAATCTAAGTCATCATAAATTACAATTAAATCCTCTACATCAATATCAAAATAATCCATAAGGGGACCAATACATTCCCCTGATAAATTCATATATGTTAAAGGTTTAACAAGTAGAACCTTTCCTTCAGGTCGATGTACAGTTGTGTACATTCCATTAAATTTTGAATTTGTTAAAGGCGTCCCCCATTTTTCTGCTATCGCATCAATTACATCAAAGCCAATATTATGTCTTGTATGCTCATAAGGTTTACCTGGGTTTCCTAAACCAACAATAATTTTCATAAGTACCTCTCTTCTTTCAATCTAATAGTCATTATTTTACCATACAGCACACATAGAAAGCATTTTGTACAATTCTTAAACCGCATAAAAAATAAGGCTAATAAGAAAGCTCAACTTTCTTACTAGCCTTACCTATTATTTATTTTTATTCTTGCTCTTCCACACCGTCTATAGTCTCTTCTTCTACTGAAGCAGGCGCTATAATCGTTACTAATATATAATCATCTTCATCAATAACTTCAACAGGTATATGATCTCGAATATCTTTTACAGTTAAGGATTCTCCAATTTTCAATGTTGAAATATCAACATCAATCGATTCAGGTAACTCTGCTGGTTTTACCTTCACTTTCAATTCTAAGTTAGGCTGCATTAAAATACCGCCCTCACTCACACCGACTGACTGACCCATTAGTTTAATCGGAACATCAGCTTCTAACTCCTCAGCCATATTAATGGCTAAAAAGTCGACATGATTTACTTCATCCTTTAATGAACATTGCTGTATTTCTGACACAACAGCATTCACTTTTTGCCCCTCTAACTCAAGTGAAAACACACTATTTTGTCCATTTCTCTGAATGGACTTAACAAATTCTTTTGCAGAAATAGAAATTGGGGTTGAATCTAATTTATAGCCGTAAATAACCGCAGGAATGGCTCCCCCTTTTCTAAGTTGGGTTAATGTCGAACGATGCCCAGTTTCGCGCTTTTTAACACTTAATACTGTACTCATACTTCTTTATTCCCCTTCCAAGAAAATTATTTACGCCTTATCAACAAGCAATATGTTGTAGGCTATGATAATATTTATCTCTTATTATTTGATAGAGTAAATATTATTAAGTCACATTTTCTATTATACCCCTTTATATGAAGAATCACACAAAAAACACTCGATTATTTATTCCCAAGATGAACTTATGTCCGAATCATTTAACATAAAAAAAAACAAATCCATCTAAAAAGATGGATTTGTCTATATTTATTATTAATCAAATAGTGTACTTACAGATTTGTTTTCATAAACGCGAGAAATCGCATCAGCCATCAATTTTGCTACAGAAAGCTCAGTAATTTTCGGAGACTTTTTCTCGTCTGCAAGCTGAATTGTATTTGTCACAACTAACTCTTTAATAGCAGAGTTTTCAATACGTTCGATTGCTGGACCAGATAATACAGGGTGAGAACAGCATGCATAAACTTCCTTTGCACCAGCAGCACGTAATGCGTCAGCACCAATTGTAATCGTACCTGCTGTGTCAATAATATCATCAATCAAGATTGCCACTTTACCATCTACATTACCAACAATGTTCATAACTTCCGCAACATTTGGTTTTGGACGTCGCTTGTCAATAATTGCAATCGGTGCTTTTAAACGTTCAGCCATTTTGCGAGCACGTGTTACCCCACCATGGTCAGGTGAAACAACAACGATTTCTTCTGCTGGAATACCTTTAGATTTGAAGTAATCTGATAATAAAGGTACTGCCATTAAGTGGTCGATTAAGATATCAAAGAAACCTTGAATTTGAGGTGCGTGTAAATCTAGTACGATTACACGTGTTGCACCAGCAGTCTCTAGAAGGTTCGCCACTAATTTAGCTGTAATTGGCTCGCGCGCTTTTGCTTTTCGGTCTTGGCGTGCATAGCCATAATAAGGCATTACAACGTTTACTGTACGAGCAGATGCGCGTTTAACTGCATCCACCATAATTAAAAGCTCCATTAAATGTTCGTTTACAGGTGCAGAAGTAGACTGCACGATAAACACATCACAACCACGAATACTTTCTTCAATGCTAATTTGAATCTCTCCATCACTGAAGTGCTTAACAGAAGATTTTCCTAATTCAACACCCATTTCCTGCGCAATTTCTTGAGCTAATGGATTATTAGAATTAAGAGAAAATATTTTTAATTGTGAGTTTGCATAATGATACGGCATGATGGCCTCCTGTTTAGTTGATAATTATTTTGAATTTAATTTGCTTACATAATTAGGTTTGTTTTCTTGTCTTGCACGCGCAATTGCAAGTGCATCTTCAGGAACTTCTTTTGTAATTGTAGAACCTGCTGCAATAAATGAACCTTTTCCAACTTTCACTGGTGCTACTAAGTTAGTATTACATCCTACAAATACATCATCTTCAATAATCGTTTTGAACTTATTTTTTCCATCATAGTTTACTGTAATGGAACCACAGCCAATATTGACGTTACTACCGATTTCAGCATCACCAATATAACTTAAATGCGATACTTTCGTGTCATTATCTAGCTTGCTTTTCTTCACTTCTACAAAGTTACCAATTTTCACATGACTACCGATCTCTGAAAGCGGTCGAATATGAGCATATGGTCCAATTGCTGTATCTTCTGCAATAGCGCTTTCACGTACTACAGAGGAATGTACAGTTGTACGATCACCGATACGACTATCTGCAATTTGAGTGTTTGGTCCAATAATGCAATCCTCACCAATAACAGTAGCACCCTCAATCATTGAACCTGGTTGAATGATTGTATCACGACCAATTACTGCATCTGCGCTAATATAAGTTGTTTCTGGGTGGATAATCGTCACACCATTACGCATATGTTTTTCATTAATTCTTGCACGCATTAATGTCTCTGCCTGTGACAAAGCTACACGATCATTGACACCTAACGTTTCTTCAAAATCATCCGTCACATATGCTTCTACAATATCGCCTTGTTTTTGTAAAATTTCAATGACATCAGGTAAATAAAATTCGCCCTGTGCATTATCATTTTTCACAAGCTTTAATGTTTCAAATAACAGTTTGTTATCAAAGCAGTATGTGCCAGTGTTTATTTCTTTTACTAATTGCTGTTCTGCCGATGCGTCCTTTTGCTCAACAATTTGTTCCACCTGTCCGTTCTCGCCACGTAAAATACGACCATAGCCAGTTGGATTTTCAGCAATCGCTGTTAAAATTGTTGCTTTAGCATTTTTAGCTTGGTGATGTTCGAATAAAGCCTGCATTGTTTCAGGTCGAATAAGGGGTGTGTCTCCACAGACAACTAAAGTTGTACCTTCTTCATTACCTAAAATTTCTTCAGCCTGTTGAACAGCATGTGCTGTCCCTAACTGTTCTGCCTGCAGAACATACTCACTTTTATCTCCTAGCTGTAATTGCACTTTTTCTGCACCATGTCCTACAACCGTTACAATGCGATTTACATCTAACGTTTGAATATGATCCACCACATGTTGTACCATTGGTTTCCCACATACTGGATGGAGCACTTTATATAATTTGGACTTCATACGTGTACCTTGACCTGCAGCCAAAATGACAGCAAAAACATTGCTCATCTGTAAGTCCTCCAATACGCTCATTTTCTCTTATGACTATATAGCAAAATTCATCTATTTTCAAGGCATGTAGAGTTGACAAAAAGATGAATTACAAAAACCACTGCACCATATGCTCGAATGTCATGAAGTATATCCTAAAAAAGCTCATATTCTCTTTTTATCAAAATAAAAAGAACCCTTCATACATGAAGAGTTCTTTATATCTTTTCATAGATTCATTTTGTAGCAAATCCCCAGTGAGGTATTTATTTCCTTTTGATTAGACACCAATTCCTTCTAATTCTTCTTCTTTAGTCGTTTCCTCTATTTCACTAGAGTTATGATACTCGTTTAAAATGATCTCCTGAATTTTATTGCGAGTATCCGAATTAATTGGGTGTGCAATATCTCTAAACTCCCCGTCCGGCGTCCTTTTACTTGGCATTGCGACGAATAAACCAGTATTTCCATCAATTACACGAATATCGTGAACAACGAATTCATTGTCAAGTGTAATGGAAGCAATCGCACGCATGCGACCATCCGTCTGTACCCGACGTAATCTCACATCAGTAACTTCCATTTTCTCACCACCTCTCTTCTTAGATGCCTAATTGAAAATATCATATTCTCGATTACCGAATATTTTCCTTTTTATAGTCTATCAAATTTTCTAAAAAATTTGAATACTTATTAGAATAATATTTTTTCTTATATACGGAATTTTTGACAATTGTTTGTCAGTATTAAAAAAGCTCACTAAACAGAACGCGTAGTTCCCTTTAGTGAGCTTATCAATTTATGTTTATTTAACCATAGCAATTACTTCTATTTCTACTTTTACATCTTTCGGAAGTCGAGCTACCTCTACCGCTGAACGAGCTGGTTTATGATCACCAAAATGACTTGCATAAACCTCATTCATAGCTACAAAGTCATTCATATCCTTCATAAAAACAGTTGTCTTTACAACATTTTCTAAAGAAGATCCTGCTTCTGCTAAAACTGCTTTTAAATTAGCGAAAACTTGATTTGTTTGAGCTGTTATATCGCCCTCTACCAATTCCCCTGATGCTGTTAATGGAATTTGCCCTGAGCTATAAAACATTCCGTTAACAATAATTCCTTGTGAGTATGGTCCAATTGCTGCTGGTGCATTTGTTGTTGCTACTACTTTCATTTGTCATGTCCCCTTCTAGAAAAATAGTTACCTTCACTTAATGCAATTGTTCGATCTTTTTCATTAACTTCATGAAGCTTTACAAGTGAATAATAATCATCTACTAAAGTTTCGTCCGCATGTTCAGCCTCTACAAGCACCGCTATACCTGCTAACTGACAATCAAACTCCTCTAATAGATTTTTCATACCGTTCATCGTACCACCGACCTTCATAAAGTCGTCAGTAATTAAAACACGTTGTCCACTTTTCATGCTTCTTTTTGATAATACCATTGTCTGAATTCTTCTGGAAGAACCAGATACATAGTTAATACTTACTGTAGAGCCCTCGGTTACTTTACTATCTCTTCTCACAACAACCACTGGTACATTTAAATGTCTTGCAATCGCGTGAGCAATAGAAATACCCTTTGTTGCTACAGTCATTATGACATCAATTTGTTGATCAGCAAAAGCAGAGGCAAATACCTTCCCTACTCGATTAATTAAATCTGGGTTCCCTAGCAAATCTGTCATGAATAGGTACCCACCTGGTAATAATCGATCTGAATGTTCAAGCTCTGCCTTTAAATCCTGAATTACTAAACGTACTTCAGTCTCGGACATTTTCGGAATATATTTTACTCCTCCTGCGGCGCCCGGCACTGTCATCAATAACCCGATTCCTTTTTCTTCGAAAGTTTCTTTTACAATCGTTAAATCCTCACTAATGGATGACTTCGCAGATTGATATAATTCTGAAAAATAAGTTAGCGGGATCAGCTGATGTGGATGTTCTAGTAAATAGTACGTCATATCAACTAGTCGTTCACTACGTTTCCATTTCATGCGACCCTCTCCTAAACACGAATATTTATAGGTAAAATTAACACAAATTTGCGTTTCTAAGCAAGTGTATTTCGCTCACCTAAAATTCGAACTGCATAAACTTCCTCACAAAAACCACGTAAACCATTATAGATGCGGCTTACTCGAGCTTCACTATCCACCAGACCAAACACAGTCGGACCGCTTCCACTCATCAATGTGGCATCTGCACCAAAACGCTTCATTTGTTCCTTTAACATCACAACTTCTGGATGTAACTTAAATGTTACAGTTTCCAGAACATTCCCTAATGAAGAGCATAATAGCTCATAATCTTTTGTTTCAATAGCCTGTATCATCTGCTTAGTATTTGGGTGTTCTAAGCCTTCAACCTTCAATCCTCCATATACCTCAGCTGTAGATACACCAATTTTAGGCTTTGCTAAGACCACCCAACAGTTTGGTGGGGCTGGTAATTCCTTTATTTTTTCCCCACGGCCTGTAGCTAATGCTGTGCCACCATAGACACAAAATGAAACATCAGAGCCAATTTTAGCTCCCAATTCTGCTAATTCATCTATCGATAAACCTAAATCCCACAGCTCATTGAGACCCTTTAAAGTAGCGGCTGCATCACTACTACCGCCCGCTAGCCCTGCTGCAATGGGAATTTCCTTTTCAATTGTAATGGATACACCTTGTCTAATGCCGTATGTATCTTTAATGAGACGCGCTGCCTGATAAGCAAAATTACGATGATCATTTGGTACAAAATTATCAGTAGAGATTATTTGGATTTCTCCATCTTCTCGAGATTCAAGACTAATACGATCAGCTAAATCGACTGTTGTCATGACCATCTCTACTTCGTGAAAATTATCTGGTCTTTTATAAAGCACATCTAATGTTAAATTGATTTTTGCAGGCGCCTTTACATAAAGCATATTTCTTCCTCCCTTATAGCTACACGTATAAACAGTTCCTTTTTTTCGCGCAAGGTTATTCATTTTATTTTACCATATTGGGCATACGAAAATGGAAAAAAAGAACCGTATACCCTCTTCGGTGTATCGGTTCTCTTTCGTCAGTTGTATTTGTTGTGTTAGTAAGGATTTTCATCCCTGCTGAATGAAACTTTATAAGTTGCCTACTTTAACAAAAATAGCCTACTTACGCTCTTGCTCACTACTTGCCCGTTCAGCCATTTCAATGGCACGTTTAACCATATTACCAGCATCTCGAGCTTTTATGCCGCCCCAGCCTTCCTTTTGCACAACATCATAAAATCCAAGTTCTTTTGCGATCTCTTCTTTTAATCGAGGTGACATGATACCTTTTCTAGGCATATAAACTCCTCCTTTAACAACTGACGAATTTAGTATGCCCGCGAAAACGCAAAACACTCATGTAGTTTTTAACATACATGAGTGTTTTGAAAATATAGAAATAAGTACTAGAAACTATTTTGCGACAGCAGCCTTTGCTTCGTCTAAAAATGTAATCTCTACTGCTTCAGTTAAAATATCTGTGTAACTATACGATACGCGCTTGCACGTATTGTCTTCTTGATCGAGCTCTACTACAAAGATAGCGCGATATGTTTCACGTAATATCCCTGCACACTCAACCGTTTTCTTGCGACCACCGTTTGCTTTTAATTGCAAACGTTTACCCAAATGACAATCCAACGACTTTTTAATGTCCGCTAAAGTTTTTGGCATTTTCGCTTACACCTCACTAATAACTAGTATAAGCGAAACGCCCAAAAATGTCAACAAAATATAATATTTTATCAGCCTCTTATAAAACTTGTCAACTTATTTTTTATAAAAAATATATATTTTTTTACATCAAAGAAAAATTGTTAACAAAAATTACTTTGCAAACACAGGATACAGTGCATCTGCTAATTTTCCAAACTCTTGAATAGAAAGTGTTTCTCCACGACGAGTTGGTTCAATATTAGCTGCCTCTAATGCCTCTAAGATCGAATCCTTATGTGCCTTACCGTTTGGCAACCCTGATTGTAGGTTATTATAAATTGTTTTCCTTCGCTGTACGAATGAAGCACGAGTCACGACAAATAAAAAGTCCTCATCTATTACTTTTACAGGTGGTTCATCATGCTTGATAAGACGAAGTACTGCTGAATCTACATTTGGTTGTGGCATGAAAACTGTTTTTGGCACAGTCATAGCAATATCGGCCTTCACATAATACTGAATCGCAATAGATAATGAACCATATTCCTTCGTTCCTGGCTTAGCCGTTATACGATCAGCTACCTCTTTTTGCATCATAACAACAAAACCGCGAATTGGCAGTCGATCATTGAGCAATTTCATTAAGATTGGTGTAGTGACATAATACGGTAGATTGGCAACGACCATAATATCTTCAATTCCTGGCATTTCATCTGCAATAACCTTCGCGACATCAGCCTTAAGTATGTCAGAATGAATAATAGACACATTATTATATGGACTAAGTGTATCTTCTAGTACCGGTAATAAGCGTTGGTCAATTTCAAAGGAAACAACCTTTTTTGCACTTCTTGCCAGATGCTCTGTTAATGCTCCAATACCAGGACCAACTTCAATTGCACCACTGTTTTCTGTTAAATCTGCATGACTCACTATATTTCTTAAAATGTTAGGGTCAATTAAAAAATTTTGACCTAAACTTTTTTTAAATGAAAATCCATACTTTTTTAAAATTTCTTGAGTACGAATAGGTGTTGCAATATCCTTATGCATTATTTTCCTCCTGATCTAGCTGTGCGACCGCCGCACCAAATTGCTTTTCTGTAATCTGAAACATTTTTAACCTTTTATGAAGCTGTTTACCGTTTGTTGCTCCAATATTTAAGATTTCTCCTAGACGATCACGACGCTGCTTAGATTGAGGGTGCCCAATCAATCGTGCTGTCATTAAATCTTCTAGTGTAATATCATCTTCACTTGGCACATCATGCTGAGGGGTATAAACATGTTGTAGAGCTTCTCTTATATCTTCGTCAGCAGCATGTTCAATCCCTAACCCTTTACCGTTCTTGGCAATCGTTTTGGCTTTTGGTAAAAAGGCATGTTTCACACCTTGAACATGCTCTTCAATAATGGCACGTATTCGACGTCCTGGATAGTCAGGATCCGTAAATACTATAACACCACGTTTTTCTTGGGCATGCTGAATTCGCTTCAATGTTTCCTCTGAGATAGCAGACCCATTTGTTTCTATAGTATCTGCATGTACGGCACGCTTAATAGCAGTCGTATCATCTTTTCCTTCAACAACTATGATTTCTTTTATTTGCAAAAAGGCTCCTCTTTTCTATCTACCTTATCTTCTGACCATTTTACAACTGCATGATACTGTTTGTACAGAAATACAAGGCTGGAACGAGCCTAATATCATTTCAGCTTACAGAGTTTATCATTATACAGTGCTTACAAAATCTTTTGCTAAATAGCTCAAAATGCCTTGCCTTGCTTGTGCCGATTTTTCTGACCAATAGCAGTTAAAGCTAATTGAATTGAGACAGCAAATACGCAGCAAAACCCGTGATTTTTTCTACTATACCTGCCCCTCAAGAACAAAAAATCTTATGTACTTGACTCTTTTCCTTGCACTATCAATTTTCATAGTCAAATTAAAAAGCTTTCCTGCCAGTCAAAACAGGAAAGCTCCATTTGTGAAAAAACATTTTGATTAATTTTACAATTTTTTTAATTTAATACTTTAATACGCACTTTCTTACGTCCCCAGTTACGTGCTTGGGCATCTGTTTGTACAAGTATATCGATCTTATTACCCTTAATTGCGCCACCAGTATCCCCAGCAATAGCTGTACCGTAGCCTTCAACCCATACTTTTGAGCCTAATTTAATAACAGATGGGTCAACTGCAATTACCTTTAATCCAGAATTTGAACGTAAGTTTATACCAGTTGCTGATGTACCTGAACAACCGTCACAATATGGTGTATAAGCTGTTGCCGTTACATAAAATTCTTTGCCGCTAGCTGGCTCTGCTGAACCACGTGATACAGTTTGTGCACTTGCAACAACTGTTTTAGTGCCAACTGCAACGACTTTCTTTTTCGGCTCTTTTAAAACTTTTTCAGATTGTAAATTTTTCGCTACAACCTTACCATTTTCTTTGACAATCTCATACGTACGAGAAACTGAGCCATTCTCGCCTGTTGCCACTACCTTTTGTTTACCCTTTTGCAATGAAGCATCCTGCTTCTTTTCAACTGCGAAATCTAAAGAGTCTTCCACTACATCGATAACCTTTTCTACGCGAACTACTGTGATTTTACTCGCCGGAGTAATAACGTCCTCCAGGTTATTTTCGACACGATCGAATTCATTTAACTGAATTCCTTGTTGTTTTAAAAAGTTAGCGACCGTAGTCGAAGTGGACCATACTTGTCTTTTATTTACGCCATCGACAAGCGCTACTTGAAACGCTTTTTGAATATCGATTTTGTTTTCTGCACCTAGTTCAGTATCTAGACCCTGTGCTAAAGTGTCATGTTCAGATACTTTAATATTTGCTTCCTTCAAAATGTCTTTCACAAGTGTTTCAGTTGTCCAAACTTTTGACTGATTTCCATCAACTGAAATAGTTACTTCTTTTGCCTGTTCCCATTGAATTGCTAATCCATTAACAATTTTGGTGTTCAGAGAGGGTGATATTTTGTCATGCTCTGCTACATCTATATTTTGATCTTGTAATAATTGTTCTACAGTTTTGGCATGTGTTGATACTTCGATTGTTTCTCCGTTTGCTTCAAGCGTTACGGCTTTTTTCGTACCTTGGTAGAGTACGAAAGAGATTACAGATACAAACAGGACAAGTGAAATAATTCTTATCACTGTTTGCTTACTCCTCAATGATCCTAAGAACAAGTTTTTCATGGAATTATTTGACATGAAAAAACGCCTCCTTAATACAAGGTTGGATTATACGGACTAGTTTTGGCACTGTCAACCCGAAAGTATTTCTCTGAAAATTGACTTCTTTGTTTTTGCCAACCATAAACCCTGTATTGGAGGCATCTAAGCTAGTTAATTGTCAATCCCAAAAAATTTTTTCGCATTGTCTGTAGTTGCTTGTCCAATTTCCTCAATTGTCAACCCTTTTAAACGCGCAATTTCCTCCGCAACTAAGGGTACAAATGCTGGTTCATTGCGCTTACCTCGATGTGGATGTGGCGCCAAGTAAGGGGCATCTGTTTCGATCATCAAGTGCTCTAGAGGTATTTCTGTAGCCACTTCCTTTGGCAGACGTGCATTTTTGAATGTTACTGGTCCACCAAGACTAATCATAAAATTCATAGCTATACATTCACGCGCTGTTTCTACACTCCCACTAAAGCAGTGCATAACACCTCCTACTGATGCTGCGTTCTCTTCGCGTAATATTCTTACAACATCTCCTGTTGCATCCCTGTTATGAATAATAATTGGCAAACCGGTCTTTTGTGCTAAATGAATCTGTTTGCGGAAAAGTGCTTGTTGAACGTCTTTTGGGGATTTATCCCAATAGTAGTCCAACCCAGTTTCACCAATGCCAACTATTTTTGGATGTGATGCTAACTTTTCAATCCATTCCAAATCTTCTTGCGTACAATCAATGGCATCTACTGGATGCCAGCCAATAACACCGTAAACAAAATCATATTGCTCTATCAATTGCATAGTTCTTTCAATGGTTTTACGGTCAAAACCAATTACAACCATTTTCTCTACTTTAGCTTCAAGGGCTCTATCTATTACCGCCTGAAGGTCTTCATCATACTGATCTGCGTTTAAATGTACATGGCTATCTATAAACATCTTCATTCTCCTAACATCGATTTTATTAAAATTTATTATTTCATATTTTTCGTAAGCATTACAAATTTGTTACAAACTATTTGGTAATGTGACATTACACTTAATCGACAACTCTACTTATAATACAAAATACCTAAAAATCCCTTTATTTCACAACGCACAAACTATTTCAGAATAATAAATAGTCCTTTTTACAACCAGATTTGAAAAGCCTGCCGAATATTTTCTATTCAGCAGGCCTTTCATAGTTTTTTACTTTACCTTTGCACCATTTTCAAGTTTCGGATCAACTGATGCTAATTTTAAAATTCCATCTTTTTCACCAGCTAAAATCATACCTTGTGACAACTCTCCACGTAATTTAACTGGTTTTAAATTCGCAACGACAATCACCTTTTGACCAATTAATTCATCGGGATTATAGAATTTCGCAATACCTGAAACAACTTGGCGTTGCTCGTATCCTAGATCAACTTGAAGCTTTAATAATTTATCAGCTTTTGGGACGGTTTCACATGCAGTTACAGTTGCCACTCGCAAATCAATTTTCATAAAATCATCAATAGTAATTTCAGGAATATCTGGATGTTCGTTAGACTTGGCAACCTTATTAGTTTCTTCTTCTTGTGGTGTTTTCACAGAACCACGCATTTCCTCACGAATATAAGCAATTTCAACTTCATTTTCCAAGCGTGGGAAAATAGGTATCCCTTTTTCTACCACTTTAATGTTTGCTGGAATAGTATTGCCGAATGTTTCAATTGTATCCCATGCTAAGAATTTGTCATCTAAACCTAACTGATCGATCATACGTTTTGGTGTTGTTGTCATAAATGGTTGTAACATGACAGCTATTTGGTGTAAGCTTTCTGCCAAATTTCGCATAACAGCACCTAGTTTTGGCTTATCCGCTTCTTCTTTTGCTAATACCCAAGGCTGGGTTTCATCTATATATTTATTAGTACGTGAAACTAGTGTCCATAGATCAGCAAGTACGACACTAAATTGCATTTTTTCCATACTTTCTTCATATTTAATACGAACTGACTCAGCTTGTTCTTTTAAACCTGCATCAAATTCTGTTTGTTGAAGATTTTCTGTAGGAATAATGCCATCATAATATTTATTAATCATGGAAATAGTTCGATTTAATAAATTACCTAAATCATTTGCTAAATCAAAGTTTGTACGTTCGATAAATGATTCTGGAGAAAATACCCCGTCAGAGCCAAATGGCAATTCACGTAAAAGGAAATAACGTGTCGCATCTAGGCCATAACGCTCGATTAGCATTTCTGGATAAATGACATTTCCTTTTGATTTAGACATTTTACCGTCTTTCATCATAATAAAACCATGGGCAAATACCTTTTTTGGTAATGGCAAATCTAATGCCATTAAGAAAATAGGCCAATAAATAGTATGGAAGCGAACAATATCTTTTCCTACTACATGTACATCTGCTGGCCAATATTTGTTGAACAATGTCTCATCATCTGAAAGATATCCTAGAGATGTAATATAATTCGTTAATGCATCCACCCACACATAAATGACATGCTTTGGATCCCCAGGTACTTTAATTCCCCAATCGAAGGAAGTTCTTGATACAGATAAATCTTCAAGTCCTGGTTTAATAAAGTTGTTAATCATTTCATTTTTCCGTGATTCGGGCTCAATGAATTCTAGATTTTCTTCATAATAAGCTAATAAACGATCGGCATATTTCTTCATATTAAAGAAATACGATTCTTCTTTTACTTTGTGCACTGGTCGACCACAGTCTGGACAATTTCCATCAACTAATTGAGTCTCTGTAAAGAATGATTCACACGGTGTACAATACCAGCCCTCATATTCGCCTTTATAAATATCTCCATTATCTAAAAACTTCTGGAAGATCTTTTCGACAGCTTTAGTATGTCGTTCTTGCGTTGTTTGAATAAAGTCATCGTAAGAAATATCCATTAAAGCCCATAGCTTTTTAGCAGCATCTGCGATTTCATTTACATAATCTTGAGGGTGCTTACCTGCCTCTGCTGCTTTTTCCTGTATTTTTTGTCCATGCTCGTCCATACCTGTTAAAAAACGAACATCATAGCCACGTAAACGTTTATAGCGTGCAATAGTATCAGATGCAACTGTTGTATATGCCGTACCAATATGAAATTTCCCACTTGGATAGTAAATGGGTGTTGTTATATAGAATGTTTTTTGTTGTTCACTCACAAGAACTGCCTCCATTGTTCTACAATATACTCTCTATTCTAACGAAGTACGAAATTCGTTTCAATGAAAGTTTATTACATGCGAAAATTGTCGAATAATATATTCAATCCATTAAATGACTTAAATAAGAACCTTTTTTACTATTATAGAAAATATTTATTAAAAACCTTTTAAAATAATTAAAATATCTGCATTCTTCTCAAAAAAATTTTTCTAAAACCATAATATTAGTGTATTAATTAATTGACGTTTATGGCATTACTTGGTATGATAACTATCAGACAAGGAAATAATGTCGAAATTTGACGAAATACAAATATAACTTTTATAAATTAGGAGGAAATCTATTATGAAATCAACAGGGATTGTTCGTAAAGTCGATGAGTTAGGTCGTGTAGTAATTCCTATCGAGTTACGTCGTACGCTAGGTATTGCTGAAAAGGACGCTTTAGAAATCTATGTCGATGATGATAAAATCATCTTAAAAAAATATATGCCTAATATGACATGTGCCGTTACTGGTGAAGTTTCAGATGATAACTTCCGTCTAGTTGGAGGCAAATTAATTTTAAGTCCAGAAGGCGCTGAAATGTTAGTAAAAGAAATCCAAGCTAACTTAAAAAAATAACCTTCTTACTCACCTAAATCAACTCAGTGATTTAGGTGTTTCTATTTGTATACAAATTAATATACCCAATTTCTATACCCCTTATAATGTCCATGTCAGACCTTTCTACTCAAGGTTACTATTATTTACAATTCTTATCAATTTAAAATTAGTTATGTCGACGCTTTGTAGCAAGAAGCTTCAAATTAAAATAAAGAGCTACCTAATAAGGTAACCCTTTACTATTATTAACTATGATATTCATTATAAATATCTCTCTTCGCGACTTGTCTTAGCTTGGCTACTTCCTTAATTGCCTCTTTTGATGTAACATTCGATTGATTAATAATGTAATCTACATGTTCCACAACCGACATCGTTTGCCAATAGGCTTCTTCTTCATTTTCCTCTTCGACAGAGCTATTACCTTCAAGGACTATACAAAACTCTCCTCGTATTTCCTCTGTCTGTGACCATTCTACAGCTTCAACCAATGTACCACGTAAAAATTCTTCAAATTTCTTAGTTAGCTCTCGGGCTAAGACAATGCGACGGTTACCGAGTATAGCCTCCATATCTTTTAATGTATCCTTTAAGCGATGTGGTGCCTCATATAATAAAATAGTTTCTTGACGTTTTTTTAGTTGCTCTAATTGCTGCCGACGTTCTTTTTTTCCACGATTCAAAAAGCCATAAAAGAAAAATGGCTGTGGCGTCAATCCAGAAGCAATTAATGCTGATATCGCTGCATTCGGACCTGGTACAGGCACAACAGGAAAGTTTTCAGCAATTGCTTTTTCGACTATATCCGCTCCCGGATCAGAAATACAAGGTAAGCCTGCATCACTTACTAAGGCAATTGTTTTCCCTTCATGTAGTAAAGTTAATAATTTTTCTCCACCTACTGCTAAATTATGTTCATGGTAGCTGATTAATGGGGTTTCAATATCGAAGTAATTACATAGCTTCTTTGTATTTCTTGTATCTTCTGCTGCTATAATATCGGCCTCTTTTAAAATGCGCAATGCACGTACACTCATATCCTCTAAATTCCCAATAGGTGTTCCTACCAGATATAAACAGCCTGTCAAATCGTGTATTGTACTTTTTTGAGATTTCACGATTCACCCCTCCTTATATAATTTATTTTCTGTGTTCTTGTTAATTGCTTAAATGCATATTCAGCACGCATAGCTTCTTGCTTTGTCTCAAACATTTCATTATAAATACATTTCACTGGACCTCTAGCTCTTGTATATTTTGCCCCTTTACCAGCGTTATGTATAGCAACACGTTTTTCTATATTATTTGTATACCCAGCATAAAGTGTTTGATCCGCACACTCTAGTACGTAAAAGTAGTGATTATTGCTCTTTTCCATAAAGGATCTCTCTCACTTCTTCTGTATATTCATTATTGGCATCATAGACATACAAAGGTGGCAAGATTTTTAAATCTGGCTTCCCATCTTTTATTCCTTCTATTAGTAACGTATTGGCTTCTTTACCTTCTTTCGGATAAATGAGTTGCATCCTTTTAGGCTCTAAGCGATTTGCTCGCATCGCTGTAACAATATCTAATAATCGACCTGGACGATGCACAAATGCAGCTTTGCCACCTTGCTTTAATAACTTACTGGCTGATTGAATAGCTTCTTCTAATGTTAAATATAGTTCATGTCTTGCAATGGCATGATGTTCACTGAGATTTTTATCACTTGCCTCATGAGCCAAAAAATAAGGTGGATTGCAGGTAACAACATCATACTTTTCAATGCCTAATTGTTTCGGTATTTCTTTTACATCGCCAAGAATCATTTGAATTTGATGTTCTAATTGATTATAACGGATACTTCTCTCTGCCATATCAAATAAACGTGGCTGAATTTCTACTCCCTTTATTTGTCCCTTTGTACGTGCACTTAAAAAGAGAGGGATTACACCATTCCCTGAACATAAATCAACAATATTCCCCTTATGGTAGGGAATATTAACAAACTTTGAAAGCAATACTGCATCTAATGAAAACGAAAAGACGGAGGGGCTTTGAATAATACGCAAATTCTCAGCCAACAAATAGTCTAATCGTTCATCATCCTTTAGCCAGTTTTTCATGCTTATTCCTCCTACTCTACAAAACAAAAGACTGATACCACCTTAGTGGGAATCAGCCTTCTATTACGCATTTTGTTTATTTAAAAATGATAGACAAAACAGACAATCTTCACCTTTACGTGAACTTCCAAAATGAACATGACAAACATGGAAGCCTTCCTGATATAAGCGAGCAAGATTATCATAACCTTCACCTATATCTAACGGACTCTCTTTCTTTACTTCAGCAGCTTGTACGGAGTTTGTATTAGAAAGTAGTTCTTCTAGACGTGTACGAAGATGATGATTTTCTGTCTCAAGCGCTTTATGCTCTTCCATCATTAACGCTACAAATTGTTTCAATGCACCGAATTGCTCCTGCATTGCTTCGAGCTGTTGTTCGAACTCCATAACGGTATCTAAGAAATTACGGTCCTTCACCCAAGCCACCTCGTTAAATTCTCTATCTTAAATAAGATTTTTTTCGCATGCTAGTAGTTCTTCTAGTGTATACTCAACTGTGCGTTCCTGCTCTTGTAAATATACTTGTATCAGTCTTTCTAGCACATTTAACCCTACAACTTTACCGCGGCCATCTGGTGTCATCGTTACCTCACCAATATCTGGCATGCCCTCTTTTGCTTCTTCATATTCATCATTTTCATACTTTAAGCAACACATTAAACGTCCACAAAGACCTGATATTTTCGAAGGATTTAATGATAGGTTTTGATCTTTAGCCATTTTAATAGAAACTGGCTCAAAATCACCTAAAAATGTGGAACAACAAAGCATTCTTCCACACGGGCCAATGCCACCTAATAATTTTGCTTCATCACGCACACCGATTTGGCGAAGTTCGATACGTGTTCTAAAAACCGAAGCTAAATCTTTTACAAGATCCCTAAAGTCAACTCGTCCTTCAGCTGTAAAATAAAAAATAATTTTATTACGATCAAATGTATATTCAACATCTACAAGCTTCATTTCTAGATTATGCTCTATAATTTTAGTACTAGCGAGATCAAATGCACGTTTCGATTCTGCTGCATTTTCCTCAACTTGAATACGATCACGATCATCGGCTGGTCTAAGTACTTGTTTGAGTGGTAATACAACATCATTATCACCTACCACTTTTTGAGGGACAACTACTTTTCCATATTCTACACCGCGTGCTGTCTCTACAATAACATATTGATTATTTTCTAGTAGAAATGATGCCGGATCAAAATAATATATTTTACCCGCCTTCTTAAAGCGGACTCCTACTACATTATACAAATGTATATCCCTCCTGCAGATTTAGCATTAACTGCTCCATCAATAACGTCCTATTCATGTTACGTTGTAAAGAGGCGCGTGCTTGCAAAATAGATTCCAGCTGACTTGATAATCGGTCATAAGTGGAATATAACGCAACTTCTTTAAATAGTGGTAACATGTCTGGATAAGTACAAGCTGCTTCGGGATTAGCTTTTATTGACACTATATCACGGTAAGCAAATAGTAGTAAATCCAATGCTTGCTCCATCTCGCCTTTTTCTTTAAAGTTCGGTAACCAATCTTCATGTACAACGAGCATCGCTTCATGTACATTTTGTTGAATGGCATCTACTAATTTTAACACTGTTTTTCGAGCAAGTGCAAACTGCTCATCATTTGCCAAAAATATGGCCATTTCGAGCTCGTTTGTCATCATGCTTACTGTTGAAGCCATCGAATGCGAAACATTATTTTCTTGTAAATGTTTGAGTAAAACATGTCGCGGCATTTTTTGGAATTTAATATGTTGGCAACGAGAACGGATTGTTGGGAGAATTGACTGCATTTGCTCTGTTAATAAAATTGCAGTTACCTCTCCATCCGGCTCTTCTAAAAATTTAAGTATCATATTTGCTGAAGCTATATTTAGACGGTCTGCATGATGAAGCACATAGATTTTACGTCCTTCTTCTACGCCCATCATTTTCATTTCTCCAATGAGTTCTCGCATTTGATCAATTTTTATAAATTGACCATCTGGATAAATATGATGAATATTTGGGTGATTTCCTGAATCAACACGTCTGCAATTTCGACATGTTTCACATGGAACATTTTCACTAGGTTGCTCACATAGCATTAATTTGACAAAAAAGTGCATAATATCAGCCTTGCCTGTCCCTTTTTCGCCTTCAAAAATATATGCATGTGCTAATCTATTTTTGTCAAAAATCGTTTGAAGTTGCTTCATTACGACTGGTTGTAGCGTGAATAGCTCTTCAACATTCTTGGCCATAAATTTAATTTCCTTCCTATATATACAACAAAAGTGTGATTGTTTCCAATCCTTGCTTGCTGTAAAGGAACGTTACTGTAGTCCCTATGTTATTGACAATTTGCCAAAATCAAATTTGAAAAAAAGCCCGCGCCTAATAAGATCGAGACACGGGTTTTACATATATAAATTAATTAGTAAGCCTTTAATCTCACCGATTTTATCGAGGAGGTCAATTGCTTCCTTTTCTTCATCTAAAATATCTTGGGCAAGTTCAACGAGACGCGTATCAATAGTTTCAATAATTTTAAGGCGTCTTCCTTCACCAAAACGATTCCATGTATGTGATTGTTTTAAATCCATACCATGTTCTACTGTCTCTTGTAGAAATCGTTTCACAAGCATTTTAAATCTAGCAAGTTCTCGTAAATTACGTGATCTTGCAACGCGATCTCCTGCACTCGATATATCTCCTAACAAACGTGTTAGTTGTTCTGTTTGCAACTTGTTCCCTTGCTTGACGACCATATCCCCAAATCGGTTATTTTGATTATTATTTTGTAGTGGCTCTTTGCGATTTGTATTTAACCCGACACGTATATCTTGATTAATCTTCAAGGTGGTTTCGCCCCCACTAATCTTTATCTATTTCTCCTTGGCGTGATTGCATGAGGATAAATATGAAGCTTTTCTATTTAGTTTCATATTTATCCTACTTTAATTAAATGACCTCTGGTGGTTTAACATAGGAGGCTAATTTTAAAAATGATGGAATTGTTCAATTGGTAAAACAAACACAGTAGCTCCCCCTACCTCTACCTCCACAGGATAAGGTATATAGGAATCAGCATTTCCTCCTAATGGAGAAACGGGTGCAACCATTTGCTCTCGTGCTCGACAATTATCCCGAATAATATCTAAAAGTTTGGGTATGAGAGAGTCTTCAGTTCCTATCAGAAACGTCGTATTTCCTGAACGTAAAAATCCTCCTGTGCTCGCTAATTTAGTTGCGCGAAACTGATTTTTCGTTAAAGCATTTGATAAGCGGTTGCTATCCTGATCTTGCACTACAGCTACGACTAACTTCATTCGCACTCACCCCTTTTATAAAATTAACCTAGTTAGGTTTAATACTATTCCTAAGCATCAGCATTTATAAACATTTATAATCCACTATAGATATCCGTATGAAGATAAATGAATGGATAGTATCATTATATCACAATGTTGTAGACAACTTCATGCTTTTACTGCATTGCTTTCAATAATAATAACCATACATCTTCAACAACACTTTCAATATCTTGGTCTGCATTCACTACATGGATACGTTCTGGATATCGTTCTACTAATTGTAAATATCCTTCACGTACCTTCTGATGAAACGGCAAACTTTCAACATCTAAACGATTTACTTCCCGATTGTCCGTTGCATAAATACGAGCTAAGCCTACCTCTGGAGCAAGATCAAATAAAATGGTCAAGTCAGGTAATTTTTTACCGATAGCAAATTCATTAATAGAAAGAACTTCATCGACACCTATTCCTCTTGCAAAACCCTGATAAGCTAAAGATGAATCAATAAAACGATCACATATGACTAACTTCCCAGCATCTAAAGCAGGTCGTACCTTTTCAAAGTAATGCTGACTTCTTGCAGCAGCATATAATAAGGCTTCTGTCCGTTCGTCCATTGCCGTATGTTCAGGATTTAAAATAATCGTTCTTATTTTCTCCGCAATCTCGATACCACCTGGTTCTCTCGTTGCTAGAACATCAATATTCTTTTCAGTAAGTCGCTTTGCAATCATTTGAATGACTGTTGTTTTTCCTGCCCCCTCTGGACCTTCGAATGTAATAAATAAATTGCTATTCATGTTGTTATTTGCCTCCACTATTTAATGACCTGAATCATTTTTTCTGCTAAACGATGATTTCCTTGGAATGTTGCACCTGCAGCTAGTAATTCTTCCAATTGACTTAGCTTTGCCACTGTTATTTTTTCTCCAGGAACAAGTAACGGTATACCAGGTGGATACGGAATAATCATATTCGTAGATATTCGACCTATTGTACGCATATATGGTAACCATTCTTTTTCTAATGATGCAATCTCACTAAAGGTAAAGGTAGGCTCTGTAATTGGTACAAAATGATAGGCAGTTTGAGAAACTGTTTTGCTATTTATTTTAGCTGTGCCTAATAGCGTTGTTATTGCTTCTTTTATACGGACTCTTATTTCAGCAAACGGGTAGGTATGTCCTTGCTTCAGCAAAGGTAACATAAGTAAGACCTGATTCGCATCAGCTAGCTCCCCATAGACATGTTGTGCCTCTAATGCTTCTTGTAGCTGAAAACCACTATAACCATCGACACGTAACAATAGTTTTAATGGATCATCTACCTCAATTACTTCCAATGAACCAATCGACCTTAAAGCCTCAACCCATTGTTTCTTTTTTTCTATTATATATGCCCCATCACTCTCCATATATGTCTGTACATAGTAGCGAGCATCATCTAATGAAGCCAATAGCACATAAGATGGGCTGCTAGATTGTAACATACGTAAATAGTGATGTATTTTATCGGCATCTATCAATTCTGACTTTACATGCATAAAGGATGCCATTGTCATAGCTGGTAGTGTTTTATGCGCTGATTGTACAACAACATCTGCCCCAAACGACAAAGCAGATGGTTGAAATAGATGACACGCACTAAAATGAGCGCCATGTGCTTCATCCACTAATACAGGGATTCTCTTCTCGTGACAATAAACAATTTGTTGCTGTACTTCATTAGAAGTGACCCCATAATAAGTAGGATATGTTAAAACTACTGCTTTCGCTTCTGAATAATTATCTATTGCTTCTTTGAGATCATGAAAAGTTACATGTGTTGCCGTTAACGTCCGGTCATCCCATATTGGTGACACAAATATAGGCTTTGCTCCAACAAGTTCAATGGCATGAAATATAGATTTATGTGCATTTCGCTGAACAATAATAGTATCACCCTTATGACAAGTGGCATAAATCATTGCTAAATTTCCAACAGTAGAGCCACCTACTAGAAAAAAGCTTTTTTTGGCTCCATATGTATCTGCTAATAAATTTTCTGCTTCTAATATCATTCCCTCTGGATAATGTAAATCATCCAGATCCGTTAATTCAGTTACATCATACCGCATAACATCCTTAAATGCTTGAGGGAGGTGGGACAGCTCGCCATGCTTATGGCCTGGGACGTGAAAGGAAATATTTTGTTGTTTTCGAAAACGTTCTAATCCCTCTATAATTGGCTTTTTCTTATCCAAAACAAACACACCCATTTTCGTTAAGATTCTCATTTAATTATACGGGATTATACCACGATAAAAAAGCAATCCCTCGACAAGGCATTCCATATTTATTTGTTACCTATAGAAATTTCAACAAAATGTCTTATTATCCTCAATGTCGCTGCATTGTTATTGCAGTTGAACCTTTACTCTAATCAACAAAAATATGTACTGATTCCATATAAAAACCGATTATTGTCATTACCTTCAATAATCGGTTCTCTTCTTAAATCAAAATCATAAGCTATTCCTTTGCCACGGTAAACGCCATTTCTTCCACTAATTGTTCTACGAGTCGAGGTACAAAATTATCTAGTATGGGATTCATTATCGCTGCTAGAAAACCGCTAGCCTTCATTGATAAGCTTCCAATTAATAGAAATGATCCATCTGGATTTTGTTTTATTTCAAAGGAACCGTCACCATTAATCGGATCAGATAACCCCTCTAAATCAAAAAGTACTTGATGAACCTCTGATTTTGTCTGAGTAAGTTTCACTTTAACAGCTTTTTGAATAACGCCAAAATCACCTTGGAAGACCCAAATCATATCATTTTTATTTAGTAATTCGTGATGTAAGTAACCTGGTATTAAAACAGCCCAACGTTCCTTATTTAGAATAAAACTCTCTAATTTTTCTTTCTCTACCTCAATATCCTTTCTATATTGCCCTGTTGCCATTACACTGCACCCCTTTGTGAATTTTAATCACTCCATTAAACTTTAGCATTTTATGGGTTTAAAAAGCAATTTCACCAGGTTTTTTATGTAACAGTTATTTGACCCTTACTTGAAAAATATCCTTGTCAAATCAACAATAGGAAATCGGCAACCTCAAGCTCAATATAAAAAAACCACTGATTTCTCAGCGGTTTCTTTTTTGCCTAGCGACGTCCTACTCTCACAGGGGGAAGCCCCCAACTACCATCGGCGCTAAAGAGCTTAACTTCCGTGTTCGGTATGGGAACGGGTGTGACCTCTTTGCCATCATCACTAGACTATGTTCGATCTTCAATACACGGCGTATTACTGCGTCAGCTGCTCTCGCTCAATCAGTCACGTACAGAAGTACGCTCCCTCAATCACTCGGTTGCTCCTTGTTCTACTTGTGTCTTGAAGCTCTCTCATTTTTATTGTTGAAAGTATTGTTCTTTCAAAACTGGATAAACGGCGCATTGAATGCTTCAAACAATTTGGTTAAGTCCTCGATCGATTAGTATTCGTCAGCTCCATGTGTCACCACACTTCCACCTCGAACCTATCTACCTCATCGTCTTTGAGGGATCTTACTTACTTGCGTAATGGGAAATCTCATCTTGAGGGGGGCTTCATGCTTAGATGCTTTCAGCACTTATCCCGTCCACACATAGCTACCCAGCGATGCCTTTGGCAAGACAACTGGTACACCAGCGGTGTGTCCATCCCGGTCCTCTCGTACTAAGGACAGCTCCTCTCAAATTTCCTACGCCCACGACGGATAGGGACCGAACTGTCTCACGACGTTCTGAACCCAGCTCGCGTACCGCTTTAATGGGCGAACAGCCCAACCCTTGGGACCGACTACAGCCCCAGGATGCGATGAGCCGACATCGAGGTGCCAAACCTCCCCGTCGATGTGGACTCTTGGGGGAGATAAGCCTGTTATCCCCGGGGTAGCTTTTATCCGTTGAGCGATGGCCCTTCCATGCGGAACCACCGGATCACTAAGCCCGTCTTTCGACCCTGCTCGACTTGTAGGTCTCGCAGTCAAGCTCCCTTGTGCCTTTACACTCTACGAATGATTTCCAACCATTCTGAGGGAACCTTTGGGCGCCTCCGTTACCTTTTAGGAGGCGACCGCCCCAGTCAAACTGTCCGCCTGACACTGTCTCCTGCCCCGCTAAGGGGCATGGGTTAGAATTTCAATACAACCAGGGTAGTATCCCACCGACGCCTCCTTCGAAGCTGGCGCTCCGAGATCTCTGGCTCCTACCTATCCTGTACAAGTTGTACCAAAATTCAATATCAGGCTACAGTAAAGCTCCACGGGGTCTTTCCGTCCTGTCGCGGGTAACCTGCATCTTCACAGGTACTATAATTTCACCGAGTCTCTCGTTGAGACAGTGCCCAGATCGTTACGCCTTTCGTGCGGGTCGGAACTTACCCGACAAGGAATTTCGCTACCTTAGGACCGTTATAGTTACGGCCGCCGTTTACTGGGGCTTCAATTCGCAGCTTCGCTTGCGCTAACCACTCCTCTTAACCTTCCAGCACCGGGCAGGCGTCAGCCCCTATACGTCACCTTACGGTTTTGCAGAGACCTGTGTTTTTGCTAAACAGTCGCCTGGGCCTATTCACTGCGGCTCTCATGCGCTTGCACGCTCAAGAGCACCCCTTCTCCCGAAGTTACGGGGTCATTTTGCCGAGTTCCTTAACGAGAGTTCTCTCGCACACCTTAGGATTCTCTCCTCGACTACCTGTGTCGGTTTGCGGTACGGGCACCTCTCACCTCGATAGAGGCTTTTCTTGGCAGTGTGAAATCAGGAACTTCGTCCATACGGACTCGCCATCACAGCTCAACGTTACAGTGTGCGGATTTGCCTACACACACGCCTTACTGCTTGGACGCGCATAACCAACAGCGCGCTTACCCTATCCTACTGCGTCCCCCCATTTCTCAAACGGTGAGGAGGTGGTACAGGAATATCAACCTGTTGTCCATCGCCTACGCCTGTCGGCCTCGGCTTAGGTCCCGACTAACCCTGAGCGGACGAGCCTTCCTCAGGAAACCTTAGTCATACGGTGGACGGGATTCTCACCCGTCTTTCGCTACTCATACCGGCATTCTCACTTCTAAGCGCTCCACCAGTCCTTCCGGTCTGACTTCAACGCACTTAGAACGCTCTCCTACCACTGACATCGTAGATGTCAATCCACAGCTTCGGTGAATCGTTTAGCCCCGATACATTTTCGGCGCAGCGTCACTCGACCAGTGAGCTATTACGCACTCTTTAAATGATGGCTGCTTCTAAGCCAACATCCTGGTTGTCTGTGCAACGCCACATCCTTTTCCACTTAACGATTACTTTGGGACCTTAGCTGGTGGTCTGGGCTGTTTCCCTTTTGACTACGGATCTTATCACTCGCAGTCTGACTCCCGTGTATAAATATCTGGCATTCGGAGTTTGTCTGAATTCGGTAAACCGGGATGGCCCCCTAGTCCAAACAGTGCTCTACCTCCAGTATTCTCATCACGAGGCTAGCCCTAAAGCTATTTCGGAGAGAACCAGCTATCTCCAAGTTCGATTGGAATTTCTCCGCTACCCACACCTCATCCCCGCACTTTTCAACGTGCGTGGGTTCGGGCCTCCAGTAAGTGTTACCTTACCTTCACCCTGGACATGGGTAGATCACCTGGTTTCGGGTCTACGACCACGTACTATTTCGCCCTATTCAGACTCGCTTTCGCTGCGGCTCCGCCTTCTAAAGCTTAACCTTGCACGTAATCGTAACTCGCCGGTTCATTCTACAAAAGGCACGCTATCACCCATTAACGGGCTCTAACTACTTGTAGGCACACGGTTTCAGGATCTCTTTCACTCCCCTCCCGGGGTGCTTTTCACCTTTCCCTCACGGTACTGGTTCACTATCGGTCACTAGGTAGTATTTAGCCTTGGGAGATGGTCCTCCCGGATTCCGACGGAATTTCACGTGTTCCGCCGTACTCAGGATCCACTCAGGAGAGAACGAACTTTCGACTACAGGGCTTTTACCTGCTCTGGCGGACCTTTCCAAGTCGCTTCATCTAACTCGCTCTTTTGTAACTCCGTATAGAGTGTCCTACAACCCCAAGAGGCAAGCCTCTTGGTTTGGGCTCTTCCCGTTTCGCTCGCCGCTACTCAGGGAATCGATTTTTCTTTCTCTTCCTCCAGGTACTTAGATGTTTCAGTTCCCTGGGTCTGCCTTCAAGACGCTATGTATTCACGTCAAGATACTACGCGATTAAACGTAGTGGGTTCCCCCATTCGGAAATCTCCGGATCAAAGCTCACTTACAGCTCCCCGAAGCATATCGGTGTTAGTGCCGTCCTTCTTCGGCTCCTAGTGCCAAGGCATTCGCCGTGCGCCCTTAATAACTTAACCAAGTTATTAAGCCTATAAAAAACTTAAAAAATAAATGTGTTTGTTACAATTTCAATGTCGTTTTATCCAGTTTTCAAAGAACAAGTTTTGAAGTATTTCATTCGGAAGAATGAACCTTCAAAACTGAACGCAAAACGTAATCTTACAAACCCTAGGTTTGTATTCCGAAATAATCCTTAGAAAGGAGGTGATCCAGCCGCACCTTCCGATACGGCTACCTTGTTACGACTTCACCCCAATCATCTATCCCACCTTCGGCGGCTGGCTCCAAAAGGTTACCTCACCGACTTCGGGTGTTACAAACTCTCGTGGTGTGACGGGCGGTGTGTACAAGGCCCGGGAACGTATTCACCGCGGCATGCTGATCCGCGATTACTAGCGATTCCGGCTTCATGTAGGCGAGTTGCAGCCTACAATCCGAACTGAGAACGACTTTATCGGATTAGCTCCCTCTCGCGAGTTGGCAACCGTTTGTATCGTCCATTGTAGCACGTGTGTAGCCCAGGTCATAAGGGGCATGATGATTTGACGTCATCCCCACCTTCCTCCGGTTTGTCACCGGCAGTCACCTTAGAGTGCCCAACTAAATGATGGCAACTAAGATCAAGGGTTGCGCTCGTTGCGGGACTTAACCCAACATCTCACGACACGAGCTGACGACAACCATGCACCACCTGTCACCGTTGCCCCCGAAGGGGAAACTATATCTCTACAGTGGTCAACGGGATGTCAAGACCTGGTAAGGTTCTTCGCGTTGCTTCGAATTAAACCACATGCTCCACCGCTTGTGCGGGCCCCCGTCAATTCCTTTGAGTTTCAGTCTTGCGACCGTACTCCCCAGGCGGAGTGCTTAATGCGTTAGCTGCAGCACTAAGGGGCGGAAACCCCCTAACACTTAGCACTCATCGTTTACGGCGTGGACTACCAGGGTATCTAATCCTGTTTGCTCCCCACGCTTTCGCGCCTCAGCGTCAGTTACAGACCAGAAAGTCGCCTTCGCCACTGGTGTTCCTCCAAATCTCTACGCATTTCACCGCTACACTTGGAATTCCACTTTCCTCTTCTGCACTCAAGTCCCCCAGTTTCCAATGACCCTCCACGGTTGAGCCGTGGGCTTTCACATCAGACTTAAAGGACCGCCTGCGCGCGCTTTACGCCCAATAATTCCGGACAACGCTTGCCACCTACGTATTACCGCGGCTGCTGGCACGTAGTTAGCCGTGGCTTTCTAATAAGGTACCGTCAAGGTACAGCCAGTTACTACTGTACTTGTTCTTCCCTTACAACAGAGTTTTACGATCCGAAAACCTTCTTCACTCACGCGGCGTTGCTCCATCAGGCTTTCGCCCATTGTGGAAGATTCCCTACTGCTGCCTCCCGTAGGAGTCTGGGCCGTGTCTCAGTCCCAGTGTGGCCGATCACCCTCTCAGGTCGGCTACGCATCGTCGCCTTGGTGAGCCGTTACCTCACCAACTAGCTAATGCGCCGCGGGCCCATCCTATAGCGACAGCCGAAACCGTCTTTCAGTGTTCCGCCATGAGGTGGAACAGATTATTCGGTATTAGCCCCGGTTTCCCGGAGTTATCCCAAACTATAAGGTAGGTTGCCCACGTGTTACTCACCCGTCCGCCGCTAACGTCAAAGGAGCAAGCTCCTTCTCTGTTCGCTCGACTTGCATGTATTAGGCACGCCGCCAGCGTTCGTCCTGAGCCAGGATCAAACTCTCCATAAAAGAAATTTGATTAGCTCAAATTGTTTTGCTGGCATCAATTTTGATGTCCAAAATTTTGTTTTGTTCACTAGCCGAAACTAGTTACTTAAAACTTTATTGATTACGTTTTGCTTGTTCAGTTTTCAAGGTTCATTTGTTTGCCGCTGTTTCAGCAGCAACTCTTATATAATATCACGTCTCATATAATGTGTCAACATAAATTTTTAATTTACTTTTGTTTCAATCAGTTATATTAGCGACTTTTATAAGTATACTACATTATTATCATAATGCAAGCTTTTTATAAAAAAAATATCAACGCTGTTATTCCAAATACACCCGGAATTCCTAAAACCGCAATCGTTAAGACTGAAAATAAATTAATCGGTACGTTATATCCTATATAACCTATACCTAAATGAATCATAAATAATAATAGAAAAGCAAATGCAAATCTAAACCAAAACACTGATAATCCTTCTAAAATTTTGCCTAGCTTAGCATGTCTTATTATTACATAAAGAAAAAGAAGCCCCACAGGAACACAAATACTCATAATTACTAACCAAGACATATGCTTGCCTCCTCAATAAAATAATTATGAAAGTTTATGTTTCCTGTTTTGCTTCTATGATTATTTAATAAGAACTATTTTATTAATACTCTACGAATTCTAGCTTCCTTAAATAAATAAAAATGGATACTCTCTGCTGTTTTACGTTGAGCAATAACCCCAAGGTCGTAGTCATCCATTAATTCTTCTATTATTTTTGCCTGCTGTAAATCCTCTTTTGTTGCCTTTATAAGATTCACAAGCTTATCATCGAATTCTTTTTTTAATTTCCCTTTACTACGGAAGAACATATTAATCCCTCACTCATAACTCGCGTCGACCTTCCATTGCTTTAGATAACGTTACCTCATCTGCATATTCTAGATCTCCACCTACTGGCAATCCATGCGCAATACGAGTTGTACGAATACCTGATGGCTTGACAAGGCGCGAAATGTACATAGCTGTTGCCTCACCCTCAATCGTTGAATTCGTAGCTAGAATAAGCTCTTGAACACTTTCATCTTGCAAACGCACTAATAAGGAAGCAACATTAATATCCTCTGGGCCGATGCCATCCATTGGCGAAATTGCTCCCTGAAGTACATGGTACATGCCGTTATAGTCACGCATTTTTTCCATTGCAATAACATCTTTTGTATCTTGTACAACACAAATAATAGAATGATCTCGTTGCTTATCTGAGCAAATATGACATGGATCTACATCCGTTATATTGCCACAAACAGAACAGTAGCTCAGATTTCGTTTAGCATCAATGAGTGCTTTAGAGAAAGATAATACATCGTCTTCCTTCATTGATAACACAAAAAACGCCAGACGAGCCGCAGTTTTCGGCCCGATACCTGGCAATTTCATAAAACTATCGATCAATTTAGATATTGGTTCTGGGTAGTACATAATGAATACCTCCTAGAATGGAAGGTTTAAGCCTTGAGTGAATTTCCCCATTGTTGAATTCGTTTTTTCTTCTACTTTTTTCAACGCTTCATTTGTAGCGATAACAATTAGGTCTTGTAACATTTCGATGTCTTCAGGATCTACCACAGATTCATCAAGATTTACGGATACAACCTCGCGCTGACCTGAAACAGTTACTTTTACCATGCCGCCGCCTGCAACACCCTCAAATTGCTCAGCATTTAATGCTTCTTGAGCCTCCATCATTTCCTTTTGCATTTTTTGCATCTTTTTCATCATACCTTGCATATTTCCCATTCCACGCATAAATGTTTTCCTCCTAAAAATTTAATCTTCAATAATTTCAACAAAGTCTTTACCAAAGAGTTTTTCAGCCTCTGTCACAAGTGGGTCTTGTGAAGCAAGAGGTTGAGCATCGTCGATAAATGGTTCTTCTGGCATTTCTGCCGGTGGTGGCTCTAATAATTCCTCCCCATGTTCTGAAGCCGTTAATGTTTTCTTTTGCTGCAGACCATGATCACGAATAAATTCTTCACGCATCTTTAACCAGGATTCTTCCGGTATACAAAGCATCTCGTACATTGTGCCAGTTTGTCCCGCAATTAGTTGTGTAAAGTGAGCCTTTAAAGATTGGTTATCAGCAACCATCTGACAATGAATATCATACTTGAATTTTAACACAAAAGCACTCGAAGATGCCGCAACAGGCTCGGCTTCTGCCAAAAGAGCAGATTGTGATTTTTGCATTTGACTTAATGCTTGCGCCCACACCGATTTTATACGTTGCACATCTTGTTTTGTTGCATCTTTTAGTATTTCTTGAATACGACCAGTCGGTGCTTTATAGCCATTCGGACTTTTAGCACGAGGCCGCTGCTCTTTTTGGGCTGGTGATGTTTGTGCTGGTGCCCCAGTTTGCAATTGTAAGGATAATTGCTGAACCATCTGCTCAAGCGCAACAATTTTTTGAGTGACCTCTGGGCTTTGCGTCATTTCATTGGTAGCCATCGTTGAATGGGCGACCCCTCCTGAAAACTGTACCATTTTAAGTAATGCTGTTTCTAAGTAAATTTTCGTATGGTGAGAGAAGCGCATCTCTTGCTGTGTTTTTGCGAGAATATCTATATAGCCATAAAGCATATCTGGCGCGAATTCATGTGCTAAAGTAAATACACGTTCCTCGGGGGACACAAGCTCTAAGAGTTCAGCTAAATCATCACTTGTTTGAAGTAATAATAAATCACGGAAAAAGGTAATTAAATCCTCCGAAAGACGCAAAGGGTCCTTTCCATCGGCTATAAGTTGCTCTAAAAGCGCAAGCATTTGTGCAACATCTTTCATCTTGAGTGCCTCAGCTAAATCATAGAAAACATCCTGACTAATTGAACCTGTAACTAACAACGTATCCTCAAGCTTTAACTTTTCTCCGCTGAAAGACACAACTTGATCCAATAAACTTAAAGCATCGCGCATTCCCCCAGCTGCAGATTGTGCGATAACCTTTAAGCCTTGTTCTTCATATGGTAAATCAATATCCTCTAAGACAACCTTCATTCGTTCAATAATATCATTTGTAGAAAGTCGCTTAAAATCAAAGCGCTGACAACGAGAAATAATCGTTGCAGGCAATTTATGAGGCTCTGTCGTTGCTAAAATAAATACAGCGTGAGGGGGTGGTTCTTCTAAAGTTTTTAAAAGAGCATTAAAAGCACTTGTAGAAAGCATATGTACTTCATCAATGATGTACACCTTGTATCTACTGCTAGCAGGAGCAAAACGTACTTTCTCTATAATATCTCTAATTTCCTCAACACGTGAATTCGAGGCAGCGTCAAATTCAATGACATCTGGATGAGATCCATCAGTAATACTTAGACAAGTAGCACATTCATTGCAAGGTTCTTTTGATGGTGCATGTTCACAATTTAATGCTTTCGCAAAAATTTTAGCTGTACTTGTTTTCCCAGTACCACGTGGCCCAGAGAATAAGTAAGCATGTGTGGTTTTATTCGCTAGGAGAGCATTCTGTAGCGTTCTTTTGACATGAGCTTGACCTGACATTTCTCGAAAAGATTGTGGTCGATACACACGATAAAATGCTTGATACGTCACTATATTTCTCTCTCCTTTTCCATGTAATTGAGTAGTTTTATTATAGCATTTGCTATCTTATATAGAAAATGAAGTTATTGATTAAATATAAAAAAGCACCCGCCTATAGTAGACGGATGCTTTGAATTGGCAATTTCATGCCGTGCACCTTTCCTTGACAGCCGCACATAAGCGTTACTCTTGTCGTTAGCTCGGATTAGGCAACCCCGCGGCACATGGATAAGACCACTTAATGCTGCTTCCTTCCGGACCTGACATGGTTCATGGGTATCCATTGCGCAGGACCCAATCGTCAACACTACGTGCAAAAGGCAGACCAAACAATACGGACAGCCTCGAAAAAGGAATTCAGTCTCGCTAGAGCGGATTGCGAGTTACAGGACACCGCTACCTTCCCACCTAGCACGGCAATAACTAGTATACTGACAGTTTGTATAAATTGCAACTTAATGCACAAATTATTTATTTCCAAATCATTTTTAATCTTCCTATATTTTTTTAAAAAAATATATTGACGGCTTTCTCAAGTTGTGATAAATTTATTTTTGTCGATAAGACAACAGAGCAATATAACATGGAGGTATACCCAAGTCTGGCTGAAGGGATCGGTCTTGAAAACCGACAGGCGGGTAACACCGCGCGGGGGTTCGAATCCCTCTACCTCCTCCAGTTTTAAATTTCCGACTACGAATGTAGCCGTTTTTTTTTTGCCAAAATTGTATGTATTACTTGTTAGATACCACTTCCGCCTCGGTTGTGGTATTTTTTATTATATGAATGATGGGAGGTAGTTACAATGCAATCGAAATTATTTATGACGCGCGCTTCCCTTACTTGGATTTTCCTTATTGCTGTCATGACTGCAATTGGTAGTGAGATTAAAATTATGCCTTTTGCTAATACATCTTTCCGTTTTGGTTTAGGAACCATCATATTCTTTTTATGTACATTAATTAAACCTACACCCATTATTTTAGCTGGTGTTGCTACAAGTATAGTGACAACCTTTTTCCGTGTTTTTACTTCCTCATTACATGATGTTGCTATTTCAGAGAGTATATTTAACCATTTACCAGCGGCTTTATTTTATGTATTGTTTGCAGTATGCCTACAAATTTTAGATATCCAACAATACAGAGAAAAACCATTAAAGCTTGGTTTACTCGTCGCCTTTAGTGAGGTCATTAGTAATTTAGCAGAGCAAATTTTCCGCTTTTTTGTACAAACCTATACTTTTTTATTTCTTCATGACCTCCTGATTCTTTTAGCGGTCGCATTATTACGTAGTTTTTTTGTAGTCGGTGTGTATAGCTCTATTTTGATAGCAGAACAAAAAAAGCGTGTACAAGAAATGCTCAATATTGGATCCGACCTCTATGTAGAGACCCTGTATTTAAAAAAGTCCATGAATCATATTGAAACGATAACAGCTAGTGGATTTGAGTTATACCGACAGTTAAAAATTAAAGGTTATCGAGCGGAAAGTTTGCAAGCGCTTCATATTGCCCAGGAAATCCATGAAGTGAAAAAGGATTCACAGCGTATTTATGCTGGTATTTCTAAAATTGTTGGCGAAAGGAACTTCGGCCCTTTTGTATTATCTGAATTATTACATTATATTGAAGAAGGCAATAGTAAGTATGCTGAATTACTTGGTAAGAGTATACAATTCAAAACAACAATAGACTTTGATTTTCAAACAAAGGAACATATTGCATTACTTGCTCTTTTAAATAATTTATCTGCTAATGCAGTTGAAGCTATCGAAGGACAAGGTATCATATCTATTGCTATTCAACGCCAAGAGGATAATACTGTAATAACAGTATGTGATAATGGAAAAGGAATTTCTCAACAAGATTTATCTATTATCTTTGAACCTGGATACACCACGAAATATAATGATGATGGTGTAGCAGCAACTGGCATTGGGCTTTCACATGTTGCTGAACTAATAGAAAAATTAAAAGGCTCAATATCCGTTGAATCAAACAATCAATACACAACGTTTAAAATCACAATTCCTACGCAAACTATTCAAACGGGAGAGACTTAAATGAGGTATTTTATTGTAGACGATGATCGTGCAAGTCGTGTTATGTTAAAACAAATTATTGAAGATAGTGGGTTAGGTACAGTTATTGGTGAGGCTCGTAATGGTGAGGATGCCATACCACAAATTTTAATGACTCAGCCAGAGTTTGTGCTGATTGATTTACTGATGCCAAAACTTGATGGAATAGCAACAGTCGAACACCTTATTCAAAATCGCTTCGAGGGGCAATTTATCATGATTTCACAAGTTGTGAATAAGGAAATGGTCGGTGAGGCTTATGAACAAGGAATCGATTTCTTCATTCATAAACCAATTAACCGAATAGAAGTAGAAAATGTTTTGAAAAAAACTACTGAACAATTTCGACTAAAAAATTCTCTGTTAGTTATACGCCAATCACTTACTAATATTGAATTAAGTGAACAAAAGGCAAATAAAGCAACATCCCGAGACCATATTCAATCCATATTAAACGATATGGGAATTGTCGGTGAAATTGGTAGCGAAGATATTATAGCTATTATTGAAACATTACTTGCTCATCAGCATAAGATTGCACCACTTCCTCCATTAAAGGAGCTTTATGAGGAAATTGCCGCTGTTACAAAGGCTACACCTGATGAAATTTTGAAGGAAAGTAAAGCTATAGAACAGCGTGTGCGTAGAACAATACTAGCTGCCATGATTAATCTCGCTAATTTAGGTGTTGTTGATTACACTAACTCCGAATTTGAATACTATGCCCCGCGCTACTTCGATTTTAAAGAAATTCGTCAACTCATGACACAGATTGAAGACCATGATAATCGTAAAGCAAAAGTCAATATTAAGAAGTTTATTCAAGTGTTATATTCAGACATTTTAACAAAAGTAAATTAATTTTCTCGGATTTTGTCGGATTCCATAAGTCCTCCGTATTATTAAAGTAAGGCGTGTCCTAAAAATTTAATATTAGGGGGTACAAAGGGTTTGAAGAAGAAATTTAAAATCAGTCTAGCCGCTCAAATTTTAATCGGTTTGATTTTAGGGATCATTATTGGTGGTATCTTTTACGGGAACCCCAAGATTGAGACATATTTACAACCATTAGGGGATATCTTTTTACATCTTATTAAGATGATTGTTGTACCGATTATTATTTCTACATTAATCGTTGGTGTAGCTGGTACTGGAGACATGAAACAGCTTGGGCGATTAGGCGGGAAATCCATTATTTACTTTGAGATTATTACGACAGTAGCAATCGTAGTTGGATTACTTTCCGCAAACTTATTCCATCCTGGTACAGGTATTAACATGAGTGAACTATCTCAGGGGGATATTTCGAAATATGTAACAACTACTGAAGAAGTACAGCATGAGGGACCATTTGATATTATTGTAGGGATTGTCCCAACAAATATTATCCAGTCTATGGCTGAAGGTAATATGCTTGCGATTATTTTCTTCTCAGTTATTTTTGGTTTAGGGGTTGCTGCAGTTGGAGAACGAGGAAAACCAGTCTTAGACTTCTTCCAAGGGGTAGCAGACGCTATGTTCTGGGTAACTAACCTCGTAATGAAATTTGCTCCAATTGGGGTATTTGGTTTAATTGGTGTAACCGTTTCCAAATATGGATTCGCTTCACTGGTACCACTTGGTAAATTAGCTATCCTTGTTTATGCAACGATGCTA
Organism: Lysinibacillus irui; assembly: GCF_028877475.1. Lineage (NCBI taxonomy): Bacteria > Bacillati > Bacillota > Bacilli > Caryophanales > Bacillaceae > Lysinibacillus > Lysinibacillus irui. Next base: position 41,996 of record NZ_CP113527.1, on the reverse strand, counting down.
TTCTTTATCTTTGTCGTTCTTGGACTTGTAGCAAAATTTGCAGGAATCAGCATCTTCTACTTAATTAAAGTATTAAAAGATGAGTTAATTTTAGCCTTTTCAACAGCAAGTTCTGAAGCTGTATTACCACGTATTATGTTAAAAATGGAGAAATTGGGTGCTCCAAAGGATATCGTATCCTTTGTTATTCCAACAGGTTACTCCTTTAACTTAGATGGATCCACGCTATACCAAGCGATTGCAGCATTATTTATTGCGCAAATGTACGGTATTCACCTAAGCATTGGTGAACAAATTACGTTAATGCTTGTATTGATGGTTACTTCTAAAGGGATTGCAGGTGTTCCAGGCGTATCATTCGTAGTACTTCTAGCAACTTTAGGTACTGTCGGCATTCCACTTGAAGGACTAGCATTTATTGCTGGTATTGACCGTATTCTTGATATGGGACGTACTGTTGTGAACGTAATTGGTAACTCATTAGCATCATTAGTTATGGCTAAATGGGAAGGCCGTTTCGATCGCGAAAAGATGAAAAATTACTTTAAAGATAATGAAAATTTAGCGTAATTTAAAAAAACTCTCACGATGTTGGATGGCATCGTGAGGGTTTTTTTACTTTCCAAGCACTTTATCTAAATAGGCAATGATCGATTCTTTTCCGTTTGCATGTGCCTCCTGTGCACGTGCCGCATCTTTTTCAAGTTTAGACTCTGCGGCTGCTACTATTCTTTCTGCATCTTCCATTGGTACGACAATAACGCCATCTACATCCCCAATAATATAATCACCAGGATGAACGGTTACTCCTCCAACGGCAATTGGAATATTTACTTGGCCACCACCATTTTTGTTGCCAGCTGCTACTGTTGTACCTAAAGCGAAAATAGGGAAATCCAACTCTCGAATCGCTGCTATATCACGGATCACTCCATCCACCACAAAACCTTGGACGCCCAGTCCCTTTGCTAAGGAAATAACGAAATCGCCCGCTACAGCTCGATTAGTATTTCCTTTTGCATCAATTACTAAGATATCCCCTTCATTGGCCGCTCTGATCGCTTCCAATACTGCACCATTCTCACCATCTGGTAAACGTACAGTTACTGCTCGTCCAGCTATTTTAAAATGATCGGCTAGTGGTTTAATTTCACTTCGCAAATTGGTATGCCCGCCTGTCGCATCAGATATAGCTGTCGTTGGTAGATGCTGAAAACTTACTTCCACTTTTGTCATACATAACACCCCTATTATTATGATTGATGAAAGCCTTACACCTATTATTGTAAATAAGAACCATATACTATTTCAATCTTTCTCGGATACTAAAGGAAACTTTTGTTAAGCCCATATTTTCTTATGAATGATACTATTAAATGATTTCGATAAACTGCTTTGATTGCTCATCTAATGCTTCAGCAGCAGATGCAATTTCATTAAAATCATTTGTCGTGACGGTAATTTGTTGATTCGTCTTATCTACTTTTTCAGCAATTCTTGTAATACTATCTGTCACTTGTCCGATTTCCCGTTCTATCCCCTCAACATTCTCCTTCACTTGTGAAATGGACTGCTCAACCCTAACTGAAAGCTTTCGTACCTCTTTGGCCACGACATCAAAACCTCTACCATATTCTCCTGCTCTAGCTGCTTCAATAGCTGCATTTAAAGCTAATAAGTTTGTTTGTGAGGCAATCTCTTGAATAGTCTTCACAATCCCTTTAATAGAATCTGCTTGTTTTTGAAGCTTCACGAGGTTACTAACATTTTCATTAGACTCTTGTGAAACCGCTTTAATTGTTTTTAGTAAGTCTTGGCTATTTTGAATACCTGTCTCAGAACGATGATAAAGCTCTTTAGACATGCCTTTCAATTTGTCTGCTACATTTACTATTTCATTTTGACGCTCAGTAATATTGGTCGCAATTTTAGAGACACCAATTACTTGTCTTGTATTGTTTGCAAAAACCGGCATATATGTTGCCTCAAGCCAAATGATATTGCCATTCGCATCCATTCTCTCAATTTTATCCTGATAACTGTTTCCTACTGTTAAATTGCGCCAAAACTTATCATACTCCATACTATTACTGAAATCGGGGAGACAAAATTCTTTATGATGCTTTCCTAGCATCTCTTGTACTGTATAGCCTAGCGTTTGAGCGAATAGCTCATTTACATAGGCTACTTTTCGATCCATATCAAAACGAATAATTGCAATATTACGTTCAATGGCTTGAACTACTAAATCATCGGTTACTTGAGCCTCTACACTGTGCATAAACAATACCCCTTTTACTATTTTTTTACTTATAATAATTTATTTTACTTTTATATTCGGTAAAAAACATGGGTAATGTTTCACCCATGTTTTTTTAATAAGCTCAATATCTCTTCCGAAGAAGTAGCTACGCAAAAAAGTTCTTTTTGTTCAGCACGTATAAAACCTTCCTCCAACATGATTTTGAAATGCTGTAAGAGGGCATCATAAAATCCATGGACATTATATAAAATGACAGGCTTGGCATGAAGTCCAATTTGTGCCCAGGTAAATACCTCAAAGTATTCATCTAAAGTACCTGCACCCCCAGGAAGAGCGATAAATGCATCAGCCAACTCTGCCATCTTTGCTTTACGAATATGCATTGAATCTACAAAATGAATCTCTGTTAATGAGGCATGAGCCAATTCTCGCTTCTGTAAGTGAGTTGGCATCACACCAATTACTTCTCCACCCGCTGCTAAAACAGCATCTGCAACCTTACCCATTAATCCTGTTTTAGAACCACCATAGACAACACCATGGCCGTTTTTCGCTAGTGAAGTACCTAGCTCAGAGGCCTTTTCAGCAAAAATGGGACTTTTCCCTAAACCGGATCCACAATACACTGCAATTCTTATAATAATCCCTCCTATTCAAAAAACGTGAAACAATCAGCTACATATTGTCTCACGTTTTTTGGTCATTTATTATAATTCTATTTTCGTAAATGGCTTGTTTGTTTTAGCATATGACTGATACGGCTCACAATTGATTCAATGGCATCAGGATTTTTTAATAAATCATAATCATTAATATCTAAACGTAGAACTGGACAGGAGTTAAAATTATTAATCCAGTTTTCATAGCGTTCATGCATTTCTATCCAATAATCATTTGGTGTTTGTTGCTCCATTGCTCGTCCACGTTCTTGAATACGTCCAATAACTGCATCAATTGGTCCCTCAAGATAGACAAGCAAATCGGGATGTGGGAAATATGGTGTCATCACCATAGCATCAAACAGATTCGTATACGTTTCATAATCAGTTGGGCTCATTGTCCCTTTATCAAAATGCATCTTAGCAAAAATGCCAGTATCCTCATAAATGGATCGATCTTGTATAAATCCTCCACCATATTCAAAAATACGCTTCTGTTCTTTAAAACGCTCTGCTAAAAAGTAAACTTGTAAATGAAAGCTCCATTTTTCAAAGTCCTCATAAAATTTATCAAGATATGGATTTGTATCTACTTTTTCAAATGATGTACGAAAATTTAGTGCTTCTGCTAACGCCTTTGTCATCGTTGATTTTCCTACACCCACTGTACCAGCAATCGTGATAACGGTTTGAGGAGGAATATCGTACTTCTCTCTTAAATTCATTATTGCAAACTCCTTTGTTGTAACGTGTCTTTAATTATCTTTAAAACGTAATTTAAATCATGTGGATTTTTGACAAAATCAAGCTGATCCCCATTAAATCGAATAACTGGAATTTCAGGATGCATTTCCTCAAAATGCTCGATAAACGAATGATAATCAGCCACAAGCTGCTCCATATAATCACGTGAAATCATCTTTTCAAATTCTCGGCCACGCATCGCGATACGCTTCATTAATGTTTCGACGCTAGCTTGTAAATAAACCACTACATTTGGAACAGGCATATCTTTTGTTAAAATCCCATATATTTCCTCGTATTTCTCGTACTCAGTTGGTGCCAATGTTCGCTTGGCAAATATTAAATTTTTAAAAATATGGTAGTCTGCTACAACAGGTTTGGCTTCTGCTAATCGAAACTTTTTTATATCAGTTAATTGTTTATAACGATTACAAAGAAAGAACATTTCGGTTTGGAAACTCCATTCCTCTATGTTTTCATAAAATTTATTTAAAAAAGGGTTTTCGTCTACAATTTCTTTTAATAGATGGTAATTTAATGTTGCTGCTATCTCTTTCGATAAAGAGGTTTTACCAACACCAATCGGACCTTCTACCGTAACAAATGGAACCGTCACTAGAAGTTCCTCCTTTTATTCTATGGATTCTATCATCGTGCCCCGCTCGCTGACACCTCATTTATTAAATGAATCAGTACCGTTCATTGTATCATAGTGGGAAAATGAAAAACAGAATCAACCTATTATTCTAGTAAATTTAAAAGTGAAATTTCTCCTCCAAATAAATAAAAAAGACATCGAGAATATACTTCTCAATGCCTTTCATACTTTATAATTTTACTCGCTGTAATCGTAATGCATTTAATACTACCGATACCGAGCTGAAAGCCATCGCAGCACCAGCTACCCATGGAGCAAGTAGACCAATTGCAGCAATAGGAATACCTAATGTATTGTATGCAAAAGCCCAAAATAGATTTTGTTTGATATTACGCATTGTTTTGCGACTCATCAGAATGGCATCTGCGATACTATTTAAGTCGCCACGAATAAGTGTAATGTCTGCCGCTTCCATCGCCACATCAGTTCCTGTACCAATGGCCATTCCGATATTGGCAGTTGCCAGCGCAGGCGCATCATTAATGCCATCGCCCACCATTGCTACTTTTTTTCCTTGAGCTTGTAGCTTTTTCACCTCATCTGCCTTGCCTTCTGGTAAGACTTCAGCAATCACATGATTTACTCCTACCTCTGAGCCTATTGCTTGAGCTGTACGTTCATTGTCACCCGTCATCATAATGACCTTAATACCCATATCCTGAAGTCGATGTATGGCTTCTTTTGACGTATCTTTAACTGTATCAGCGACAGCTACTAAACCTGCATATTGACCATTGATAGCAGCTAGCATTGCTGTTTTACCGTTTCGCTCAAGTTGCTCCATTGTTGGTAAAATATCATCAATTTGAATACCATATTGCTGCATTAATTTACGTGTTCCAATGACAACACCCTGACCTGCGACAGTCGCCTGCACACCATAACCTGGGATTGCTTCGAAAAATTGGACGTCACCTAATGCTATACCACGTTCCTCTATACCATGTACTATGGCTTCAGCAAGTGGATGCTCTGACTGTTTCTCAGCTGCCCCAATTAATGATAAAAAGCGTCCTTCATCTTGTGCTGGAGCTAATAGAACATCCGTTAGCTCTGGTTTACCATGTGTCACTGTACCTGTTTTATCTACAACAACTGTATCAATACTTTGCGTTTGCTCTAAATGTTCTCCACCCTTAAATAAAATACCAAATTCAGCTGCACGACCTGAACCTGCCATGATAGACGTTGGCGTTGCTAATCCAAGAGCACAAGGACAAGCAATGACAAGAACTGCAATTAAAACCTCTAAAGCGGGTGTAAATTCTCCTGGGCGGACCCAAATAATCCAAACTAAAAATGTTACCAATGCAATACCGACAACGATTGGTACAAAAATTCCCGAAATTTGGTCTGCTAAGCGTTGAATAGGCGCTTTAGATCCCTGAGCATCTTCAACTACTTTAATGATTTGTGCTAACGCTGTGTCACGACCAACCTTAGTTGCTGTCATTTTAATAAAACCATTTTTATTAATAGTGGACCCAAATAATTGATCGCCCTGTTTTTTATCAACTGGCAGACTTTCACCTGTAAGCATTGATTCATCAACAGCTGTTGATCCCTCTAATACCTCTCCATCGACAGGAATTTTCTCCCCTGGTTTTACTAGAATAACATCGCCAATGATAACTTCTGCTAAAGGAACCTCTTTTTCTACACCGTCACGTACAACCACAGCCGTTTTAGCTTGAAGTCCCATCAGTTTTTTTATGGCTTCAGAAGAACGCCCCTTTGCTTTGGCCTCAAATAATTTCCCTAATAAAATTAATGTAATTAAAACCGCACTCGTTTCAAAATAAAGATGGGGGCCATGGTGAGACCCTATCGTTACGATTGCTTGATAGACACTATAGAAATACGCAGCAGATGTCCCCATGACGACAAGTACATCCATATTTGCACTACCGTTACGTAAAGCTTTGTAGGCTCCTACATAAAATTGCTTACCTATAATAAATTGTACTGGCGTTGCTAACACCATTTGAACCCAAGGATTCATAAGAAATTCTGGCACATATAAAAACGATGTAAAGGAAAAATGTCCAACCATCGTCCAAAGCAGTGGTAATGAAAGAATAGCCGACAGAATAAATTTGCGTTGTTGCTGTTTAATGGCTTTTTCTCGATGGTCCACCATTTCTGCCTCGTCTTCTTTTTGATGAGCCCCATAGCCTAGCTTCTCTACCTTCACAATGATATCTGTGATGGATACTTCTGATGGATTAAACTCAATCATTGCCTTTTCAAGTGCTAAGTTTACATTGGCAGAAGAGATACCGCTTAGCTTATTTAACCCTTTTTCTATCCGAGTGGCACAGGCTGCACACGTCATCCCTGTAATTTCAAGTTCAGCTTTTTGTTTAACAACACCATAACCAAGTGCTTCTATTTTCTTTTCAAAATCTTCTTCACTCAACTTTGCTGGATCGTACTTAATAGACGATTTTTCAAGTGCTAAATTAACCGTTGCTTGTTCTACACCATCCATTTTATTTAAACCTTTTTCTATCCGAGTGGCACAGGCTGCACATGTCATACCTGTAATTTGCAAATTCGCCTCTTTTATATCAGAACTCATTTACCTTTCACCTCTCCTTATACCAACCAGGGGTATATAAATTTGAAAATAAGAGAGTGCTACAGGGGCACTCTACTGATACTACTATTTTACGTCGTAGCCTTGATCATCAATTGTTTCTTTAATTTGGTCAAGTGACACTTGTGCTTCATCAAAAGCAACATCCACTAAACCTTCTGCTAAATTAACTTTTACTTGTTCTACACCAGCTAAAGCACCAACACTTTTCTCAATTGAATTTACACAGTGACCACATGACATTCCTTGTACATTTAACGTTACATTTTGCATAATAAATCTCTCCTTTTAAATAATAGTTTAAACATCTATTTTTTCATTAACTTTTGAATCGTTACTACTAATTCATCTAATACTGCTTCATCGCCCTCTGATAGACGATCTACAACACAACCCTTTAAATGTCCTTCTAATAATATTTTCGCTACACTATTTAAAGCTGACTGTGTGGCAGACAGTTGCGTAATAATATCATCACAGTAAACGTCTTTTTCAATCATTCCCTTTATGCCCCGGATTTGACCTTCAATACGGTTTAATCGGGTCGTTAAATCCTTTTTTACACGCTCAGGATGATGACTTTTTCGACAAGACGTAGTTTCCTCTGTATGACAAGCATCTTCTTTTACTATGTCCTCCATTCACTACACCTCCTATTTCTTTTTAATCATACTATACCCAAGAAGGGTATGCAAGCTACAAATTTTTTTTTATTCATGATGATGTTCATGGTCATTTTTCAATTGGCATAAAATTGAATTTTCATGTTGATGTGATGCTGTTTCTAATTGAATCGTTACATGCTTAATGCCCTTATGCTCAAGATTATGTTCAATTTTTCGTAATATATGCTCACTATCAGCTATTTTCAATTGATCATTAACGACTGCATGACAGGACAATGCATTTGTTCCACTAGTAATTGTCCAGATGTGTAAATCGTGGATACTCTCTACTCCTTCAGTTTGTTCAATTAACTGAATAATTTCCTGAACATCTACATTTGAAGGTGTTCCCTCCATTAAGACATGAATGGCAGCTTTAGTGACATAGTAGCCACTTCTTACTACTAATAAAGCAACAATAACGCTTGCAAGTGGATCTGCCCAGCCCCAACCAAAAAACATAATCAATAGCGCCGCAACAATAGCCCCTACAGACCCTAGCATATCGCTAAGCACATGTAAAAAAGCGCCACGCATATTTAAATTATCCTTTGTATCACTACCACGCATCATAATCCATGCTACTAAAATGTTAATTAACAAACCAATTGTGCTAATAACAAGCATTCCTGTAGTAGCTACTTCAGGAGGATTAGCAAAGCGTTCAATCGCTTCGTAAAAAATAAATAATGCTATACCTATTAGTGTAATGCCATTCAGCACTGCAGCTAATATTTCAAATCGTTTATAACCATAGGTCTTACTATAACTAGCAGCTTTTTCTCCAAACGTAAAAGCTAACATGGCAATGCCCAAAGAAATAGAGTCACTTAACATATGCCCTGCGTCTGATAGCAGAGCCAAACTATTTGTTAAAAAGCCACCAATCGCTTCAACTATCATATACCCTGTAATAATAATAAATGACAGTAATAATACTTTTTTATTTGCGCCATGAGTATGATCATGAGCGTGATCGTGATGATGTCCCATTTTTATTCCTCCCATTATTTAGTTATGAGCTGCATGCTCAATTGCCTGTTTTAGTAAATTCATAATGTGATCGTCGTCCTTGGAATAATACAGTGTTGTTCCTTCTCTTCTAAACTTCACTAACCGTAAATTTTTTAGAAAACGTAATTGATGGGAAACGGTTGATTGCCCTAAATCTAAAATATCCGCAATATCATTTACAGAATGTTCATCTTTGCATAGTAAGTTTAAAATTCGAATGCGAGTTGGATCACTTAATGCCTTAAAGGTTTGAGATACTACAAATAGTGTTTCTTCATCTAAATGCTGATCAGCGTTTTTCTGTGCTTCTAAACTTGTTAATTTATCATCCATAAAAGTTTACCCTACCCTTCAATATTTATATATGAGCATGTGTTCATATATAAATATATATGGTTATATTAGGAATGTCAACGCTAAAAGTAGCAATTACCAATCCAGCACGCTACACTACTATTAAGGAGAGATATGAGTGGATATTTTTGAAACAGATCGCTTTTTTATGAAGCAAGCATTAGAGGAAGCACATCTGGCTGCTTCACTTGGAGAAGTTCCGATTGGCGCAGTACTTGTTTATGAGGGAACTGTTATTGCACGTGCCCATAATTTAAGAGAAACAACACAAAATGCGACTACCCATGCTGAGCTGTTGGTTATTCAAGAAGCCTGCAAAAAAATAGGTAGTTGGCGTCTCGAAGATACAACACTTTATGTTACATTAGAGCCTTGCCCTATGTGTGCAGGAGCTATTCTACAATCTCGAGTGCCCCGTGTTGTTTATGGTGCAAGAGACCAAAAGGCTGGCTGTGTCGATTCCCTTTATCGTTTATTAAATGATGAACGTTTTAATCATGAATGTGATGTAACAGAAGGTGTTTTAGCTGAAGAGTGCGGGAAAATTTTAACTGACTTTTTTAAAGCTTTACGAGAGCGTAAAAAAGCTGCGAAAAAGGCACGAATTGCTGAAATCACCGAGAATGATGGAGCCATAAACTAAAGAAGGTGCCTCCTAATGAGACACCTTCTTTTTTATATTTAAGGGAATGGCAAGCAAAGTACCACCGTTTGCCTCCTGTAAACTTACCACTTGTATCTTCATTTTCTGAGCCATAAAGCTGTGTAAAAATATTATCCTCTGCTAATGTCGAACAGTTTAATGTAATAAACGGCTTTGTAAAAAGCTCGCTTTCATTATAAATACCCTGAGCGACAATATCTTCCCCTGACCCTGTTTCCCCTGTCAGCAAAATCGGAGCGTTTTTTTCTTAGCACTACGACGAGCCTTTCTAGTTGGGCCTTCATCTGCATTGGTCGTTATAAAATCGTCTAGACGATAGGTTGTAAAAATTATCTCGGTATAGCTTATGTCCCAGGAAATTATCTAAGTATTTTATTTGCTTACTTTCATAAAAATGCTTTGAAAATTCAATTGCGCCAAAGGTTCTGCCTTGCTCTATAATAGGATTTGAGCTTAATGATAGATAACTAAAACCATTTAGAGTCGTTAATTGTTGTTCGTAATTTAAAATTGGTTGTCCTGTTTGCATCACTTTAAATATGGTACTTGTTTCAGATGATAAAATTTGATAATTATCAGTCACAGTACTGTGAAAAAATTCATCTGGTGTTAAGCCGATTGCCAATAATATATTTAAATATGCTAAATCATAAAAAATTGCACAGCCTTTATCATCTGTGAACATTATCAAATTCACTTAAGGCATGTGCGAAATGGTGTAAATCCATGAATATTCCCCAGTATAACGAATTTTCAAAAATTAGAGATTTCAATTTTGGACATCAAAAAAGCTATTTTAGATTTACCTGTTTAAAGGATCGTCTAAAATAGCTTTTACATGTTATTTAATTAGGCGCAATTACTTCTTTACCACCCATGTATGGTCTTAAAACTTCAGGAATTACTACGCTTCCATCTGCTTGTTGGTAGTTTTCTAAAATAGCTGCAACTGTACGTCCAATCGCAAGACCTGAACCGTTTAATGTGTGAACATATTCTGGTTTTGCATTTGGCTCACGACGGAAGCGGATATTTGCTCGTCGTGCTTGGAAATCCTCAAAGTTAGAGCAAGAAGAAATTTCACGGTACATGTTTTGTGCTGGGATCCAAACTTCCAAATCATATTTCTTCGCTGCAGTAAATCCTAAATCAGCAGTACACATTTTTAGTTTACGATACGGTAAGCCTAGTAATTGCAGTACTTTTTCAGCATGACCTGTTAACAGCTCTAATTGCTCATATGACTCCTCTGGTTTTACAAAGCGTACTAATTCTACTTTGTTGAATTGGTGCTGACGGATTAAACCACGTGTATCACGACCCGCAGAGCCTGCCTCTGAACGGAAGCATGCACTGTATGCAGCAAAACCTTGGGGTAAAGCTTCAGCAGGTAAAATTTCATCACGGTAGAAGTTTGTAACTGGTACCTCTGCTGTTGGAATCATGAAATAATCTGTTTCCTCTAATTTAAATACATCTTCCTCAAACTTAGGTAACTGTCCTGTACCCGTTAAGCTATCGCGATTAACAATGACAGGTGGTAGCATTTCCTCATAGCCATGCTCTTCTGCATGTAAATCCATCATAAATGTCATAAGTGCTCGTTCTAAGCGAGCCCCAAGCCCACGGTAGAATAAGAAACGGCTACCCGTTACTTTTGCACCTCGTTCAAAGTCAACAATCTTCAAATCAGTAGCAAGATCCCAGTGTGCCTTAATGTCAAAATCAAATGTTGGAATTTCGCCCCAAGTATATTCTTCTACATTATCATCCTCTGTTGTGCCTACTGGTACAGATTCATGTGGAATGTTTGGCAAGCGCATCATCATATCTTTAAATCGCTCTTCTACATCATTTAGTTGAACATCTAGCTCTTTAATTTCATCGCCAACTTGACGCATACGAGCAATAACTTCATCTGCATTTTCCTTGTTGCGTTTCATAATTGAAATTTGTTCAGATACTTTATTTCGTTCTGCTTTTAATTCTTCTGTTTTAGCAATTAACTCACGACGCTTTGCATCTAAACCCTCAAAATCATCTAAGTTTCCTAAATCTTCATTACGTGTTAATAGCATTTCTTTAATTTCCGCGAAATTATCGCGTACGCGTTTAATATCTAACATAGTCATACCTCCAGTAGTTTAATGATGGGAATTGTTGCATCCTTTAAGTCTTGATATAATTTCGTCCGGCGGTTTATTCAAAAGTTCAATTTTAAATAAAAATAAACACAAAAAAGCCCCCATCCCTAAAAAGGGACGAGAGCTACCCGCGTTGCCACCCTAATTGATTAGGCATATGCCTAATCCACTTATTTCATAACGGCATTTCAGCCGGCAGCAGCCTACTTACATTACTTCGACTGTGCAACTCCAGGACGGATTCACAAGTGCTTTTATCAGCTTCCACCAACCGCTGACTCTCTAAAAAAAACGTGCTTGTTACTACTTCCCATCATCGTGTTCAGTTATTTAAATTTTAACCATACTGTACTATATGAAAACAAATTTTGCAAGTCATACCATAGAGGATACAAAATATTCTAGAATTCGTGAATCTCCGGTTAATTCTGGATGAAATGCACAACCCAATAAATGATTATCTCGCGCTAAGATAATTTTTCCTTCATATTCAGCAAGAATTTCAACATTTTTACCAACTGCTTTAATATGAGGCGCTCGAATAAATACCGCTGGAATGTCTATTCCTATTTTAGGGATATCCAGTTGTATTTCAAAGCTATCTACCTGACGACCAAATGAGTTTCGTGCGACTATGACATCCATAACTGCCAAATGTGCTTCATCATCCACTAGATGGCTAGCTAATAAAATTAATCCTGCACATGTCCCAAACATAGGCAAACCTTGCTGAGCAAGTTCACGAATCGGCTCTAGTAAGTCAAAGCGATCAAGCAATTTTCTCATGGTTGTGCTTTCCCCACCAGGTAACACAAGACCATCGAGGTTTATTAAATCTTTCTTATGTTTTACTTGGATGACTTCACAGTTAAGGGCTTCTAGCATTTTAACATGCTCACGTATAGCTCCTTGTAGTGCTAACACACCTATTCGTTTCATCCTACCAACCTCGCTCCTGCATACGTTCGCTTTGCCCAAGCTGTGCAATATCAATACCTTTCATTGGTATGCCAAGTTCCTTTGATATTTCTGCAATAAGCTTATAATCTTTATAATGGGTAGTCGCCTCTACGATAGCACGAGCAAATTTTTCCGGGTTTTCAGATTTGAAAATACCAGAACCAACGAAAACGCCATCAGCACCAAGTTCCATCATTAATGCAGCATCGGCTGGTGTAGCCACACCTCCTGCGGCAAAATTTACTACTGGTAAACGACCAAGACGTTTGATGTCTCTTAATAATTCGAAAGGAGCTCCTAATAATTTCGCCTCTGTCATTAGTTCATCCTCTGTCATGCCTACGATTTTACGTACCTGACCATTTACTTTGCGAATATGTCGAACTGCCTCCACAATATTTCCTGTTCCTGGTTCGCCCTTTGTACGTAACATGGATGCTCCTTCTCCAATTCGACGTGCTGCTTCTCCTAAATCACGACAGCCACACACAAACGGTACTGTATAATCACTTTTTAATAAATGGTACTCTTCATCGGCTGGTGTGAGGACCTCACTTTCGTCAATATAGTCTACACCCATTGCTTCTAAAACACGTGCTTCCACAATATGGCCAATACGGGCTTTTGCCATAACAGGAATAGAAACGGCCTCCATTACCTCCTCAACAATGCGAGGATCTGCCATACGTGCAACACCACCTGCTTTGCGAATATCTGAAGGTACTCTCTCTAATGCCATAACAGCAACTGCTCCAGCAGCTTCTGCAATTTTGGCCTGTTCTGCATTAATGACATCCATAATGACGCCACCCTTCTGCATTTCTGCCATCCCACGTTTTACTAGCTCTGTTCCTATTTGTTTCATTTTCTAACCTCCACCTTTATGATGAAATTTAGTATAATGGAAATTGACCATATAAAAATAACCAGTTTTCAAAATAATTATAAGGTCAGGAGGTTTTAAAACATGGATATGCTTTTATTTCAACTCGTAAAAAATAGTGATAAACCGCTGTATGATCAGCTTTATAACGGCATAAAGGAGGCCATTATTTCTAAGAAAATAGCTGTAGGAGAAAAATTACCATCAAAAAGGAAATTAGCTGATTTTTTGAATATTTCTCAAACAACCATTGAAATTGCCTATGCCCAATTACTGGCTGAAGGTTATATTATGTCCAAATCACGCATTGGCTATTTTGTAGAAGAAATTGATGAGCTTCCCTATATTCAGCAGGACTCTGAAACCTCTTTCAGAGAGCATCCTAAGAAAAAATCATACAAAATTGATTTTAATCCTGGTTCTATCGATATTGATGCCTTCCCATTCCAAACGTGGAGAAAGTATGCGAAAGAGCTTTTTGACGATACCTCAAAGGAATTATTACTAACAGGTGAACCACAAGGAGAACTTTCTTTACGCACTGAGATTGCTAATTATTTATATCAATCGCGTGGGGTAGTGTGTAATCCTGAGCAAATTGTTGTTGGCTCTGGTACTGAACAGCTTCTTCCTATGATTTTAAGACTTTTTAGTGATGATACCTGCTTTGCCTTAGAAAACCCAGGATACCCTGCCGTGCATCGCATGTTTTCACAGTATAAACGACAAGTTCAACCCATCGCCGTTGATGAAGAGGGAATTATTATTCATGAGCTTGAGAGAACAAGTGCTAATGTTGTTTACATTACGCCGTCACATCAATTCCCTACTGGCGCGGTATTATCTGCGACACGACGTGCACAGGCTTTAAATTGGGCGGCCCAAAGTTCCTCTCGCTATATTATTGAAGATGATTATGATTCAGAATTTCGTTATGCTGGTAAACCAATTCCTGCACTACATGCCTTAGATCGAAATGATAAAGTTATTTACATGAGCACCTTTACAAAATCATTAATGCCTTCTTTGCGTGTAGCTTATTTTGTACTTCCTCCTAAACTACTCGCAACATATAGTGATGTATTTAACTATTATTCTTCTACGGTGCCTCGTTTCGACCAACATATCGTGGCAAATTTTATGCGTGACGGTCATTTTGCAAAGCATCTCAATCGAATGCGCAAGGTTTATCGTAAAAAGCATGATAAGCTAACTTCTATATTAGAAAAGTATTCATCAACGATTAAAATTACTGGTGAGCAAGCCGGAATGCATATTTTATTAGATGTTCAACACACATTATCCGAGAAACAATTGCAACTGCTTGCTGCTCAATCAGAGATTGGGATTTATCCCTTATCTGATTATAGACTAGACCATTGTGAATCTTCACTAGCTCAATTTTTACTTGGCTTTGGTGGGATACCTGTTCATACAATTGAACGATCCATTGAACAATTGATGGATTGTTGGGAAATACAAAAAAATGACCCATCTAGTTAGTAGATGAGTCATTTTTTATTACGTTTCAATTAATTGTATTTGATAATGTTCAAACCAAGTATGAATTTGCCCTAGGTACGCTAAAAGCTGTGGCCCTGCCATTAGTTGCCCATACCAAGGGATCTTGAATGAGCTTCCTCCAGAGTCTATTAATTCTAAAAGTTTTTTGTTGTCAAATAGTTCATGTAGTATCGAATTTTTATTTTGAAGGATTTCTTTTAACCACTTTTGAATACCTGCTGTATAAACTGGGTGATACGTTTTAGGATAAGGGTTCTTTTTACGATACAACACCTCATCAGGCAATAACTGAGCCATCGATTTTCGTAGTAAACCCTTTTCTATGCCATCCAAGTTCTTCATTTCCCACGGAATATTCCAAGCATATTCCACAAGACGATGATCTGCAAAAGGAACACGTACCTCTAAACTTGCCCCCATACTCATACGATCCTTGCGCTCTAGCAAAGTCTGCATAAACCAAGTCATATTCAAATAAAACATTTCGCGATGTCTAGCTTCTTCAGAACTTTCTCCATCCAACAACGGTACTTCAGCTATTGTTTGCGTATATAGTTGATGTGCAAAGGATTCAATCTTTAATTTTTTATTCCACTTCTCTTGTAGCAATGCATTTCTTTCAGATAAAGATCGAATCCACGGAAAGCCAGTTGTCTTTTCTTTAAACCAAGGGTATCCACCAAAAATCTCATCTGCGCACTCCCCTGATAACGCTACTGTAAAATCTCTTTTTATCTCTCGGCAAAACCATAATAAGGATGAGTCTACATCTGCCATACCAGGTGAATCTCGGACAATGGCCGATTCAACTAATAAATCAATTAATTGTTGCTGAGTAATTTCCTCTGCGTGATGTGCCGTCTGAAATGTGTCAGTCATTTTTTGAATCCAGTACGTATCTGTTGATGTTTGGAAAGTATGTGGATTAAAAAAGCGTTCATTATCCTCATAATCAATAGAATAGGTATGCAATTGTTTATTTTGTTGTTGAAACCTATTTGCTGCAATACCGGTTATAATACTAGAATCCAATCCACCTGAAAGAAATGTACAGATAGGGACATCCGAAACCAACTGTCGTTCAATTGCATCAGTTAACAAAAAGCGAATGCGCTCAATAGTCTCGCCTAATGATTCTTCATGCTTTTGGCTATGTAACTGCCAATACTGCCACTTTCTTAAGCCTTCTCTAGTAAAACGCATAGCATACCCTGGTCTTAATTCTTCAATATCTTTAAAAAGTGTCTTGCCTGGTGCTCTTGAGGGCCCCACAGCCATCATACTTGCCAATCCTTCAGTATTTACACTTGCTTGAACCATTGGGTGTGCCAACAATGCTTTCACTTCAGATGCGAAAAGAACACCATCCTTTAATTCTGTATAATACAATGGCTTCACACCTAATCGGTCTCTGCATAAAAACAGTGATTGTGTTTGCTCATCCCATACACCAAAGGCAAATATGCCATTTAGAAAATCTACACATTGCTCTTTCCATTCAATATACGCAGTTAATAATACTTCTGTATCTGAATGTGTTGTAAAACTGTGCCCTCTTTTTTGAAGTTCTTTACGAACCTCTTCGGTATTATAAAGTTCGCCATTATATGTAATGACATAGTTTACCCCATCATGTATTTTTTTCATTGGCTGTTTACCACCAATTAGATCGATAACAGCTAGTCGTCGATGGCCAAATGCAATATGCTCACTACACCAAATATTTTCATCATCAGGCCCTCTCTTATTTAATGTTTGGGTCATTCGTTTTAAGATCATATCACTTGTTCTTAAATCCTTTTGAAAGCTAGCCCATCCTGTAATGCCACACATTTAGCCACATCCTTTCGCCTATTAGCGTATGCTGTACGGTTCAAAAATGTGAAAAAGCACATGAATGCTAAGTACATTCATGTGCTTATTTTTAATTATTAAAACAGTCCACCAACAAAGTCAGTAATGCCTCCCCATAAATTGCCGAAGAAGTTACCTACACCTTGGAAGAACAATGAGATACCGCTAGCGCGCTCTACAGCCTTTGTTGTGACAACATCAGATGAAATATCCTTGCCATCGATAAAGCCGTAATCTGTGCCTTCTGTGCGTTCAATAACAACCTTACCTACAACAGTATCCTTTTTAACATCTGCCTCTAAACTTTTTTTATCTAAAACCAATGTCGGTTTATATAAATCTTTATCAGAAGACTTAATCATAAATGAAATGGGTTCTTTTACCGCAATCGCTACTTTGTCTTCTTTACCTTTTGTCACTTTTACTGTTTTTTGACCTTTGAACGTATAGTTCGCTGGTAAAATTTCTTGCTTTGAGAATTGAGAAAAGCCATAGTTAAATAATTTTGCTGTTGCATCAAAACGAGCTTCATAAGATCCTTGTCCTTTTGCATCAACAGCCTTCATAACAACAGCAATCAAACGAGTACCATTGCGCTCTGCAGTACCTGTGAAACAATGACCTGCAAAGTTTGTTGTACCTGTTTTTAATCCATCTACACCTTCGTATTCATACACTAATCCAGGCAACATAAAGTTCCAGTTAGACATTTGAATTTCATCTTCAGTACCTTCACGGAACTTCTTTTTTGCAATTTTAGATGTCTCTAAAACCTTTGGATGATCTTTTAATAAATGATAAGCCAATTTTGCTACAGATTTAGCAGGCATCACATTTTCATCCTCTGGGCCTGTACCTGATGGGTGCATACCAAATAAATCAGCATTATTAAGGCCCGTTGCATTGACAAATTTATAGCCTTCTAAACCAAGTTCCTCTGCTTTTTTATTCATTAACTTTAAAAACTCAGTCTCAGAACCTGCAATCGTTTCAGCAATAGCTACTGTTGCCGCATTTGCAGAATAAATTGCCATTGCCTCGTATAATTCACGAATGGTATAAGTGCCATCTCTACGTAAAGGTACATTACTTAATGCACGATTTTGAGACATACGATACGTATAATCTGTTACGTGATATTCCTGATCCCATTTAACTGTTCCTGCATCAATTGCGTCCAATAACAGGAATTCAGTCATCATCTTTGTCATACTTGCAATACCTAGTGAAGTATCTGCATTTTGTTCATATAAAATTTTCCCTGAGTCTGCGTCAATTAAAATCGCAGCATCCACTGTTAATCCTAAATCTGTTTCCGCATGTGCCTGTGCAGGAATACCTGCAAAAATACTAATTAGTAAAACAGGAATTAGGAGTAAGCGTAATACGGTGTTCGTTTTCTTTTTCACCTCTAAAGCCCTCCAAAAAATAATCTTGTCCTCGACATTTTATCATAGATAACAACATACGTGTTGACTCTCTACCATAAAAAAATGCTCTCGCGCCATCTTTGTAGACGATGCGAAAGCATAAAAGTTGCAAGTAATAAATTACATTGAATAGTTTGGTGCTTCTTTTGTAATTTGTACATCATGTGGATGGGATTCACGAAGACCAGCACCAGTCATTCTAACAAATTGAGCTTTTTCTCGTAAATGCTCAAGATGTGGTGCTCCACAATAACCCATACCAGCACGAATGCCACCAATAAGTTGATAAATTGTATCTGCTAGTGGTCCTTTATATGGTAGGCGACCTTCAATACCTTCAGGCACTAATTTTTTCGCGTCTTCTTGGAAGTAACGGTCTTTTGAGCCTTTTTCCATTGCTCCAATAGAACCCATACCACGATAAACTTTGAAGCGACGTCCTTGGAAAATTTCTGTTTCTCCTGGAGATTCAGAAGTACCTGCTAGAAGTGAACCAAGCATTACCACATTTCCACCAGCTGCTAAAGCTTTTACGATATCACCAGAGTACTTAATACCACCATCGGCAATAATCGTTTTACCAAGCTCACGAGCTACTGTAGCACAATCATAAACTGCTGTAATTTGTGGTACACCTACACCAGCTACTACACGTGTAGTACAAATTGAACCTGGGCCAATACCAACCTTCACAACGTCTGCACCAGCTTCAAATAATGCACGTGCACCTTCTGAAGTTGCTACGTTACCAGCGATAATTTCTAATTCTGGATAAGTCTCACGGATTGAGCGAATTGTCTGTAATACGCCTTCTGAATGACCGTGAGCAGTATCGATTACTACAATGTCTACTTGTGCTTCTACAAGTTTTTCAATACGTACCATTGTATCTTTTGATACACCAACTGCTGCACCTACAAGTAAACGGCCATGTATGTCCTTAGCAGCATTCGGGAATTCAATTACTTTCTCGATATCTTTAATTGTGATAAGTCCAGTTAATCTACCTTCTTCATCTACAATCGGAAGTTTTTCGATTTTATATTGTTGAAGAATTTTTTCAGCATCCTCTAAAGTCGTTCCAACAGGAGCCGTAATTAAATCTTCTTTTGTCATTACATCTTCAATTTTTAAAGAGTAGTCAGAGATAAAACGTAAATCACGGTTTGTAATAATCCCTACTAATTTTTGGTTTTCCATGCTATCAACAATAGGTACACCAGAGATTCTGTATTTCCCCATTAAATGTTCAGCATCGAAAACTTGATGAGTCGGAGTTAAGAAGAATGGGTTTGTTATAACACCATTTTCAGAACGTTTTACTTTTTCTACTTGTTCAGCTTGCTCATCGATCCCCATGTTTTTATGGATAATACCGATACCGCCTTGTCTTGCCATAGCAATTGCCATTTTAGACTCAGTAACTGTATCCATACCTGCACTAATCATTGGAATGTTTAATTTAATTTTCGGTGTTAATTGAACTGATAAATCAACATCTTTCGGTAATACTTCGGAATGAGCTGGTACTAATAATACATCATCAAAAGTTAAACCTTCTTTGGCAAATTTAGTTTCCCACATTTTCGTAACTTCCTCCTATAGTTAAAAGAATATTAATTGTAAGATTAACAACGTGGACTGCTACTGTCAAGAAACTTATAAAAGAAAGACAATTCAGATTTTTAATTATATCAAATTTTAAAGTTACACCCAAATAAAAAGCTATAATAAAAGAGATTTATTACCATTAATATTATATAAATGAAGGAAATGAGTGATATATTAAAGGTTTTTTGTAGGAAATTCTTTAATTTATTAATGAATTTCGTTAGTTTATAAAAAAACAGCCAGCACACAGCTGACTGTTTCATTGCCTAGCGACGTCCTACTCTCACAGGGGGAAGCCCCCAACTACCATCGGCGCTAAAGAGCTTAACTTCCGTGTTCGGTATGGGAACGGGTGTGACCTCTTTGCCATCATCACTAGACAGTTATTTAATTGAAAGATTATTCTTTCAAAACTGGATAAACGGTGCATTGACTGCTTCAAACAATTTGGTTAAGTCCTCGATCGATTAGTATTCGTCAGCTCCATGTGTCACCACACTTCCACCTCGAACCTATCTACCTCATCGTCTTTGAGGGATCTTACTTACTTGCGTAATGGGAAATCTCATCTTGAGGGGGGCTTCATGCTTAGATGCTTTCAGCACTTATCCCGTCCACACATAGCTACCCAGCGATGCCTTTGGCAAGACAACTGGTACACCAGCGGTGTGTCCATCCCGGTCCTCTCGTACTAAGGACAGCTCCTCTCAAATTTCCTACGCCCACGACGGATAGGGACCGAACTGTCTCACGACGTTCTGAACCCAGCTCGCGTACCGCTTTAATGGGCGAACAGCCCAACCCTTGGGACCGACTACAGCCCCAGGATGCGATGAGCCGACATCGAGGTGCCAAACCTCCCCGTCGATGTGGACTCTTGGGGGAGATAAGCCTGTTATCCCCGGGGTAGCTTTTATCCGTTGAGCGATGGCCCTTCCATGCGGAACCACCGGATCACTAAGCCCGTCTTTCGACCCTGCTCGACTTGTAGGTCTCGCAGTCAAGCTCCCTTGTGCCTTTACACTCTACGAATGATTTCCAACCATTCTGAGGGAACCTTTGGGCGCCTCCGTTACCTTTTAGGAGGCGACCGCCCCAGTCAAACTGTCCGCCTGACACTGTCTCCTGCCCCGCTAAGGGGCATGGGTTAGAATTTCAATACAACCAGGGTAGTATCCCACCGACGCCTCCTTCGAAGCTGGCGCTCCGAGATCTCTGGCTCCTACCTATCCTGTACAAGTTGTACCAAAATTCAATATCAGGCTACAGTAAAGCTCCACGGGGTCTTTCCGTCCTGTCGCGGGTAACCTGCATCTTCACAGGTACTATAATTTCACCGAGTCTCTCGTTGAGACAGTGCCCAGATCGTTACGCCTTTCGTGCGGGTCGGAACTTACCCGACAAGGAATTTCGCTACCTTAGGACCGTTATAGTTACGGCCGCCGTTTACTGGGGCTTCAATTCGCAGCTTCGCTTGCGCTAACCACTCCTCTTAACCTTCCAGCACCGGGCAGGCGTCAGCCCCTATACGTCACCTTACGGTTTTGCAGAGACCTGTGTTTTTGCTAAACAGTCGCCTGGGCCTATTCACTGCGGCTCTCATGCGCTTGCACGCTCAAGAGCACCCCTTCTCCCGAAGTTACGGGGTCATTTTGCCGAGTTCCTTAACGAGAGTTCTCTCGCACACCTTAGGATTCTCTCCTCGACTACCTGTGTCGGTTTGCGGTACGGGCACCTCTCACCTCGATAGAGGCTTTTCTTGGCAGTGTGAAATCAGGAACTTCGTCCATACGGACTCGCCATCACAGCTCAACGTTACAGTGTGCGGATTTGCCTACACACACGCCTTACTGCTTGGACGCGCATAACCAACAGCGCGCTTACCCTATCCTACTGCGTCCCCCCATTTCTCAAACGGTGAGGAGGTGGTACAGGAATATCAACCTGTTGTCCATCGCCTACGCCTGTCGGCCTCGGCTTAGGTCCCGACTAACCCTGAGCGGACGAGCCTTCCTCAGGAAACCTTAGTCATACGGTGGACGGGATTCTCACCCGTCTTTCGCTACTCATACCGGCATTCTCACTTCTAAGCGCTCCACCAGTCCTTCCGGTCTGACTTCAACGCACTTAGAACGCTCTCCTACCACTGACATCGTAGATGTCAATCCACAGCTTCGGTGAATCGTTTAGCCCCGATACATTTTCGGCGCAGCGTCACTCGACCAGTGAGCTATTACGCACTCTTTAAATGATGGCTGCTTCTAAGCCAACATCCTGGTTGTCTGTGCAACGCCACATCCTTTTCCACTTAACGATTACTTTGGGACCTTAGCTGGTGGTCTGGGCTGTTTCCCTTTTGACTACGGATCTTATCACTCGCAGTCTGACTCCCGTGTATAAATATCTGGCATTCGGAGTTTGTCTGAATTCGGTAAACCGGGATGGCCCCCTAGTCCAAACAGTGCTCTACCTCCAGTATTCTCATCACGAGGCTAGCCCTAAAGCTATTTCGGAGAGAACCAGCTATCTCCAAGTTCGATTGGAATTTCTCCGCTACCCACACCTCATCCCCGCACTTTTCAACGTGCGTGGGTTCGGGCCTCCAGTAAGTGTTACCTTACCTTCACCCTGGACATGGGTAGATCACCTGGTTTCGGGTCTACGACCACGTACTATTTCGCCCTATTCAGACTCGCTTTCGCTGCGGCTCCGCCTTCTAAAGCTTAACCTTGCACGTAATCGTAACTCGCCGGTTCATTCTACAAAAGGCACGCTATCACCCATTAACGGGCTCTAACTACTTGTAGGCACACGGTTTCAGGATCTCTTTCACTCCCCTCCCGGGGTGCTTTTCACCTTTCCCTCACGGTACTGGTTCACTATCGGTCACTAGGTAGTATTTAGCCTTGGGAGATGGTCCTCCCGGATTCCGACGGAATTTCACGTGTTCCGCCGTACTCAGGATCCACTCAGGAGAGAACGAACTTTCGACTACAGGGCTTTTACCTGCTCTGGCGGACCTTTCCAAGTCGCTTCATCTAACTCGCTCTTTTGTAACTCCGTATAGAGTGTCCTACAACCCCAAGAGGCAAGCCTCTTGGTTTGGGCTCTTCCCGTTTCGCTCGCCGCTACTCAGGGAATCGATTTTTCTTTCTCTTCCTCCAGGTACTTAGATGTTTCAGTTCCCTGGGTCTGCCTTCAAGACGCTATGTATTCACGTCAAGATACTACGCGATTAAACGTAGTGGGTTCCCCCATTCGGAAATCTCCGGATCAAAGCTCACTTACAGCTCCCCGAAGCATATCGGTGTTAGTGCCGTCCTTCTTCGGCTCCTAGTGCCAAGGCATTCGCCGTGCGCCCTTAATAACTTAACCAAGTTATTAAGCCTATAAAAAACTTAAAAAATAAATGTGTTTGTTACAATTTCAATGTCGTTTTATCCAGTTTTCAAAGAACAAGTTTTGAAGTATTTCATTCGGAAGAATGAACCTTCAAAACTGAACGCAAAACGTAATCTTACAAACCCTAGGTTTGTATTCCGAAATAATCCTTAGAAAGGAGGTGATCCAGCCGCACCTTCCGATACGGCTACCTTGTTACGACTTCACCCCAATCATCTATCCCACCTTCGGCGGCTGGCTCCAAAAGGTTACCTCACCGACTTCGGGTGTTACAAACTCTCGTGGTGTGACGGGCGGTGTGTACAAGGCCCGGGAACGTATTCACCGCGGCATGCTGATCCGCGATTACTAGCGATTCCGGCTTCATGTAGGCGAGTTGCAGCCTACAATCCGAACTGAGAACGACTTTATCGGATTAGCTCCCTCTCGCGAGTTGGCAACCGTTTGTATCGTCCATTGTAGCACGTGTGTAGCCCAGGTCATAAGGGGCATGATGATTTGACGTCATCCCCACCTTCCTCCGGTTTGTCACCGGCAGTCACCTTAGAGTGCCCAACTAAATGATGGCAACTAAGATCAAGGGTTGCGCTCGTTGCGGGACTTAACCCAACATCTCACGACACGAGCTGACGACAACCATGCACCACCTGTCACCGTTGCCCCCGAAGGGGAAACTATATCTCTACAGTGGTCAACGGGATGTCAAGACCTGGTAAGGTTCTTCGCGTTGCTTCGAATTAAACCACATGCTCCACCGCTTGTGCGGGCCCCCGTCAATTCCTTTGAGTTTCAGTCTTGCGACCGTACTCCCCAGGCGGAGTGCTTAATGCGTTAGCTGCAGCACTAAGGGGCGGAAACCCCCTAACACTTAGCACTCATCGTTTACGGCGTGGACTACCAGGGTATCTAATCCTGTTTGCTCCCCACGCTTTCGCGCCTCAGCGTCAGTTACAGACCAGAAAGTCGCCTTCGCCACTGGTGTTCCTCCAAATCTCTACGCATTTCACCGCTACACTTGGAATTCCACTTTCCTCTTCTGCACTCAAGTCCCCCAGTTTCCAATGACCCTCCACGGTTGAGCCGTGGGCTTTCACATCAGACTTAAAGGACCGCCTGCGCGCGCTTTACGCCCAATAATTCCGGACAACGCTTGCCACCTACGTATTACCGCGGCTGCTGGCACGTAGTTAGCCGTGGCTTTCTAATAAGGTACCGTCAAGGTACAGCCAGTTACTACTGTACTTGTTCTTCCCTTACAACAGAGTTTTACGATCCGAAAACCTTCTTCACTCACGCGGCGTTGCTCCATCAGGCTTTCGCCCATTGTGGAAGATTCCCTACTGCTGCCTCCCGTAGGAGTCTGGGCCGTGTCTCAGTCCCAGTGTGGCCGATCACCCTCTCAGGTCGGCTACGCATCGTCGCCTTGGTGAGCCGTTACCTCACCAACTAGCTAATGCGCCGCGGGCCCATCTTATAGCGACAGCCGAAACCGTCTTTCAGTGTTCCACCATGAGGTGGAACAGATTATTCGGTATTAGCCCCGGTTTCCCGGAGTTATCCCAAACTATAAGGTAGGTTGCCCACGTGTTACTCACCCGTCCGCCGCTAACGTCAAAGGAGCAAGCTCCTTCTCTGTTCGCTCGACTTGCATGTATTAGGCACGCCGCCAGCGTTCGTCCTGAGCCAGGATCAAACTCTCCATAAAAAGAAATTTGATTAGCTCAAATTGTTTTGCTGGCATCAATTTTTGATGTCCAAAATTTTGTTTTGTTTACTAGCCGAAACTAGTTACTTAAAACTTTATTGATTACGTTTTGCTTGTTCAGTTTTCAAGGTTCATGTTATTAACTCTTCGTTAAGAGCTAACTTTTATATAATAACATGTTTTAAATATAATGTCAAACAGTTATTTTATTTTTTATTTTAATTTCTTTCAGTCACTGCTTATCTCAACAGCAACTTTTATATAATAACACCCTATTTATTTTTGGTCAATAGTTTTATATGATTTTTTTATTTAGTTACAATCTTAATCTTGGCCAATTCCGTAAAAATTGAATTGTACGGTTTCTTCCTATTTCTAAAAGAGTTTCTTTTGTCTCCTCGTTTAAATCAAATTGAGTTGCACTATAATCTTCTACAGGAATGAAAATAATATCTCTTTCATGTCGTCTAGAAATATATCTTTCATCATGAGCATCTTTCATAGTCGAAAATAGTGCTTCAAATAAATTTAAACCATTTTTAATTTCTTGAGGACATTGCTCTTCTCTTCTTCTGCTAAGCTTTAGGCCTAAAATAGGTCGTACTTTTCGACCTTCTTTATCGTCAAATATCCATAATGGAAAATTACTTAAAACACCACCGTCTACTATGACTGATTCACCTTTACCCGTCTTTAATGTAACTGGTTCAAAGAAGAAAGGTATACCACAACTCATACGTAATGCACAAGCAACTGAAAAATTCTTTGCTTCAATTTGATATTTGTGTAAATCATCAGGCAGGACAATCATTCTACCGTTCGTTAAATCTGAGGCAACTAACTTAAGAGAGTCTTTAGGTAAATCTCCAAAAGTGTAGACACCTTTATCAGCTAGTTTTTTAAAAAACCATTTTTCCAATGCCTTTCCTTTATAAAGACCCAAATGATGATAAACATTTATCCATTTCATAAAAGGGAAAGGTAAAAATGTTCTTCTTGGATCCAGTAGTGAAGGTATATCCAACTCTTCTAGCATCATTTCAATTTCTTTGCCACTATATCCTGCTGCGATAAATGCTGCTAAAATAGCACCTGCACTTGTACCAGCTACACGTTTAAATCGGAAATGCTCTGCTTCTAATACTTGATAAGCCCCAACCAGTGCAAAACCCTTCAAGCCTCCACCAGAAAAAACTCCATCAATCCACAAAATTCCCTCTCCTTTTTGCTGTAATCTTTATATTATAAGATTGGTTAATGCTGAATAGAACTGAAATTTACATATTCTTGTCGTTATCATTCGATTCAATTTAAATATCTTCGATATAAAGGCAATTTTTAAAAGAAAAAGGTTTTAAGGAATTAATAAAAGGATGAAATGGAGAGTGAGTGATGCATAGAGGCAAGGCGTTAGTATAGCACAAAAGTGTGCTTTATATACGAGAATGTCTTTGTTTAACTATGTAATTAAAATCTAAGACATTTAAAAACATCTCTCACTATCTACATAATAAACACAAAAAGCTATATGTAAATAAAAAAACAGCCAGCACACAGCTGACTGTTTCATTGCCTAGCGACGTCCTACTCTCACAGGGGGAAGCCCCCAACTACCATCGGCGCTAAAGAGCTTAACTTCCGTGTTCGGTATGGGAACGGGTGTGACCTCTTTGCCATCATCACTAGACAGTTATTTAATTGAAAGATTATTCTTTCAAAACTGGATAAACGGTGCATTGACTGCTTCAAACAATTTGGTTAAGTCCTCGATCGATTAGTATTCGTCAGCTCCATGTGTCACCACACTTCCACCTCGAACCTATCTACCTCATCGTCTTTGAGGGATCTTACTTACTTGCGTAATGGGAAATCTCATCTTGAGGGGGGCTTCATGCTTAGATGCTTTCAGCACTTATCCCGTCCACACATAGCTACCCAGCGATGCCTTTGGCAAGACAACTGGTACACCAGCGGTGTGTCCATCCCGGTCCTCTCGTACTAAGGACAGCTCCTCTCAAATTTCCTACGCCCACGACGGATAGGGACCGAACTGTCTCACGACGTTCTGAACCCAGCTCGCGTACCGCTTTAATGGGCGAACAGCCCAACCCTTGGGACCGACTACAGCCCCAGGATGCGATGAGCCGACATCGAGGTGCCAAACCTCCCCGTCGATGTGGACTCTTGGGGGAGATAAGCCTGTTATCCCCGGGGTAGCTTTTATCCGTTGAGCGATGGCCCTTCCATGCGGAACCACCGGATCACTAAGCCCGTCTTTCGACCCTGCTCGACTTGTAGGTCTCGCAGTCAAGCTCCCTTGTGCCTTTACACTCTACGAATGATTTCCAACCATTCTGAGGGAACCTTTGGGCGCCTCCGTTACCTTTTAGGAGGCGACCGCCCCAGTCAAACTGTCCGCCTGACACTGTCTCCTGCCCCGCTAAGGGGCATGGGTTAGAATTTCAATACAACCAGGGTAGTATCCCACCGACGCCTCCTTCGAAGCTGGCGCTCCGAGATCTCTGGCTCCTACCTATCCTGTACAAGTTGTACCAAAATTCAATATCAGGCTACAGTAAAGCTCCACGGGGTCTTTCCGTCCTGTCGCGGGTAACCTGCATCTTCACAGGTACTATAATTTCACCGAGTCTCTCGTTGAGACAGTGCCCAGATCGTTACGCCTTTCGTGCGGGTCGGAACTTACCCGACAAGGAATTTCGCTACCTTAGGACCGTTATAGTTACGGCCGCCGTTTACTGGGGCTTCAATTCGCAGCTTCGCTTGCGCTAACCACTCCTCTTAACCTTCCAGCACCGGGCAGGCGTCAGCCCCTATACGTCACCTTACGGTTTTGCAGAGACCTGTGTTTTTGCTAAACAGTCGCCTGGGCCTATTCACTGCGGCTCTCATGCGCTTGCACGCTCAAGAGCACCCCTTCTCCCGAAGTTACGGGGTCATTTTGCCGAGTTCCTTAACGAGAGTTCTCTCGCACACCTTAGGATTCTCTCCTCGACTACCTGTGTCGGTTTGCGGTACGGGCACCTCTCACCTCGATAGAGGCTTTTCTTGGCAGTGTGAAATCAGGAACTTCGTCCATACGGACTCGCCATCACAGCTCAACGTTACAGTGTGCGGATTTGCCTACACACACGCCTTACTGCTTGGACGCGCATAACCAACAGCGCGCTTACCCTATCCTACTGCGTCCCCCCATTTCTCAAACGGTGAGGAGGTGGTACAGGAATATCAACCTGTTGTCCATCGCCTACGCCTGTCGGCCTCGGCTTAGGTCCCGACTAACCCTGAGCGGACGAGCCTTCCTCAGGAAACCTTAGTCATACGGTGGACGGGATTCTCACCCGTCTTTCGCTACTCATACCGGCATTCTCACTTCTAAGCGCTCCACCAGTCCTTCCGGTCTGACTTCAACGCACTTAGAACGCTCTCCTACCACTGACATCGTAGATGTCAATCCACAGCTTCGGTGAATCGTTTAGCCCCGATACATTTTCGGCGCAGCGTCACTCGACCAGTGAGCTATTACGCACTCTTTAAATGATGGCTGCTTCTAAGCCAACATCCTGGTTGTCTGTGCAACGCCACATCCTTTTCCACTTAACGATTACTTTGGGACCTTAGCTGGTGGTCTGGGCTGTTTCCCTTTTGACTACGGATCTTATCACTCGCAGTCTGACTCCCGTGTATAAATATCTGGCATTCGGAGTTTGTCTGAATTCGGTAAACCGGGATGGCCCCCTAGTCCAAACAGTGCTCTACCTCCAGTATTCTCATCACGAGGCTAGCCCTAAAGCTATTTCGGAGAGAACCAGCTATCTCCAAGTTCGATTGGAATTTCTCCGCTACCCACACCTCATCCCCGCACTTTTCAACGTGCGTGGGTTCGGGCCTCCAGTAAGTGTTACCTTACCTTCACCCTGGACATGGGTAGATCACCTGGTTTCGGGTCTACGACCACGTACTATTTCGCCCTATTCAGACTCGCTTTCGCTGCGGCTCCGCCTTCTAAAGCTTAACCTTGCACGTAATCGTAACTCGCCGGTTCATTCTACAAAAGGCACGCTATCACCCATTAACGGGCTCTAACTACTTGTAGGCACACGGTTTCAGGATCTCTTTCACTCCCCTCCCGGGGTGCTTTTCACCTTTCCCTCACGGTACTGGTTCACTATCGGTCACTAGGTAGTATTTAGCCTTGGGAGATGGTCCTCCCGGATTCCGACGGAATTTCACGTGTTCCGCCGTACTCAGGATCCACTCAGGAGAGAACGAACTTTCGACTACAGGGCTTTTACCTGCTCTGGCGGACCTTTCCAAGTCGCTTCATCTAACTCGCTCTTTTGTAACTCCGTATAGAGTGTCCTACAACCCCAAGAGGCAAGCCTCTTGGTTTGGGCTCTTCCCGTTTCGCTCGCCGCTACTCAGGGAATCGATTTTTCTTTCTCTTCCTCCAGGTACTTAGATGTTTCAGTTCCCTGGGTCTGCCTTCAAGACGCTATGTATTCACGTCAAGATACTACGCGATTAAACGTAGTGGGTTCCCCCATTCGGAAATCTCCGGATCAAAGCTCACTTACAGCTCCCCGAAGCATATCGGTGTTAGTGCCGTCCTTCTTCGGCTCCTAGTGCCAAGGCATTCGCCGTGCGCCCTTAATAACTTAACCAAGTTATTAAGCCTATAAAAAACTTAAAAAATAAATGTGTTTGTTACAATTTCAATGTCGTTTTATCCAGTTTTCAAAGAACAAAATTGGTGGAGCCTAGCGGGATCGAACCGCTGACCTCCTGCGTGCAAGGCAGGCGCTCTCCCAGCTGAGCTAAGGCCCCAAGAGGTATATATGGTGGGCCTAAATGGACTCGAACCATCGACCTCACGCTTATCAGGCGTGCGCTCTAACCAGCTGAGCTATAGGCCCTCTTGGAAGTTTTATAATATTTCATAAACCTTCAAAACTGAACGCAAAACGTAATCTTACAAACCTTAGGTTTGTATTCCGAAATAATCCTTAGAAAGGAGGTGATCCAGC
Source organism: Lysinibacillus irui (assembly GCF_028877475.1). Lineage (NCBI taxonomy): Bacteria > Bacillati > Bacillota > Bacilli > Caryophanales > Bacillaceae > Lysinibacillus > Lysinibacillus irui. Next base: position 11,818 of record NZ_CP113527.1, on the reverse strand, counting down.
CGCACCTTCCGATACGGCTACCTTGTTACGACTTCACCCCAATCATCTATCCCACCTTCGGCGGCTGGCTCCAAAAGGTTACCTCACCGACTTCGGGTGTTACAAACTCTCGTGGTGTGACGGGCGGTGTGTACAAGGCCCGGGAACGTATTCACCGCGGCATGCTGATCCGCGATTACTAGCGATTCCGGCTTCATGTAGGCGAGTTGCAGCCTACAATCCGAACTGAGAACGACTTTATCGGATTAGCTCCCTCTCGCGAGTTGGCAACCGTTTGTATCGTCCATTGTAGCACGTGTGTAGCCCAGGTCATAAGGGGCATGATGATTTGACGTCATCCCCACCTTCCTCCGGTTTGTCACCGGCAGTCACCTTAGAGTGCCCAACTAAATGATGGCAACTAAGATCAAGGGTTGCGCTCGTTGCGGGACTTAACCCAACATCTCACGACACGAGCTGACGACAACCATGCACCACCTGTCACCGTTGCCCCCGAAGGGGAAACTATATCTCTACAGTGGTCAACGGGATGTCAAGACCTGGTAAGGTTCTTCGCGTTGCTTCGAATTAAACCACATGCTCCACCGCTTGTGCGGGCCCCCGTCAATTCCTTTGAGTTTCAGTCTTGCGACCGTACTCCCCAGGCGGAGTGCTTAATGCGTTAGCTGCAGCACTAAGGGGCGGAAACCCCCTAACACTTAGCACTCATCGTTTACGGCGTGGACTACCAGGGTATCTAATCCTGTTTGCTCCCCACGCTTTCGCGCCTCAGCGTCAGTTACAGACCAGAAAGTCGCCTTCGCCACTGGTGTTCCTCCAAATCTCTACGCATTTCACCGCTACACTTGGAATTCCACTTTCCTCTTCTGCACTCAAGTCCCCCAGTTTCCAATGACCCTCCACGGTTGAGCCGTGGGCTTTCACATCAGACTTAAAGGACCGCCTGCGCGCGCTTTACGCCCAATAATTCCGGACAACGCTTGCCACCTACGTATTACCGCGGCTGCTGGCACGTAGTTAGCCGTGGCTTTCTAATAAGGTACCGTCAAGGTACAGCCAGTTACTACTGTACTTGTTCTTCCCTTACAACAGAGTTTTACGATCCGAAAACCTTCTTCACTCACGCGGCGTTGCTCCATCAGGCTTTCGCCCATTGTGGAAGATTCCCTACTGCTGCCTCCCGTAGGAGTCTGGGCCGTGTCTCAGTCCCAGTGTGGCCGATCACCCTCTCAGGTCGGCTACGCATCGTCGCCTTGGTGAGCCGTTACCTCACCAACTAGCTAATGCGCCGCGGGCCCATCTTATAGCGACAGCCGAAACCGTCTTTCAGTGTTCCACCATGAGGTGGAACAGATTATTCGGTATTAGCCCCGGTTTCCCGGAGTTATCCCAAACTATAAGGTAGGTTGCCCACGTGTTACTCACCCGTCCGCCGCTAACGTCAAAGGAGCAAGCTCCTTCTCTGTTCGCTCGACTTGCATGTATTAGGCACGCCGCCAGCGTTCGTCCTGAGCCAGGATCAAACTCTCCATAAAAGAAATTTGATTAGCTCAAATTGTTTTGCTGGCATCAATTTTGATGTCCAAAATTTTGTTTCGTTCACTAGCCGAAACTAGTTACTTAAAACTTTATTGATTACGTTTTGCTTGTTCAGTTTTCAAGGTTCATGTTATTTATTTCAGTGTCACCTCTTGGCGACTCATTTATAATATCAAGATTCTAAAATAAAGTCAACACTTTCTACATAAATATTTCAAAACAATGTTATATAGGTATTTCAAAACATCATTCCATTGAAAAAACTACTATTTAAATAATTCTGTCTGCTAATCTTTAAAATATGTATACTTGCTCTTAAAACTATGATAGTTCAAACTAAAGAGCATGATTTTGTTTGTAGGAAATACATTGATCAGCCTTAATAAAAAGGCAGCCATAGTCTGGTATATGGCTTGCCTATTACTTTTATATGTTTGTTATAATTCGTGAAATGTAAAAACTACGGTTTTTGCCTAAATCAAAAATTTCCCCTGAATGAATCAATTTAATAAGTGGACGTGTTGGTGCAAATTTATTCACAAACATTACTTCTCCACGTTCTAGATTAGAAAGCTCTACAATTGTTCCAATAGGAAGATCCGCAACAATATCAATTAATGCGCGCACTACTTTAATATCAAACTTACCGAACTCCGATTCATTTATCATTTCTATAACTTTAAATGAAGATTGCTTTGATCTATACACTCGTTCACAAGTCATTGCATGAAATACATCTGCAACAGCAATAATTTGTGCAAAAATAGAGATGTTAGCAATCCTTTCCCCTTTTGGATATCCACTTCCATTTAAACGTTCATGATGTTGGAAGATTGCTTCTTTCATTGTCTCCTTTAGAACGGTTAAATCTTTCACCATATTATAGCTATATACCGGATGTTTATAAATTTCATTATATTCTTGTTCTGTTAAAGGTGTCTTCTTATCTCTAATACGAGGATGCACTTTGGCCATACCGCAATCCGCTAATAATCCACCAATTGCAACTTGAATGGTAGTTCCTCTATCATATCCAAGTTTTTGAGCAATAACTGCAGAGATCAGACCTGTCGCAACACAATGATGATACAAGTATTCTTTAGGGTTTGAATACTCATTTAAATCAAAAATTATAGTACGATCATCTAATACCATCTCTACTAAAGGTAAAATAATTGTTCTTGCCTTAGCAATATCTACTTTAGCTCCCGCTTCCCAATTTTTAAATTCTCTTTTAAATTGTTCAACGGAATTATTATAAACTTTTCTAAAAGTCGGAATATCTTCTATTACAACTTCGACATCATTTTCTTTCTTTTCAAGTTGAGCATCTTGTTGATTTTTATAAACGGGAACATTGAAAATATTAAAAGCATGAAAAACTTGCAAATGTACATAGGAAATCTTTGTATCTTTAAAGATGATTGGATATTGTGTATTAGCAAAAATATCTTCAGAAATTACTTTACCAACGCCTAACTCTGAAATCGGAACATGTATAGTTTCCATAAAAAAAACACCTCTCCACTGTTTCTTGCTTAAATAAGGTACTATCATTTTAACATGGAATTCAAAATAATTACTTATTTTTCATTATTTATGTAAAAAACCGATGACGACAAATTGAATGTCGTTCATCGGTTTAAAATTATTCCTCTATATCCTCTTCATCTTCTTGAGACTCTTCTTCTTTTTCAACTTTAGCCACAGTTGCAACCAATTCGTCATCTCCTAATCGAATTAAACGAACTCCCTGTGTACTACGCCCAATTAATGAAATATCATTTACATCCATGCGGATAAGCATACCGTTAATTGTAATAAGCATGAGATCCTCAGAACCATCAACTGTTTTTACAGCTACCATTGGACCGTTTTTATCTGTAATCTGGATTGTTTTCAGACCTACACCGCCACGGCTTTGTAAACGGTAGTCCTCTTCTGAAGTACGTTTACCATAACCCTTTTGGGTAACAACGAGAATTTCCTGTCCTGGTTCAACAATCTCCATGCCAACGACTTCATCACCGTCACGCAGTTTAATACCTCGAACCCCACCAGCTGTACGACCCATAGAACGAATATCATCTTCTTGGAAACGAACAAGCATACCATCACGTGTACCAATAATAACTTGTTTATGTCCATCTGTTAAACGCACAGAAATAAGATCATCATCTTCTCGTAAGCTAATAGCTATTAAACCATTTGTTCGGATGTTAGCAAATTGAGAGACAGGTGTACGTTTCGTAATCCCTGTTTTTGTTGTAAAGATAAAGTATGCATCTTCATCAAACGATCCCACACGAATCATAGCTGTTACTTTTTCGCCTTTTTCTATATTAAGTAAGTTAACGATTGGTAACCCTTTAGCCGTACGACCGAACTCAGGAATTTCATAACCTTTAGCTCTAAATACTTTACCTTTTGATGTAAAGAATAGAATAGTGTCATGAGTAGAGGTATTCATTAGATGCTCTACAAAGTCATCTTCATTTGTTCCCATTCCTTGTACACCACGGCCACCACGTTTTTGACTACGGTATGTGTTCGCAGCTAAACGTTTAATATAGCCATTATGCGTTAAAGTAACAACTGAGTTTTCTACAGGGATTAGGTCTTCATCCTCAATCATTTCTAAACCACCTGATGTAATTTCAGTACGGCGTGTATCATTAAAACGTTCTTTCAACTCTAAAATTTCAGTGCGAATAATATCAACAATTTTCGCTTCATCAGCTAGAATGGCCTTTAATTCTGCTATTAGAATCTGAAGCTCTTGATACTCCGCTTCTATTTTTTCACGCTCTAATCCACTTAAGCGAACTAAACGCATATCCAAAATAGCTTGAGCCTGTCGCTCTGATAAATTAAAACGCTCCATTAATTGTGGTTTCGCTTCTTCACCACTACGTGAACCACGAATAATAGCAATAATTTCATCAATATGATCTAGAGCGATTCGTAAACCTTCTAAAATATGAGCACGGTCCTCTGCTTTACGAAGGTCGAATTCTGTACGACGACGAATAATTACTTTTTGGTGCTCTAAATAATGGTATAGCATCTCTTTTAAGCCCAGTACTTTTGGCTGTCCATTTACTAATGACAGCATATTAATACCGAAGCTTGATTGCATAGCTGTTTGTTTATACAAATTATTTAAGACAACATTAGCATTGGCATCTTTACGAATTTCAATGACTACTCGCATACCACGACGGTCAGATTCATCACGTAAATTTGTAATACCATCTATTTTTTTATCACGTACTAGCTCTGCAATTTTTTCAATAAGCTTCGCCTTATTTACTTGATAAGGTAATTCATGAATAAGAATAGTTTCCTTACCATTGGACTTTTGCTCAATTTCAACCTTTGCACGAATAATAATGGAACCACGACCCGTTTCATAGGCTCTGCGGATACCGCTACGTCCTAAGATTAATCCCCCAGTAGGAAAATCTGGCCCTGGGATAATTTCCATTAATTCTTCTGTTGTAATAGCTGGATTTTCGGAAAGAGCTATAACGGCATCTATTGTTTCTCCCAATTGGTGTGGAGGGATATTTGTTGCCATACCAACAGCAATCCCTGCAGCACCGTTCACTAATAAGTTTGGATAGCGACTCGGTAAAACGATAGGTTCCTTTTCTGATCCATCATAGTTGTCTGTATAGTCAATTGTATCTTTATTGATATCACGGAGCATTTCCATGGCTATTTTAGACATACGTGATTCAGTATAACGCATGGCTGCTGCCCCATCACCATCAACAGATCCAAAGTTTCCATGACCATCTACTAGCATATAACGATAGCTAAAATCTTGCGCCATACGTACCATTGCATCATAAATGGAAGAGTCACCATGTGGATGATACTTACCCATAACATCCCCAACAATACGTGCTGATTTTTTGTAAGGCTTATCTGCTGTATTTCCTAACTCCTGCATCCCATATAAAATACGACGATGAACTGGTTTTAATCCATCACGTACATCAGGTAATGCACGTGACACAATTACACTCATTGCATAATCAAGAAAGGATGTTTCAATTTCTTCTGTGATATTAATTCCTTTAACACCGGAGCGTTCTTGTTCTGACAAAGTGTAGACCTCCTTTCAAGAAAAACTAAATATCTAAATTAGCGTATACGGCATTTTCCTCGATAAATTGACGACGAGGTTCAACTTCATCGCCCATTAAACGTTCAAATGCTTGGTTTGCTTTAATTGCATCATCTAATTCTACTTGTAATAATGTGCGGTGCTCTGGATCCATTGTTGTTTCCCAAAGTTGTTCAGCATTCATTTCACCAAGACCTTTATATCGTTGTACATTTGGTTTTGGCATTTTAGGTAGACGCTCTAAAATTTCCTTTAACGTTTCCTCATCATAGCAGTATTCAACATGCTTACCTTGTTTAACTTGATAAAGTGGTGGCTGCGCAATATAAATATAGCCTGCTTCCACAAGAGGTCGAAGGAAACGGAAGAAGAAAGTTAAAAGTAATGTACGGATATGTGCTCCGTCAACATCGGCGTCAGTCATGATAATGATTTTATGATAACGCGCCTTTTCTAAATTGAACTCTTCTCCAATACCTGTACCAAAAGCTGTGATCATTGCACGGATTTCTGCATTCGATAGAATTTTATCTAGTCGGGCTTTTTCAACATTGAGAATTTTACCACGTAGAGGCAAAATTGCTTGGAAGTGACGATCACGTCCTGATTTAGCAGATCCTCCGGCAGAATCACCCTCAACAATATAGATTTCACATTCAGCTGGATTTGTTGAAGAACAGTCAGCTAATTTACCTGGTAAGCTTGAAACCTCCAGTGCATTTTTACGACGAGTAAACTCACGAGCTTTTTTAGCCGCTACACGTGCACGTGCTGCCATTAAACCTTTTTCGACAATTTTACGAGCTACTGTCGGATTTTCTAACATAAAACGTTCAAAGCCATCTGAGAATAATGAATTGGTAATTTGACTTACTTCAGAATTCCCTAACTTTGTTTTCGTTTGTCCTTCAAATTGAGGATCGGGATGTTTTACAGAGACAATAGCTGTTAATCCTTCACGTACATCCTCACCTGTAAGATTTGCATCAGATTCTTTTAGTAATCCGCTTTTGCGTGCATAATCATTAATAACACGTGTAAGTGCTGTTTTAAAACCAGACTCGTGAGTACCACCTTCATACGTATTAATGTTATTAGCAAATGAAAAGATATTAGAGGAGAATCCAGCATTATATTGCATAGCAATTTCTACTGTGATTCCATCCTTTTCGCCAAGAACATCAATTGGATCATGAATAGGCTCTTTTGATTGGTTTAAATGTTCTACATAGGAACGAATACCACCTTCATAGTGGTATGTAGTTGAACGTTCTTGATCTTCACGTTCATCAGCAATGGTAATCTTAATGCCACGATTTAAATAAGCTAACTCTCGAATACGATGAGCTAAAATGTCAAATTCATAAACAGTTGTTTCTTTAAAGATTTCTGGATCAGCTTTAAAACGTGTTGTTGTACCATTGTGATCTGTATCACCAATAATCGTTAATTCTTGAACTGTCTTTCCTCGTTCGAATTTAATTTCATGGATATGACCTTCACGGTGAACCTGAACAATTGTTTCCACAGAGAGTGCATTCACCACTGATGCCCCTACTCCGTGAAGACCACCAGAAACTTTATAGCCTCCACCGCCGAATTTACCACCAGCATGTAAAACTGTCATAATAACTTCGACAGCTGGCTTACCCATTTTTTCTTGAATACTTACTGGAATCCCACGTCCATTATCTTCTACGCGAATCCAGTTATCTTTTTCAATTGTTACACTTATATCTGTACAAAATCCTGCAAGAGCTTCATCGATACTATTATCAACAATTTCCCATACTAAATGGTGAAGCCCTTTAGAGCTTGTAGAACCGATATACATCCCTGGTCTTTTACGTACTGCCTCTAAACCTTCTAATACCTGGATCTGATCAGCCTCATAAGCTTGGTTTTGTAAACCTTCGTTCTCTATAGCCACGGCTTTCATCTACTCCTTCATAACATCATTGTGTGTAAATGAATGAACAGTCAACCGAGCTGACTATTACCATTCTTTTGTAATCTAAAAAACTACCCTGGCTAACTTTTATCAATCGCTCCTTGTTTCACGTGGAACAGTTGAGCTTGTTCCATCGTTTCATGATGAATTCCATCTACACTTGTAGTTGTAACAAAGGTCTGGACTTCACCTTGAATGGTATTTAATAAATGCGATTGACGATAATCATCGAGTTCCGACAAAACATCATCTAAAAGTAGTATGGGTGTTTCATTTGTTTCTTGTTTAATTAATTCAATTTCAGCAAGCTTTAAAGATAACGCTGTAGTACGTTGTTGTCCTTGTGAGCCATAAGTTTGAACATCATAGCCATTTACTAAAAACTGCAAATCATCACGATGTGGGCCAACTAATGTGACACCCCTGTCAAATTCACGTTCTCTCGCTTCAATCAATTTTTGATGTAAAGTATTTTCAATTTCGCTAGTAGAGTGTTCTTTTTCAATACCAGCTACCGTACGATATTTTATAACCAATGTTTCCTTACCTTGCGATATACCTGCGTGTATAGGTTCCGCCCACTCCTGCAACAAATCCATAAATTGAAATCTTTTACGAATAATTTGGGTAGCTGCGTGAATATATTGTTCATTGTAGACCTCATACATCACATCATTTGATAAGGACTTGCCCTGGTTCATCTTTAAGAAATGGTTTCGTTGTTTTAAAACTTTTTGAAAGGTTAATAAATCATGTAAGTAGACAGGCGAAATTTGCCCAATCTCCATATCAATAAAACGTCGACGTATTTGCGGACTCCCCTTTACCACGTTTAAATCTTCTGGCGCAAACATAACGACGTTCATTTGACCAATATAATGACTGAGGCGACTTTGCTCTATATGATTTATCTTGCCCTTTTTACCTTTCTTTGTAATCGTAAGTTCGATCGGTAAAATACCATGCCTTTTTTTTACGGCCCCTTCTATTTTACCATAGTCTGAATCCCAACGTATTAATTCTTTATCGTTCGTAGTTCGATGGGATTTAGCCATTGCTAAAACATAGATGGACTCCATAACGTTTGTTTTTCCTTGTGCATTTTCACCAATGAAAACATTAATTTTCGGAGAAAAGTCTAAAGCTAAGGCATCATAATTACGGTAATTTGTAAGTTTTATTTGCTCAATATACATAATTTACTGTCCAGTTGGTCCTACGATTTGAAAACGACCACAGCCAGGAATATTTACCACGTCACCGTCACGTAATTTTCGACCTCGACGATCGTCTACTTCTCCATTAACATATACAGCATTTTCTTGTAAAAACCACTTGGCCATTCCACCTGAACTAATGGCATCAGTAATTTTTAATAGCTGCCCTAACGTGATGAACTCCTCATCAATTTTAATGTCCTGCATAGTGTGTTCCCCTCCGAATACAGACTGTCTATCTCTCTATCATACCTAAAATTACGCCATAAGTAAAAAAAGATAGTCACAATTAGCGACTATCTTAACGGATCTTATAATCTTAGTAAGTTCTTACAGGTAAAATTAATTGTAAAATAGCATCATCATGAACAGAACGTAAAATAAATGGTCTCATTGCCCCAGTAAATTGAATGACCACATCTTGACCATCAATTGCTTTTAATGCTTCCATCATGTATTTAGCACTGAAGGAAATTTTCAAACTTTCCCCTTCTAACGCTTCAACAGGAATTTCTTCTTGCACCTTACCAATTTCAGGTGAATTAGAAGAAACTTCAACTGCTTGATTATCTAAAATTTCAAAACGAACAACATTGTTACGATCACCTCTTGCCACAAGTGAAGCACGGTCAATAGCTTGCAACAAGGATTTCCCATTAATTGTTACATTCGTTTGATATTCTTCAGGAATTAAACGTGTTGTATCTGGATAATTCCCTTCCAGTAAGCGAGAGAAGAATAATACATCGCCAGTTTTAAATAATACTTGCTGACTTGTAATAACGATTTGCACTAAATTTGTAGAATCTTCAAGTACTTTATTTAATTCATTCAAACTTTTTCCTGGGATCACTACGCTATGTTCAACTTTCGGTAAATTTTCCAGTTGGACTTTACGTCTTGCTAAACGATGACTATCTGTTGCAACACAGATTAAAGTTTCATTTTTAATCTGCCAGTTTACACCTGTCAACACTGGTCTACTTTCTGAAGTGGCAACAGCAAACACTGTTTCACGAATAATTGTTTTTAATAGATCCGCAGGAATAGTAAATTTTTGATCTTCCGTTAATTCTGGTAGTAAAGGATATTCTGCAGCATCAGATCCAATTAAATGGAATTCAGATTTTCCTGAGCGAATATGTGTTTGAAAACCTGGTGTTACTTGAATTTCAACATCATTTGTTGGTAATTTACGTACAATTTCATTAAACATACGTGCTTGTACAACAATAGATCCGGTTTCTGCAATGTGAATAATTTGTTGTCCATCTTCTTCAACTGGAATAAAAGTTTGGATTGTAATATCTGCATCACTACCTGTTAAGCGGATGCCTTCTTCTGTTACATCAATTTTAATCCCAGTTAAAATAGGAATAGTTGTTTTAGAACTTACGGCTTTCATGACATCATTTAAACCCTCTAATAAACGGTCACGTAAAATATCAAATTTCATTCGTTTTCCCTCACATATTTATATTATTTATTTATATAAAATAAAAAAGATATAGTAATAGGCTCTGTGGATTTGTGGATAAGTATAGTTTTATGAATAAAATCAGTCTATCCACATGTAGATAGACTGTGTATAAGTTTGTGTTTAAATAGTTGGATTGTCCACAGCAATTACTTCCCTAGCATGCTACGAATTTGTTTAACATCTTGTTGAAGTTGAACGTCATTTTTCAACATAGAAGATATTTTTTCGTGTGCATGGATGACAGTCGTATGGTCACGGCCACCAAACTCTTCGCCAATTTTCGGCAGCGAAAAATCTGTTAATTCGCGTGATAAATACATTGCAATTTGACGTGGAAAGGCAATTAATTTAGTACGTTTTTTAGCAGCAAAATCTTCTAAACGTATATTAAAATGCTCTCCTACAGCATTCTGAATGTCTAATATTGTCACAGTCCGTGGCTTTGAGTTAGGGATAATGTCCTTTAGAGCCTCGGCTGCCAATGTTGCCGTAATATCTTTGTTTACCAGTGAAGAATAGGCGACGACGCGAATAAGCGCACCTTCAAGCTCCCTAATATTGGAGTCAATCTGGTTCGCAATATAAAGCATTACTTCATTTGGAACCTCTAGACCATCTGCTTTTGCCTTTTTACGCAAGATAGCAATACGAGTTTCCAAATCAGGTGGCGCAATATCAGTTATTAGCCCCCATTCAAAACGTGAACGTAGCCGATCTTCCAATGTAGGAATCTCTTTCGGAGGTCGATCACTTGATATAACAATTTGCTTTGATTCTTCATGTAAAGTATTAAAAGTGTGGAAAAATTCTTCTTGAGTTGATTCTTTTCCAGCTAGGAATTGAATATCATCAATTAGCAGTACATCCACGTTGCGGTATTTATTGCGAAAATCAAGTGCTTTATTATCACGAATTGAGTTAATAAATTCATTTGTAAATTTCTCAGATGATAGGTAGACTACCTTCGCATTAGGATTATGCTCTAAAACATAATGGCCAATTGCATGCATTAAGTGTGTCTTACCAAGCCCTACTCCCCCATAAATAAAGAATGGATTATAAGCTTTCGCAGGGGCTTCAGCGACTGCTAGCGAGGCAGCATGTGCAAAGCGGTTACCAGAGCCAATAACAAACGTATCAAAAGTATATTTCGGGTTTAACATACCTGGTGAAATATCATGGTGATCGTTATTTTTTGCTTGGATAATCGGCGCCGGCAAATCGAAATCGTCCGAATCCTGGTTTTTTTGAACAACAAATTTAATAAGCAAGTCTTCGCCTGTAAGCTCCGTTAATATACCTGTAATCAAATGAATATAATGATTCTCAAGCCAGTCTCGAGCAAACGAATTTGGCGCAGCAATCGTTACAGTAGAGCCACTACCATTGTAAGATAGTAGTTTTGTAGACTTAAGCCACGTTTCGAAGCTTGGTTTAGAAATTTTTTGTTCAACTTGAGCCAGGACATTATTCCATAGTTCTTCTAAATGTTCCAA